>PBMP01000022.1 GCA_002722705.1 Pseudobdellovibrionaceae bacterium | reverse complement strand
TTTTGGCGTCGGGGATTTTGGTGTTGGGGATTTTGGTGTCGGGGATTTTGGTGTCGGGGATTTTGGCGTCGGTGATTTTGGCGTTGGTGATTTTGGTGTTATTTGTTGAGGAGGTAATACCTGTATAATTTCTTCTTCTTCGTCTTCTTCTTCATCTTCTTCTTCGTCTTCATCTTCTTCTTCGTCTTCGTCTTCGTCTTCGTCATCGTCTTCGTCATCGTCATCAAAAAAATCGTCGAATTCTCCATCATCATCAGGATCGTCAAAAAAAGGATCTGTTACAGATGCTTTTCCAAATACAATCTTACCTGACACTAGTTTTGTTTTTATATCTTTATCTCCTATATCATCTATATCTTGAATCTTTTTACTTTTTTTAACGCATACTTTTTTTATTCTTTGTTGCATTTTTGCTGCGAAAGTACTTTTTAAAATTTTAAAAATAGAGTCTATATAAATTTCAATATATTGTATATATTTTGTATCATTAATACCCTCCATAATTATATTTGTATATGTTTTATCTGCAATAACTGTACTCATTGTTGTTTCAAATCCAGGATTACTATCAATTATTCTATTTTTATTTCCATAAGCACTTTCTTTCATTAATATTTCACTATTCCATTCAGCTATTATTTCTTTTGCTCTTGTATCATCTTCTATTGTTTTTGGAAAATTTTCTTTTAATTGTGTTATTATTGTAGACCAATCTTCAGCTGCATTTCTTTTTATTGTTATAAATGATTTTATACTGTCCATTAGTTTAAAAACAGATACACGTTTATACACTAATTTTAGTACATCTGATGTACTAATTGCTTTACCTTTAATAATATTAAATATTGATGAAATACAACCGATATATTTTGAAATATCTATTTTTTTTTTATTCTCTATTTTAATTTGATAATCTAATTTATTAATTTCTATATTATCACTATTAATATCATTATATGTAATATATTCATATCCGCTCTGTTTCAAATAATTTCTAATTTTTTCTAATATTGTATCATTTATGGATCGTTTTATAATTACATTTACATCCTCATTTGTTAATAATATAGGACATTCAAATTTAATTATTATATTACCATTTTCTAAAAATTCACAGAATATTTCTACTATTTTCTTTTTAAACATAAATTCAATATAAAATCCCACTGATTGCTTTATTGATAATACTTTCGTAATCATATTTATCTTTCCTTTCCTTTCTCTATTTAAAACATATAATGACGGAATTTTAATTCCGTTTACAGAAACATAATTATCTGTAAATAATCTGTAAATATTTTCAAATTTATTACCCGGATTATATTTAATTAATGGTATTAATTTACTTGAATTTAATATTTTAAATATAATATCCAAAGGCAATTTTATACTATTCTCTGGATGAATTGTCAAATATAAATATTTGATACCTTTTTCAATATATTTTAAAGGAGTTTTTTTTGTATTTTGTATATCATAAAAGATATCTATACGGTTATTATACGCATTATAATATTTATTAATAGCTTTTTTCTCTTTATCGTAAACATTATGACTTTTTTTATCTAATATTTCCTCATTGGTTATTTTTTCTATTTGGTACAAATGTGGATAATATAATTTTAACAAATATTCGCTATTTAAACTATGTGTTTTTGAAAACTGCATTAAATCTTTCGCCAAACATAAATATAAATTATTATTTTCTAATGGAAAATATTTTAATAATAAATAAGCATTTTGCGTCGATATATTATTTTGCCCTTCGTGTAACAAAAATGGATCTATAATATTATTATTATATGGATTCGCTACAAAAATATTGTTATAATTCCTAATTAATCTTTGACCTATTGATTGGGTAAATCTTAAGGATTTTTTCCAATCCACTTTGAGATTTATAAAATCGTCATATGTATATATATCTTTCTTAATATTGGATGATTTTTTAAAAAAATGTTTCTTATGTTCTAATGAATTTTTTGTAAATAAAATATTATATAAAAATTGTTTTAATCGTTCATCTGTTAATTCTAGCTGCTCATGGTTAGTTAATTTGGAAAACAATTCTTCACGATTTCTCTTTTTATTATTTATTGAAAATATATACATTTCAGAAGTTGCCGCCATCACATTTGGACATTCTTTTAAAATTTTTTCTTTTATTCTTAAAATTGTATCATCGCCATGAATATATTTTGAAATATAAATAATTGGAATTTTTTCTTTTGTAATATTTTTCCATTCTGACTTAGAAAATATATCATTGCCTTTGATTGTTGGACCGGATGATGATTTTTTTATTTCATATGGTCCTATAAATACAAAAATTTTTTTTACCTTATTATTAATAACCTGATTAATTTTATATATATCAATCATATCTATATAAATAGAATGGATATTTATTTATTATAATTATAATGAATATTATTGTCGCAGCATGTAAAAACAGAGGTATAGGATTGAATAATAAACTTCCGTGGAAATTAAAAAAGGACATGAATATTTTTGCTAATTTAACAAAAGGGAATGGAAAAAATGCCGTAATAATGGGTAAAAATACATGGTATAGTTTACCAAAAGCTTTGCCTAAAAGAGCTAATTTTGTAATAAGTAAAACGGTATACGAACGAAGTAAAAAAATTTCCCAAACTCCATTGGTATATTATGATAATTTCATTTTTAAAGAATCTTATGAAGATTTATATAAAAATGGCTTATTAAATCAATATAAAAATAAATGGATCATAGGTGGGGGGGAATTTTATGACAACCTTATTCATCATGAAAATACACAAGCAATCTATTACACTGCCATTGATAAAGAATATATATGCGATACATTTTTCCCAGAAATTCCCGACCATTATGATAAGATTTATGAAACAAAAGATATATATGATAATGGCACTAAATTTCGCATTAAAATTTATAGAAATAATTCTTTTTATCAACCTTTTTTGAATAACAAACTTATTTATAATCTTAATATCGCATTAAGTAGAAGTAAAGAACAAAAATTAAAAACATTTAGTTCAACATTTTTTAAACAAACTGGGAGAATAATGCCTTACTCATAAATCATAATAAGGATTGTCTGTAATGGTCATCCCGCAATATTTTTTTGGACTTTTTTTATAATCTACTGGAGTATAAATACCCATTTGTATAGCATTTTTAAGTAAAAATTTAAAATTTTGCCAAAATTCTTTTTTATGTCCAATTGATTTGGACATTACATGTCCTAATTCATGAATAGCCACAAATGTTAAAGTATTTTCATCTATTAATTTTGTACCTTCTTTCGTTGTAGTAGTACAAAATGCTAGTTTTTCGCCCTTATTTTCCGAGTAAGCTGTATATGTACTTGTTGGCAATGTTTCACTTATTCTTTTTGGATTAAAATTTTTAACCAATCTCAGTACATTTTCTCGAGAAGGGTATTTTTCTTTCATATATTTAACCAATTTATTTAATTTATCCGTGACACGTGCTAATAAATCAGCTACTAATTCTAATTTGGGAGTTTCTCTTACGCAATATGTATTTCCATCTTCGTCGGAGACAATACATTTTAATTGAAATAAATCAGATTCTATATATATTTTTAAAATAAATCCTATTATAAATATTATTATTATGTATCCAAAACCATTAATATCTAATTTCATTTATAATATGTAATGATAAAAACAAAATCATATTTTTTTAATATATGATTTTATTTAAAAATTTAGTTTCCGCACCCTATTTCAAGAGGGCGACGTGATACATCGGCCGATATTGTTGATTGATTCCATGGCCCAGTGTTTAATTGAGGGTTAGGTGGTTCACTTCTTAATTGAAGATTCGCATTTCTTAAGCTTTGACCAACTGTATTAATTCCAATATGCCATCCAGCTTTTAAAAGACTGACATTTTTCAAATCACCCGAACCTTGTGGGTTGAGTTTGTTAAATTCATTGTTACCATTTCTAGGTAACAATTCTTTTGGATCTACGACACTTTGTTTAGCACAGCTAGGTGGAAGACCGTAAGTATTAGTCGCTCCATTACTTGGCGCAGCTCCTTCATTCTGTCCTAAAGGTTGTGCAGGTACAAAATTATTGCCTCCAGGACATGCTGACCCGTTACCATTGGATCTTGACGATGTATCTACAGCTTGTACAGCTTCATTAGCATTAGATAAACCACTTAATGGGCTAAAACCTTTGGAATATAAATATACGGCACTTACTGCGACGACGGCGGCAAGAACCATAACTATTTCGTTTTTAGCTAATTTTTTAAGCATCTTGACAAAACTCATTATATATTAATCTAGACATAAAATATTTTTTCATTTCTTTTAGTTTTCGCTAAATATTTCTTCGTCATAACTATCACTTTCTTCATCAGTACTATCTGCAACATCTAATAAATATAGTTCTTTTATTCTTTTTGCTTCTAAATATGCCTTAATAGCCTCCATTTTAGCCTTTTTAGCTTTAATTCGTGCTGCTTTATAAATATTTAAATATACATCACTGGGTTTTTTTAAAGTTATTGGTTCGGAACTTTCTATTTTTAAATCTATTTCTTCTAAATTATTTAGATTTTCTAAAGATTTTGGATTGTTTGTTGTTTCATCTTTTAGTATTTTAAACTTCTCTATATTATTATCTTCAGCATCCTTTTTATCTTTCGTATTCTC
This sequence comes from Pseudobdellovibrionaceae bacterium, assembly GCA_002722705.1. Classification (GTDB taxonomy): domain Bacteria; phylum Bdellovibrionota; class UBA1018; order UBA1018; family UBA6935; genus UBA6935. The sequence goes on along the minus strand of PBMP01000022.1, from coordinate 18,646 downwards.
AATCTTTTCTATAGTTTCATTTTCCGTTTTATCAAGTTCTTTTGCAGTTTCATCTTCCGTTTTATCAAGTTCTTTTGCAGTTTCATCTTCCGTTTTATCAAGTTCTTTTGCAGTTTCATTTTCCGTTTTATCAGAAACGTTTGCTATTTCTTCTTTCGCTTCAACTTCCGTTTTATCAGAAACATTTGCTACTACTTCAGTATTATTATTTATATTTGTCGTTTTATTTTCTCTCACACTAGTATCGTTTTTTGTTATATTATCTATTAAATTATTTGTTACTTCATTTGAATTATCTTTATGATCATGTACATTAGTTTTAACTTTTTCTATATTTTTTTCATCATTCATATTTGTTGACATAGTCATTTTGTCATCTTTTTCCTTCATGTCTTTGCTTACCATATCATTTTTAATAGTATTATCAAGATAAATATCTTTATCTCTTTTAATTAAACATTTGTCAAATAAAGGTTTTTTTTTAATCAACATTATTTGTCTTAAACATATATCTAAATGAAAACTCTGACTGGAAAATTTTAATCCCATTATTTCTAAAATACATATAACTTCTGTTTCTGGTTTTATATCATTCACACCTAACTGATTTTCTTCCGTATCAAATATTTGTAAAGTAATCTTATTCATACTTTTATTTTTTTTTACAAATGTTCTAATTAAATAATTAGTATTTTTGTAAGTTCTCATGGAATCGTTCCAATTATATTCTATTTCATCTAAAGTAGGAACTTCATGAAACCAATTTTCTGCATTTTCTAGAATCAAATGCCTTACCTTTTCTTGTAATTGTGTCAACCACTCAATAAACGATTCATCATCCGCAGTCATAAGTAAATCGCAATAAATTTGCTTTGCTGTTATATGTATACCGTGTTTTGTTCTACACTTTGGTGTTTGAATTATTATTGGTTCGTCATTTATTTCTAATTTTGCATTATAAGTCCCGCCTTGTAGAGCTTTAGGGATTTTTATAGTTATTTTATCAAACGGATATAATGCATTTGGTTCAAATGTATTTGTCATTTGTTGATAATTTAGAAAAATACTTTTAAACTTATACGAATTATTATAATAATTATTATATAAATTAACAATATGACAAATATTAAGGAAACCATTGTAAATGAATGCCTTAATGTTCTTAATAGAGAAGATGTTAAAAAAGAACTAAAAAATATAATGAGACCTTTGATTGATATGTTAATTAAAGAGATTTATCCTTACATATTCTTATCTATTATTTTTGTATTTATAAGTTTTTTATTAATTTTAGGAATTTTTATTTTATTATTGCGTAATAAAATGTTAACATCAAGAAAAACATAATTTTCTAATCATATATTATAATGGCTAGACGCAGACGTTCCAGAAAAAGTAGAAGAAGCAGAAGAAGAAGAACAAGAAGATCGAGACACAGAACTGGTGGCAATGGTGTTATGGCAGCTTTAAGAACTGCTTTACTTCCATTTTTATTATACAAAGGACAAAAAACGCAACAGAAACGGGTATCGCGCAGAAAATCAAGAAGAACAAGACGCAAACGCTAAATTATATCGTACAAATAATTAAAATTTATACGATATTAAAATACAAAAAATAAAATACAAAATAAAAATATATTATATAATCAAATAATGACTAATCATGATATAACTAATGTAATCAAAAAAATCTTAAAATATTTTTTTATTTTTTGGGGATATTTAACTATATCTATATATGCTTTAATAATTATTATTATTTTATTTATAATAACTGATTGGTTAATAAATAATAAAACGCAGGAATCTTTTTGGGGCAAGGAGGATGAAAAAGATTGCAAAGATGACAATGACTGTGATATACGTGAAGTTTGTAGCAGTGGTTCATGCAAGAAAGAGCGGTGTTGGGGTATTATTTGTCCAAACAAATTTGCCATAATGCCTTTGCCGCGATCATGGGAACAACAAGCGATAAACGAATTAAATACTATTAAAACTGAGCAAAAAAAATATAAAGCAAAAGCTCTTAAAAAAGCATGGACAACAAAATAATTATATTAAATTAATTAAAAATAATTTATTATGATATATAAAAATGAGTGAGGAATTTCAGACTAATATTCAACAATGGGTAAATATAGATAATAAAATAAAACAATTAAGTACTGAATTGAAAGGATTTCGAAATACTAGACATGAACTAACTCGAAATATTTTTACATATGCCGAATCTAATAATCTTGAAAATGCAGTTATACAAATATCTGATGGAAAATTAAAATTTCAAAATATAAAAACAACAAATCCTTTAACCTTCTCTTTTATTGAGACATGTCTTAAGGATATTATAGAAGATGAAACTAAAGTAAAAGATATAATAAAATATATAAAACAAAAAAGAATACCCAAATATAGTTACGATATAAAAAGATCGTATAAATAAATATTTTCAAAACGATATAAGCAGTTCTTACCATTTATTAGTTATAATTGATAAGTGCTTTTAAAATGACTACATCATTACCGTCTTCTAATTGCTGGGCAAATAACAAACTCCTAATAAAAGATAACGCTATTAAATTGGAAATAAAAGAAAAACCCAATACACCATCATTAGAATTTAATCCAACAAATCCTAAAATAAAATTTTTACCGTTACCACCTTTAGATTATAATGACAAATTAACATATTTATTAAAAAATCTAGAAGATCTTAAAAATAGAAAAAAACAAGAAAAATTTCAGAAATGGTTAAGAGAATTTTCTAATAATATACAAATTAAAAATATAATAGATCAACTAATATGTGATGTAAAATCACTTATCAAAAATAAAGAATTTTCTATTACTGATGAAAATGAACTTAAAAATAACATAGCAACATTTATATATAGTATAAGTGCATGCCAAGTAAAAAAATAAACGAAGTAAAACAAGAAAAAGAAGAAGAATTTGATCCTATAGAATTCCTTAAAAATCTTTCATATGAAAACTATGTTAATTGCGTCGAAGCTAAAGAACTTTTAGATGACGAACATTTTTGGAATTATGAAAAAAAATTATCGACACATTTAACAAATTTATATATAAAATATAATACACAATTCGGAAACAATATATTATTTAATAAAGATCCAAATAAAATTTTCGGAGTATATTTTGCTGATTTAATATACAAGTTTATAGAAAAAAAGTATGATGTGACAATATTTCATGATAATCTAGAATTAGCTACCCCTTTATTTGAGTTATACGATAAATAAAATTATGAAATATATATATAATGGAAAAAAATGATTTTACAGTATATGAAAAAAATGGCGATATTTATAGTATAGGCATCAAATTTGATAATTATCTAAGAAAATATAATTTACCAGCTATGATAGGAGGTGGTAGGGGTCGTGAAAAACTTAATAAAACGCATTTTTCATCTCTAGGGTTACCTATTGGTTTAACATTATTAGATAATCAAATAGATAATACAAATATACATGGTAACTTACATGATAAAGTGCGAACCAAATCATTAGAGGGAGGCGTAATTGATAATAATCTCTATACAAAATTACTTGAATTAGCTGATCAAAATAAAAAAACTAAATCAAAAACAAGAAAAAAACAAAAAAAAAGAAGAAGAAAAACCAGAAAATTATAAATTTATTTATTATATGAATTATTTTAATAATTTAAACTATATTTATCAAATATTAATTAGTATATTAATATTTTATATTATATTTACTATTTTACCATTTTTTTTAAATATTAATAAAAAAAAAATAGCTATTGTTGGCGGAGGGATTGCCGGACTTTCTGCTGGATATATGTTATCAAAAAAATATCATTGTACTATTTTTGAAGCTTCTGATAGATTAGGGGGTGTTGCCCGAACAATAAATGGGATAGATACCGGAATTATATATATGAAAAGTACTCATATGTATCCATATCTCACAAGATTTTTAAAGCATTTTAATATTAAAACAAAACCTTTACCTATAACTTTAGCTGTTGCTAACTTACAAGGATATAAAGATTGGGTATCGAATGATATGAATAATTGGAATCACGATATTTATGAAGAATTTATAAAATTTGATCAATTAATGAAATATAACAAAAGCAACACTGATATTAGCATTAAGAGCTTTTGTGAAATTCATGGATTCTCTAGTTATTTTAAAAATTATATAATTCCATCTTTATTAGGTATGATATTGCATACAAATACATTGAGTACACATATGTTTAAAACATTATATCCTAGTCTTCCAATTTTTGATATTCCTAATTGGAAATTACCTATTAATGGTACTCAAAGTTATATTAATAAATTTGCGAAATCAATACAACAAATATACCTTAACTCGCCTGTAAAAACAATAAAAAGAAATGAAAAGAAAATAGTAATTAATACACCACATCAACAAGAAGAATTTGATTATTTAATATTAGCAACACCTATGAAAATAAATAATAAAATATTAAACGATAAAACAAAAGACGAGCAAGATTTATTCAATAAATATTCTTATAACGAAGTGACTGTTGTAACTCATACAGATGAAAATTTAATTACAAATACACTCACAAATACTAATAGTTATTCATATATTTATTGTGATCAAGATACAAATATTAATACTATATCTCCTAATTTTAAATCAACCAATTTAAAACCCAAACCACCATATGTATCAGTTTCATTATCGCATAATATACCTATTAAAAAGAAACATGTTATTGATAAAAAGATATATTTGCATCCGGATTTTGACACTATTGATAAACATGGTGGGTATGAATATAGAATGCATATTTTAAATAAAATTCAAGGAAAAAATAATACCTTTTATTGCGGACAAGATACAGTTAATGAATTCTGGCATGAACTAGTTTTACAAAGTGGATTATATGTAGCCAATATGTTAGGAGTGCCGCCGCCATTTAAATCGGAAGGTTATTCCTTGTTTTTACCTTTTCATAATATTATAGGTAGTGATTTTCAATAAAAATATTTTAGTAATATATTATAAAAGAAAATTGATTGAATTTAAAAATATTTTTAAAATATTAATTAATGTCCGAGGAAGAGAATATAACACAACTTCCTTTTGATGAAGTAAAAAAGGTTGTAATAAAATATGAATTTGAAAATAAGCTAACAGAGGGCTGGCCGCCGGAATTCGCGTCCCTAAATCAACAATTCTTTTGGCAAAATCAGTTACAACAATTCTGCAAAAAGGAATTCCCTAAATATAATCTTAGCAATCCAGAATTCTTCTCCTTTGCTATAGCTTGTATGATTGGTGTAAATGGAATGAAAAAACATAAAAATTGGGAAGATATTGCTGATGAATTTACAAGTTGTCAGGAAAAAGGAGATTTAGACGTGGGAGGAGCAGCTTGTGCATGCGGTCATCACATCACCTATATGTTTCGCTCCAGTGCAAACAATCCACCCAAGGACGGTGGTGTGTGCAGGACACTATGTTTGGGTAATACTTGCATACTAAAGAACATGATAAAACCTGCTTTAACAGCAGAAAAAAAAAAAGCTAAGCCCGACCCAGAAAAAATAAAGAGGCTAGAAAATGAATTGGAAAATTTAAACAAAAAGAAATGTAATCGATGTGAGAAGAAAAAGGGATTTGGCTCGTTTTCTACAAGAAAGGATAACATTTGTAAAAAATGTAAAAAAGAAAAAATAGCAAGACAACAAAAAGAGAAAGAAGAGGAAGCGCGACGAGAACGAGTAAAGCAAAAAATAGTTGATGCTGTATCGAAAAGACAAAAGGAAAAAAAATTTCATTGGCGCGGAATTGGTAAATATGATAAAATGTCAAATTTAATTGAAGGGGAGAAAATAATCTTTCTCCCAAAGAAGTGGGCTTATCAAGGGGAATATAATGGATACAAAACACTTACAATAGAAACGATTGTTGGAGAAAAATTCAGTTGCTCTGAAAAAATAAGAAAAGAAATTAAATCATATTTCAAAAAAAATGGAGAGATTAAAGGATTTAAAGTTATAAAACAACATGGCGTTTCTCAAGATCTTGAGTACTTTTGATATGTATAAAAAATTAATATTTTCTGTTATGATTTACTTAATAATTTTATTAAGTAAATTTAATATTTGGTCCAACTATTATAATTAAATGGTGCTAACAATATAGCTGATAAGTTTTTTTTATATTCATCAACCCTTTTATCGATCTCCTGATCTTCTTTTGATTCTGGAATAATTGTAGCACTGTCCATAATCTCTTGTTCTTTTGTAGTGATTTTTGGTTTCTTACCAAAACAATTAACACCATATTTTGCAGTTGGATCTCTTATATAACCTCCATTAATACCAGGTCTACCGCAATCATGTTCATGCCCTTTTACTTGTTGAAATTTATTCCAGGTCGATTTTTGCGTTGGATAAAAAATCATCTGTTTATCAGACCATCCATAATTACACCATTCAGCTCCACTTTTATACGCATTTTCTATTTGATTGTATGTAGCTAATTCGGAATCATATGCTTTGCATAAAGCTTTTGCTTCTTCATATGTGTAAGTATTTCCAGGAATATTAAAAACTTCTTTACCATCTTTGCCATATTCGCGTTCTGCTTCTTTTTCAGTTTTTGGTAAAGCTACACTTTCTATTTCTTCTATACCTTTATTTACTGCCCCTTCTTCTTTGTTCTCTTTTTTTCCTTCTTTCCTACTTTTATCCGATACTCCAAGTGAAGGAATTAAAGGATCGCCTCTTGTTGCTACTTCTTTTTGATCAGGTTGTATTTCAATATCTACTTCTGCCGTTTCACCAAAGAGATTTGTAATAGCTGCTTTTGCATCTATCTTAAAAAAATATTGCAACCCATTAATTAATATCAAAAATATGAAAAGTCCCCACATAATAATTTCTATCAGTTTCATTCCGGGAGATGCGGGTGGTGCTGCAGAACCTTGGCCTAAATAACTAAAAACGATTAAATAAAATATTATAATAACTCCAAATACTAATAAAATTAATGGATTTACCGAAGATACTGACTTGGAAATTGTACTATTTATTGAATTATACATATTTGAAACGCCATTTCCAAGAGATACATCTACAGGTGATGTTAACGAAGAATGTCCTTCAATCATATTATATATATATAGTTATTACTTTTTTTGTTTTCTATAGAAAAAACAATATGCTCTCGGAGATTTTAAAGATGCTAAATTCCTAACTTCTGTAATTCTTGTATCATTAAATAAATACCATTTCTGATTTGCATTCTTTATAAAAGCTGTATAGTGTCCACCAGCCACACCGCCACTATGATTACATATACCATATAAATCATATTTATAGGTGTCTTTATCATATCCGATTATATATTTTGATAAATCTAAATTTTCTAATGGAAAATCTATCAAAGATTGATTTTTTCTACCATTATTGCCAAATCTTTTTAATGTTAATACTAATATATCTGCTAAACTCCAAAATAATATACTTTTTTCTGACTTTTCTTTCTTTTCAGTTTTTTCATTTAAAATATTATCATCTAAAATTTCTTTTTGTGTATATAAATCAAAACATTCTACTAAAGTTTTTTTCCCTTCCATAGGAAGATGAATATTAAAAAAAGGTTCTGGAGTTATATTTATATAATCACTTTCTAAGGACTTTATTTGCGAAACATGTATACCAAAAAACATTTTCAAAAATTCTGAATATTCTTTTTCATACATAGTTTTCATCATTTTATAGCATGCTTGGGCTAATTTATCTGTATCTGAAATAGCTGTACCAGATATTTTCATATCAACACCTCTTGATATTGAATTATGAAAACATTCTGTTAAAAATTGTAAAAATTCGGTTAAATCATTTTGAGCAAAACCTGTGAATATTACTCTATTTTTTACTCTAGCAACTTTTTGTATTGCTCCTACAAATCCACCTGGCTGAACAACACAATTTTCACTCCACATCATTTTTCTAAGATTATCCCATTCACACATTATTAATGATTCGTTAACAGATTTCATTCTACCTTTCCATTCATTTTTATCTAAAAAATTATTAAATTCATATGTATGCGATAAACATTGTAATGCACTATTCATAAAACATGTATTTCCTAAATTTGCTAAACCTGTTAAACCTTTATTTGAATACTTTGCAAAATCCTTTTTTTTCATTGACTCTATGCCTTTTTGCATTATTATTTATCTATTATTATTTTTTTACATTTAAACACATTTTTTTAATAATATATAATAAGTATATGAATGAAACAATATCAAGAGAATATTTACTTTTAGAATTTTTATTTCTTTCAAGACGACAACAAGAACAATTCACAACGATTATTAATACATATTCAACAACTATGTCATCTCTAAATAGTAATATAAGAATGTTATTACAGAGATATATGGATAATGATTCCAATTATATAAACAATCTTATGGGTTATAGACAGTTGGCGACAGCACCTAATATATCCAATATTATACCCCCCCAAAATTTGGCAGGAACCTTTTCGCGGAGACCAAGAAGACGGAGAAATGCATTTATATGGAATCCTATAGGTACTTCAACGCAAACGCAAACCATACCACCAACGCAAGGTGTACGTCCGACCCAAGGTGTACGTCCGACCCAAGGTGTACGTCCGACCCAAGGTGTACGTCCGACCCAAGCTATACCACCTTCTTCTCGATCATCTTTAACAGGCGACCAAAGAAGATATTCCACAAATTTTTCATTTGCCAATACATTAAATAATACATTGGGTAATATTTTGCAAACTACATTGTATACACCTTCACAAACAAATCCTTTATCAAATGTCGATATATCTAATAATACAACTATTAGAATTAGAAGTGATATTGAATCTTCTCAAGAAATATGTCCTATTTCTCTTGCTAGATTTTTACCCAGTGATAGAGTTATGCAAATTAATAATTGCGGTCATATATTCTTAGAAAGTTCTCTTACAAATTTTTTACAAAATTATGATAATAGATGTCCATTATGTAGAATTGTTATTACACCATCAACAGATGTTGGATCACGACCTTTACCAAATTTAAATATTAATAGACCTCTACCCAATGTTGAAACAACCCCGCGTTCTTCGCCTCACACTTCTACTCGCAATATGCACATGCCCCTCCTACACCCACCTATTACTTCCACTTTATCAACAGGTTCTAATACTTCATCCATACCCCCATCATTGTCTGCATCACCGACCGCATCGTCATCGTTATTATCTGATCAAAATAGATCTTCTAATCTATATAGTTCCGAGCTGGATGTTTCATTGAATTATATATCAAATTCAGAATCATCTAATAATATACAACCGCAACTGAATAATTTGATAAATTCTTTATCCTCTACTATTTTATCTTCATTATCTTCTGCCATTCAAAATCCCGATAATTCTGGAAATACTATCTCAGCTGAATATTCTGTTATTTTTCCTAGTCATAATAATAATAATAATAATAATATTAATAATTGAAAACGTACATAAATTAATAATTGAAAACGTACATAAAATATAAGATTTTATCTTAATATAATATATATTAAGATGAACTTTAAGGGTTTGATGACATTTATTATTCATGCAGTGATTGTTTTTGGTATACCACCTTTCATAATTTTTACTAAAAATAAAAAATTACTCTTGCTTTTATTTATTGGAATTATTATTAGTTATATTTTAAATTTATATTATAAACATTGTATTTTAACCCTTTTGGAAAAAAAATTAAATAAAACAGCTATTGTTGATTTTTTTGGCCGAAAATTTCTTCCAGGTTTTGATGGCTCAAAAGAAGATTGTAATGTTGCCGGTGCTACTATTATTATATATCATGGCATTTTTTGCTTCTTAAAATTATTAAAATTATATAATTTTTAATTTCTAATTTTTTAACTTACAAATTAGATAAAATAATATAAATATTACTTTATCTCACCCCAAAGAAATTTTGAATTGTTGTTTGTTTGTTTTTTGCATTTTGTGCTTTTCTTAATGCATCGGCAAATATAAGTTCTTTTACTATACTATTTCTCATATTAGTTATTTTTTCTTCTTTTTTAACCGCATCATTTTTGTATTTATTTGTTAATATCTTTAATTTTTTATTAAATGTTAGTTCTTTATTTGTTTTTTTAAATCCCGTCAAATTTTCTAATATTAAACTAAAAATTTGAGTTACTGGTTTCATTATTTGATTTGTAATATAAAACGCATAATCCGGTTTTAATTTATTTTCTAGAATAAAAGTTGGATCTTCTACCCTTTCTCCTTGCAACATCTTTATCTTTTTTGATCTTCTTTTTGTTTGAAAATAAATAAATGGTATTCTTGAGCCCACCGATGGTTTATTTCCAGGATCTCTTTTTGCAATTCTATCTGCCAATACTTTATGAGCCATTGAATTAGGATTTTTATAAAAACCATTAAGCGATTTGGTAATTATTAATTTATCATGACTGATCCTTTCATTTACCATATTATCCAAATATTTTCTTACAGCGTTTGCTGCTGTTTCTTCGCTTTCCCCATTCATAAGTAAATCTACTACTTCACCATAACAATCTTTTACACACGGCGCATTATCTCGCCTTTTCAACACAATTCCCATAGACTTCGTTTTGCATTTATTTGGATCTGTCTCATATAAAATTCCAACATATCTCTTTTTTGAAAGCAATAAAAACGGTAGAAATGTTTTTTCATATTCTAAATCATGTGGCCATTTCAAAAATTTACTTACTAACTTACCTGCTTGTATAGCTAAATCTATAGTTATTACTAATGCCTTTTTTCCTTTAATTTTATTACCCTCCAAATCTTTTAAATTAAATGTGAAAAACACACTATCTGTATCTCCATAAATATATTCAGCATAAATCATTACTGTCCCATATTTGGTTTTTACTTTTCTATTATGAAAACAATTCTCTATAATTTTTTTTGCAAATAGTAACAACTTTCTTCCTGTAGCTGTTGTTGCTGCTGCTATATCTTTATCATAAAAACTACTTGTTTTACCACCACATTGTCCATATAATGAATTTGCTACAATTTTTTTACTTAATTGTCTTTTATCAAATACATTCTTCATAAAATCATTATATGTATCATTAATTTTATCTACATCTTCTTTATCAACAATAATCTCTCCATTTTTTGTTGATATTATATATTTTTCATCTGTTTTTTTTAAAAGTCCTTCATGTTTTTTCCCATCTTTCATTGTTATTGTTTTAAATTTTATTAATTTTCTAGTAGCTTTTCTAGACGCCAATAATTCCTGTAACACGGTAGGCATAATAGCTCTTTTATTATTTGGGAATTGAGCAAATCTACATGTTTTTTTTCCACTTATTTGTTTTACTGCAGCCGATTTTTCAGTTTTCCTTACATATTTATATGTATCATATGTGATATCAACGTACTTAAACCCATCTAAATGATCATATTTAAAATTACCATCTTCGTCCTTTTCACCCCATACTTTTATTAATTTACCTTCCAAATCATACTCTTTGGTCCATACTTTACTATCGTGTGATATATTTTCACTAATCATGGAACTTGGATATAGTGATGCGTAATCTACAACAGCAATAGGATTATCTTTATATAATCCCTTTTTAGGTGGCAAACATATAGCGCCTTCATATCCTTCATTGCTTTTATCTTTTATAACAACTGGCATTAATGTATTTTCATCTGCGCATTTTTTAGCTATAAAACTCAACAATTTTATACCTTGACCTCTCATTGCTACAAATTCAATTGGTACACTACAAATATTAGCCAACTCTACAAACGCGGTAAATATGTCATTCTTATTCATTAAATTGTGTACCAAATTACAATCCTGAAAACAATATTTGGCTACAATGGCTTTAGATGCTGGTCCTTCATTCGTTAATCTAAATATATCTTGAGGAGTAACATCATCCTTAGCCAAACACCATCTAAATTTTTTATTTTTTTCTATATCAATCACGTAATCAACTTCAAATAATCCTTTTTTAGTGTCTAATTCTCTAATTTTAAATTTTTTCCCATCTTTATATTTATCCGACGAATGACCCAATATTTCAAAACATATAAAATGACCGTTTTTTAATCCCATTAAATTTTTACTTTTGATTATTGTCTTATTATCTTTAACTTCATAGTCTTTTACTATATCTCCGATAAAATGCGATGAAACATAGTCTAATTTATATGATGCTAAATTTTCCGATTTTCTAAAATAATTATATAAATCTATTTGCAATCTTCCGGGTATCTTCGGATATAATAATTCATATGTACCACTAGCTACCTTTGTGGTACTATCTACTAAATCGCACCTGCCTTCTTTGTTTCTACTTAATTCTAAAAACTTATAATCGCAATTCAATTCTTTAGCTCTTTCTGTCATGAACTTCCAGTCAAAACCAAAAATATTATATCCTATTATCACATCAGGATCTTCTTTTTTAACCAAATCCGTCCATGCTAATAACAAGTCTTTTTCATGTTCACACGAAACAACTTCACTATTTGGTACTTCCGGAGTTCTATTGCATTCTCCCAAAGCCAACATATTATTATAATATGGTTCAGATTCGCCTAGTTTCAAAAATGTACTGCCAATAAATGTACATTTATCACCTTCTAATTTAGGTAAAAATATTCTTTTAGATTCTAATTTTTTATTTCTATCATATTCAAATGCTTTATCCAATATTTCTAATTTTTGACCTGCATCATACTTCATATTTAAAAATTCCAGTATATTTTTCTTTTTTACAGTCCAAGGAATAAAGATATTGCGAGTTTTATAATTTTCTTTTTCATCGTCATCCAATCTTTCCCATTTTATATAACTCCATCTTTGTTCTGTCTTATTAGGAGGGTAAGTATATATTAAATCATAAATTGTATATTTTAATGATCGTTTAATTTTATCAATTAATTCACCTTTACTAGGTTTATTTTTCTTATTTTTTAAATAAACTTTGCTTATACCATCTATTTTACAATATTCAAAAGCTGTTAAAACTAAATTTATAAACAATTTTGTTTTATCGTCATCATTCATTTTCTTAATCTTTTTTTTATGAACAACCCAATATTGAATTATCTCCCCTAACATTTTTTTATATGTTTTTCTTGGTACTGGAAAATCGCCATGACTTGAAGATGCTTCAATATCATAACTCATTATTTTCATTGGAACTGCATCTTCTCTTAATGGCAATGATTTAATATTATCATATTTTGTTTCATATTCAAAATCACAACAGGTTGTTTTATCTGATGTTTGTATTTTTTTTGCTAGACTCTTTTTTTTAAATGTAGCCCATCCTGACGGGCTTATATTTATTATATGAAAATATCTAATCAATGGCGGCAATACTGCCTCATATAGAAATAAATGATCACCTGTTTCAGGAAAAGGAAATCCTTTTTTTAAGAGTGTACGTTTTTTAAAATTTTTATGATTTGAATACCAAAGATTTTTTACTTTATTAAATTCACTCATATTACGAAATACTATTTTCATAAAATTATATTTTTTAAAATTATCAAATCCGTACAAATCTTTTTTTTTAATTACATCACAAGAAACTATCGAAAATCCTTGATTGGTAAGCCATTCTTTAAAAAGTAAGTGGTTAGTTGAACGCTTCCATGTATCTGGTACTTTAATATAAAAGAATGGCTGAAATCCTTTTGCAAAAATACAATATGTTAACCCTTTTTCATCCATAGCAAATATTTTGATGATAAATCGTCGGCGGTCACCTTCATAATATTCAGAATCATATTCATCTACTTTATTAATTATCTCAAAATCAAATAACCTAAATTGTGGACATTTCATTTATTATATTAATATATCTTATAACCATTTATTTCAATTTTATTAATATATAAAATTGAATAAATATTAAAATAACTATGTAAAAATATACATAATGTCGGATAAACAAGATTATTCCTTTATGAAATCAGGTTTTAATCCTGTACAAGAGAATATTGAAACTTTAAATAATAAAAAAAATATTGCTGCTCTGGTTTGTTGTTTTTCCAAAAATGCTCTTAAAACAGCAGCTATGTATGTTTCTCATTCTAGTAGAAATATCGTTGTTGTTGAAGACATAAAAAGAAGCATGATGCTTGAAGTTTTCATTTTTATAAATAGACCTGATCTACCAGAAAAACTTAAAGAAGCTAAAGAAATGCTATTTAGTGACGAAGATGATGATGATAATAATGATAATGATAATGATAATGATAATGATAATGATAATGATGATAGTGATAGCATTCACAGCTTTGAAATTACAGATGACAGCTCTATAGATAGTTACCATAGTATAGACGATGAGGACGCGATGTCAGTCGAGACAGACGCCTTTTCAACCGAGCAGCGGACCGAGGGCGGCGCCACCGCGACCACGCCGATGGAATCCGTCGCAGCAACGAATAACGCCAACAACGATACAAATAATGCTGATAATATTCAAGAAATGGAAAAAGATCTCTCAGAACATTTATTCAAACATACTGCTATAACTGATGATGAACCTATGAAATATAGCGATAGTGAATGTGCTTGTGTTTTGTGTAATAATTTAAATACTATTAAACAAAAATGGCAAAATTGGGAACCTGAAAATGATTTACAAACAATACTTAAAACTCATATCAATAATATGTAATAATTATTTTACACTTTTACACCTTTGAATATTTAAAAAAACGCCTATTTTAACCATTTATATTTAGTTATTCCACATCCATTTTTTATTTCCTCAACACTATTATCGTCGATAGAAAAACAATCTATTGTCGCATTTATTAAATAATCATCTCTTACAATATAAAGTAATTTTGTTTTTGGGTCCCAATCACTTGCATAAGTATTGTGAGCATTTAAAGATCTCATATGTGGATTATGTCTATCATAATACGAAACTGCATCTTTTTTTGTTTTGAATTTCCCCTTCATATAACCAATATGTTTAATTTGTGATAACCAACTATTATCTCCTTCTTTTTCTGTAATAAATTCTAAAACTTCAAGAACATATTTAGCTTTTGCCATTTTTATTATAAAATAAAAATATCTTTATATTGGTTAATATCCACATTTTAAATATTCAAAGGTGTAAACATTTTAAAAAACCGTTCTCTTAATGCACTTCTACTATAATTTTTTTTCTTCCTTGTTTTCCCTCCACCTCGGCTTTTTCCTCTTCTTTTACCCTTTCTTTTACCCTTCCTTTTACCTTTTCTTTTTTTTCTACGTTTTTTTGTTTTTCTGTTTTTTTTACCGAGAATGCTTTTAACAAATCTATTTAAATCTGATATTTCTCTCCGTCCCCTGTAATCAAATTTATATTTTCCACTATTATAAACTCTAATTGTAGGGAATCCATCTATATTACTAGGTATTTGGACTGCATCTTTATATTTCTCAGAAACACTTGCCAAAATTCCTTTTAATTTTTTATTTTTTTCCAATTCCGATGTCATTATTTCCCACTTTGGATTCAATATTTTACAATGACCACACCAATCAGCATAAAATTTTACTATAGCTATCATCCCCGTCTGATTAACTAATTTATTAAATTCATCTACATTATTTCCATTAACTTCTATAATCTTTAAATTATCAGATCCCATTTTATTGTATGGAGAGAAATTTATTTATTCAAATATATATATATGAAATTAAAAACAATCTTAATTATTGTTATTTTTTTATTAGGACTTTATTTTTGTTTGAATTATAAGTCTAGTGACGTTATTGAAGGTTATGATAATAACATGGAAAATTGTCCTAACTTATTAATTAAAAAAGGGAAAGAATTACATTTAGTTAACACAAAAAAACCACAAATTCCAGGAGTTAATCCTATTCGCTTTAATAGTTTAGAAGATTATGCTGAATATATCGCATGGGCACAGAGAGTAGGAATTAAATGCCCTATCCTATATTATGAACAAACATATGATACGCAAAATAATAGAGGATTTAGAATGCTTGATGATCCTTTGAATCCCAATGCTGGATTAGCCAGTAACCCTTCTTATATGCAAACTCCAACCACATTACTTTTAGATTCAAATAGAGATGATCCGCCTTATAATCAAAATAATTTTGCAGCTTTTGATCCCAATGATCAAGATGTTGGAAATAATACACCTTTAGATAATGTTACGCTAAAAACTGATTATGGTAGTTTAAGTGCGATGGATGATGATTGGTGTGGTGGTAAATGTAGTCAAAAAGCTGTTGATAGAGGCGATTTCTCAAAAAGAACCAGAAAAATATTGAACCCTATTGATGACGATTTACTTAAATCAGCACGGAGTAAAGATTCTATGGGTGTTAAAGCACAAGCACAATCACTAGGTATGCATACCAATGAAATGAATAATAATCCTCCCGGACCTCAATCAATAAATAAAAGTAAATCAACAAGTTTAGATCAGCAAAATGCTCTTAATAATAATAATAATAATAACATTGATTCAGTATATTCGACTAACAATAATGAGGATAATAATGGCAATAACAATAATAGCAATAACAATAATGGCAATAGCAATAATGGCAATAACAAATGTACAGATGGCTGTTCGATTGAATTTGAACGTTGTGTAGCAGAACATAGTTACAACAAATGTAGAAAAGGAATCGATAATGGTGGTGACGGACGTCTTAAAAGTCAAGGTTGTGTAGCATTTTGCTTAGATACAACAAATATGTCTAATTTACGCATATCAAACATTGACGAGCATAAATTAAAACCACACACCCATAGCCATATTCACCCAAATCCCGTTGCCGATGATCATATTGTTACCGATCAAGCTGTTGCTGTTTACCCTACTGCTGCAAATATCGACCCAACTTCCTCTAATGCAAATCCAGCTGCAGCCAATACAGATCCCCCAATACCTATCGTTCCTAACCCAGTTGCTGCTCCTCCCACAATGTCAATGCAAAGTTCTTCTGCGCAAAGTTCTTCTGCGCAAAGTTCTTCTGCGCAAAGTTCTTCTGCGCAAAATACCAGTAGTTCGGCAGTAAATCCTACCGTTTCAACTTCGGCATCCAAATATGACATTAAAATAGTAGCAGAACCCTACCCCGATAATACATATCCTGATTTATTAAAATTTAGTAAGGGCAGCACTAACGGTAAACCTAACTGTCCTTGGTATGTCGGTCGCAAAGACGAACGTATTAGAAAGTGTGCACGCGATTGTATACAAATACATCCTAATGATCCTGTCGAACAAGGTAATTGTCAAAAAGATAAAAGACTGTGCTTTAAAGTATGTGCATCAAAAATGTCTTAAACAAGTATACATTTTAGATAATAAATTAATATTTAATATATTATCTATTTATCATTATCTTTCACGATTTTAAGTATATCATCTGCTAATTTATAATTTTCGACCATTTTTTTTAATTGCGCTTTGTCAATATTTCTTCCTTCTGTTAAACCCGCTTTCATTATTTCATATCTTAATTTATATTTTGCCAACTCCAACCCCTCAATTGCAATATCATCATAATCATCTACATCAAATGTTTCTTCCGCTGTTGATAATTTACGTTTAATATCTTTAATTAAATTTTGCGTATTTTTAATTGCCACATCTTTATTTGCAAATCCTTCTATCATATTTAAATCATACTTTGAACCTAGTGTACTTAAACCATCGCCTCCTATTTTTAATAAACCAGTCACAAAATAAATAGCCAATATTATTAATGTTAAACATCCTAAAGTTGAAATTATTTGGTTTGTTTTCATCGTATATATATATCATCGAAAAATTAAAAAGTTTCTACTTTAATTATATTGGATTTTTGGTATAATAAATATTGTACAATATTTCTTATTCCTGTTTTTGTTATACGTCTCTTGTTACCACTATTTGTAATAATATATAAATCATCCAAACACTTTTGGTTTTCTTTTAATTTGTGCAATAAATTATATAATGATCCAAACTCATTCATGATCACCTGTGATGTAACTGAACTAATTCCTGGAATTTGACTCAAAATTATCTCCCCAATATTTTCTGGGGTAATATTATTCTTTTTAACTTTTTTGATTACTTCGCAATAATTTTGAGTATTTTTACATTTCTCTCCAGAATCATAATACGCAACTTTTTTTGTTTCACGATTTAACTTATCACATATTCTTAATAAATATTCTGCAGTTTCTGTTATATCAATGGTTTTAATTACAGAAAAACCTTTATAGTAATTTAAACTAAATACAGCAGTGTATAATGTATTTCCTTGAACTTTATATTTATTTTCCCATAATGATAGATTTCCTTCAATAATATATACAATATTATGATTATGAATAGGATAATTTGTTAATCTATGCGATTGTTCAACATATCGCCCGTCTTTGATAGAACTAGCCAAATCATTTAAACTTTTTCTCTCCAATATAAGTTTTTCATTACTATTATCATCACAAATAATAGCATCACCTAAATCTAATTTTTCTACTTCAATATTAATATTTTCAAAATTAAAATGAGATTTATATGCTT
>PBMP01000021.1 GCA_002722705.1 Pseudobdellovibrionaceae bacterium | reverse complement strand
TTTTTTATTTTCTTTAGGAATCTCTTCTTCTTTTGCAGGAATGAGAGCTTCAACTGGGCAGATGGAAATACATTTTTGGCATCCTTTACAGTATTGGTAATCAATTCCCTGAAGTAAAAAAGTATTGGTCGTAGGGTCTTTCTCCCAGACAAAACAATAGTCGGGGCAAAGCATGTCACAGAAACCACAGTGACAACATGCTTCTGGTATAAATTGAGGTGCAATTCCTGTTCGACTAACCGAGTTGTCTTTTAATACGGTATTTCCAGGAGAAAGGACGAGTCCTCCTATTGGTGCATTTAACCAGCCTAGATGAGGAAGAGAGTGTTCGCTGATTTCTAAAGAAGCTTGTTGAGAATTGAAAGATTTAATTTCTGTATTTTTATAACCTGCTTTAAAGCCTCTTACGTTATTTTTAATTTTATTTTTAGGAAGTTTGTTAAAAAATTTTTCAAGAGTGATTAAAAGCTGTTCTTTTTTTATTTCTGAAAGACCATGAAGAGAAGCACCCAAAAGAACAGAGTTAATGCCACACCCATACCGACGAGCGATTGATGTTGCATCGACAGTCATTATATTTTTCAGTTGTGTTCCTTTTGGTAATTGAACTTCGTTAGGAAGGTGAGGGGTATTTAAGAGTAAGTCAGTTGTTTGATTGGTTCCTTCTAGAGATTCGTTCCGGGAGTGAATGAGAGATTCATGAAAAACAATCAGCAAATCTGGTAGAGAAATAGATGAAGTACTTCGGATGGGAAGATGATTCGGGGAAAATCTAACATAGGAACGCACAGGACTTCCTCTTTTTTCAGAGCCGAAACTTGAAAAATGATTACCAGTATAATGAGATCCCAGTACAGCAGCTTCCGCCAAAATCTTTCCAGCAGAGTTTGCACCTTGCCCTCCAACGGCTTCCATTCGAACTGAAACAAGAGGTCGGTTTAAAGATGAGATTGTTTTCTTTTTAAAAAACCACATCATTAAAAAGCCCTTTCGTTTATGTTAAGCTATTTTTTTTGAACCATTTCTAAGTAAGCTTGAGCTTCCCGATGTTTCGGATCAAGGTCAAGAACAGATTCCCATTCTAATTCTGCTTCAAGAAGATCTCCTTGAGAATAATGAAGGAGTCCGAGTTGAATACGAGCGGTCAATAATTCTGGGGATTCATTTTTGATTTCTTGAAGCTCTTGAATGGCTCTACTGATGTATCCTTTTTTTGCAAAAGATTTAGCTCGTCTGATTTTGCATTCGACCATGTCTTCATCAAGTAAAATAGCCTTAGTATATTCTTCAATGGCTTCGTCAAAGCGTCGATATCTAAAATACAAATCAGCCATCTCCATGTGTTTCACTGAAAATTTTCGGTCAATTTCTTTTCCTTGTCCAGGTCTGCGATGAATGACTGATTGATTAGCCTTTTCAAAAACGAGTTTGCCTTGGTCGTACTTCCCTATGTCGTTATAAAGAACAGAAAGGCATATCGCAGCGTCTGTATGTTTAGGGTCGATCTCTAAACATTTTTTCAGATTTTCAATCGTCGGACCAATTTGGCCCTGGTAATAGTGCCAAATTCCTTGCCAATAATAGGGGTCTGCATGTTCACCGTCTTCATCAAGTCTGGACGCAATGAGCTCACGGGCTTTCTCAAAATCCCGACGAGTTAGGTGAGTTTGAATCAGGCGATCTGATTCAGTGCGATTAATCTCTTTGTCAGTCATCCGACTCCTCTTCAGAGAGCTTTTTTTCGGTTTTTGCTAATCGTTTTTTTGCATCTTCTGCTTGAGATGTTTCGGGATAAAGAGCAATCACTTTTTCAAAACGGTTTTTAGCAGAAAGGTACTTTTCCCAAGTGTAATAAAATTTTCCAATATACATTTCTTTTTCTGCGAGTTTATTTTTTAAAATATTGATTTTTTCTCTGGCTTGTTTTGAGTTTTCATCATTTGGGAATTGATAAAGAAAATTACTATAGGCTTCAATTGCCTTATGAGCAGAAGTTAAGTCTCGAGCGACTAAATCGGGAACGTCATTTAAATAAGATTCACCGATGCGATAGAGAGCATAAGGAACTTTATGGTGTTTTGGATGTAAATCTTTAAAAACCTCATAAAGTGCAGCTGCTTCTAAGTAATTTTCTTGAAGATAGTATACGTCCGCCATTCTGAGTTTAGCTTTGATTGAATATTTGGAATAAGGAAATTTATTTTTAACAGTTCTTAGTTTATCTAAGGCGAGTTGATATCGATCACTCTCAATGTCAGACTCTGCATCTTCATAAAGGGCTTTGGGGTCGTCTTCTAAAACAGCTCCAGTGGAGCATCCCCATTGCAATAAGCCAAGCATAAGAAGTGTAAGCCCACTTTTAAAAAATAAATTCATGTTCAATTCTTAACAGGGAGGAGTCTTTTTCGCTACCTGATTTGAGATGCAATGATTTTACTCGATGGGATCCAAGCGATTTGACTTGGTGCGACTTCGACTTGAACCCAGCGTTCTCCTGTTTTTGAATCAATCTGAGAGTGGTTTGTCGTTTTGATTTGAGCTCCTGCATAAACTTTTCCTACATCTAGAAATTGAGACCCAGGTCCACTTCTCAGTGTGTATTCGTCAAGGAGATAAGCATAAGAAAAAGAAGAAAAAACGAACGTTTCCACACTGATTGCAGTTCCTAGTATGAGAAAAATCCAAGAGAAAACAGCGAGAGGTCCACGATAGAAAGCCTGGAGTCGTCTTCGACTTCTGTAAGAAAAAAGAAGAAAAATACCTCCAAAAAGGAGACTTGTTAATGCAATCCAACGAAACTGATAAGGATAGAGCCATGTTCTCCACTGATTCAGTGAGGTAATGAGTGGATTGGCTCTATGAAAACCGATTTTTTTAATCAATTGATTTCGAGTGATTTCTAAATGGTTTTGAATTGCGCTATTTTTTGGAAATTTTTCATGAGCAATTTCTAGATAGGCTCTTGCTTTCCCAGTTTCTCCTGTGAGTTCATAAAGAACTCCTAAATTATATTCATAACTTTTTGATTTTATTTCGCTTTCCTTTAAAAGTCGTATTGCTTGAGTGTATTTCTTTGTTTTGTAAAGATTACTTAGGGTTTCATCAAGAGGAGTTGCAAAGCTATAATTTAGAAAACATAAAAAAATAATAAATTTCATGAGAGCTATGATGTCATTCTTTTTATAGTCGTTCCAAGAAAAAATAGCTTCAAAAATAGCGCCGTGATAACAAAAATGAACGCATGAAAACACAATCTTATACTCAATACCAAGCATTGATTCAGTCGTCTGAATTTAAAAAATTAAAAGAAGATTTTCTGTCCTTGATGGAAAAATACACGTCTTCGGTTCAGTTTGAGAATCAAGCCATACCGGAAATAGATTATCAATCAGCCTTGGATGAGTTTTTAGAGCTGAGAGGAAGAGGCCTTTTTTATCCTACGATTCAATCGGGATTAGGTCGTGGTCCATTGTATGAGCAACTCAATGGTGAGGTGAAATACGATATGGTGACTGGAATTGGTGTGAATTTTTTTGGACATTCTCATCCTCGATTTGCATCGACTCTTTTCGATGGTGTTGTTAACGATGTGATGCAAGGAAATTTACAGCCGGGAGTCGAAGCAACGGTATTCCTGAGGCGACTGATTGATCAGGTGAGCAAGAAATCTCGTTTAGAGCAGGGGTGGATTATGGGAAGTGGTACCATGGTCAATGAAGTTGCTCTTAAAATATTAAGACAAAAAAAATCTCCTGCTTCTAAGATTATTGCTTTTGAAGATTGTTTTTGTGGAAGATCTACAGCGATGCAAGAAATCACCGATAATCCAAAGTATCGACAAGGACAGCCGACTTATGGAATTGTTGACTACATTCCTCACTATCACATGGAAGATTCTTTAGATGTAAATATTGAGCGTACCGTTTCTGCATTAAAAGTTCTTTGTCAAAAAGAAGACTATGTGGGGTTGATGATTGAACTCGTCCAAGGAGAAGGTGGGTTTTCTTTTGGTCCAAAAGACTACTATGTAGCTGTCTTTGAGGAAGCCAAAAAACAAGGGCTTTATATTTGGGCTGATGAAATTCAAACTTTTGGTCGAACAGGTGAGCTCTTTTGTTATCAAACCTTTGGTTTAGACGAATATGTTGATTTAGTGACTGCCGGAAAAATGTTGCAGTCTTGTGTGGTTCTTTACACTAAAGAAATTTGTCCACAGCCAGGATTAGTGGCAGGTACTTTTGCAGGAAGTACTTCAGCACTTAGAACAGCGAAGGTCACGCTTGATCTTTTGTTAGATGAAGGTTTTTTAGGGCCTGAGGGTAAAATTCAAAAACTTTCAGATGAGTTTCGTAAGCAGCTTGAGTCACTCTCATCTGAGCATCCTCATTGGGTTTCTCAGATTAGAATTTTAGGTGGAATGATTGCATTTCAACCTTTTGATGGTTCTATGGAGCGAGTAAAATCATTTTTATTCAAACTTTTTGAAGCTGGTGTTGTTGCTTTTAGTTGTGGGCATGGACCTTATTTAGTCAGAATGCTCCCTCCTTTTGGAGTGATGACCAAAGATGATATTTCAAAAGTGGTTTCAATCATTGAATCTACTCTTGAAAAAGAAGCGAGTGAATAATGAATCGATTTTTAAGAGATGCAATTGAACTTTTAAGAATTCGTTCTTATCCAGAATATGGAAATGAAGAAGTTGTTTCTTTTTTTGAAAAACTTTTTCAAGAACGAGGAATTTTTTTTGAAACTCAAAAAGTTTTTCATTCTGAAGAAAATATTTCAAAACGGCAGTTTAACCTTAAAGGATGTATTGGCGATAGTTTGGTTGATCGATCTACGCGTAAAGGTCTCCTTTTTTTATCTCATTTGGATACCTATGAGCCTGTTTTACCTAAACAGTGGACAGAAATAGAAGCCCCGTTAAAAGGAGAAATTAAAAATAATCATTTAGTGGGTTTGGGTGCTTCAAGTGGGAAATTAGATTTCTTGTGTAAATTGTATGCGGCTCAAAAATTTAGAGAGCAAAAGTTAAAAATTCCTTTGTATTTGGTAGGGGTTTGTGGAAGAGAACTAAGAGATTTAGGGGCTCAGTATTTAGTAGAATCACTTGCAGTTAATCCACAGTGGGTGGTAGTAGGTGCTCCCACCCAACTGGAGCTTGTTCATCGTCAGAAGAGCATGATTCGTTTTGAAATGAAAGTTGATTTCCATTCAGTTGTAAAAGATTCACGAGGATATAATAGGCAAGTTCGTGTGACTTCTTTTGGAAAATCTGGGGCGCATTCATTTAGCAATCAAGGTGAAAATGCAATAGAGCAACTTTTTAGTTTTTTAGAAAAAGCTGAAAATTCAGGATTTGAATTTCAATTAAAAGAAATGAAAACACCCTACTATGACAGGCAGATTCCAGATAGAGCAGATGCTGAACTTTATTTGACGTCACATCAATTTGAAGATTTTAAAAGATTTTTTAGAGAATTTGATTCTCTTCCTGAAATGAAAGGTAAATTTGAACTCGAGTTTGGTGGATTAGGTGATTTAGGAATTCAGTTTATTCCAGAGCAAGTAAAAGAATTTACTTTTGAATTTAGAAAGTATCTTTCTAATTTACAAAAACAATTAGAAAGAGAAAAAATTTCTGGATTTGATCCAGATTTTTCTACATTAAGTTTTCAATCCGCAGATACTGATGCTTATCAAGTAAAATTTGGTTTTCATCTTCATTCATTTTCTAAAGATGGACCTCAGGTAGATAAAAAGAAAGTGATTGATTTTTTTGAATCTCTGAAAAAATCTCATCCTAATTTAAATATTCAAATTAATGTACCATCGATTAGTCCTCAGATTGATGAAAACCCAGAAGACGATTTATATCAGATTGCAAGTGAATCTTTGGAGGCAATTGGGTTAGTGCCTACGGTGAGTTCATTGTCTTATACGACTGAGGCGGGCTTTTTTGCGGAAAAAGGATTTTCCACGCTTGTATTTGGTCCTGGGGAGGCTAAAGGTAATCTCTACGCACCTGATGAAAAAGTTACCCTTCATGAGCTTCAAAAAGCAGTTCATTTTTACCAAGAGTTAATTGAAGGGATTTGTTTGTGATTGTTTTAAGACCCATTCATATCAAAGATTTGTCTTCACTTGAACAGTTTGCAAAAATTCCAGGAATGTTTAGTCTTCCGAATGAGCGAGTAAAGTTGAAAAAATTAATTGAAAGGTCAAATCGGTCTTTTGCAAGAGAGCACACTCGACCCGAAGAAGATAAGTTTATTTTTGTTGCAGAGGACTTTGAAACTCATGAGGTGAGAGGAACTTCAATGGTGACCGCGAAGCATGGTACCGAAACTGAGCCTCATTTTTATTTTCAAGTCGGAAATGAAGAGAAATACTCTCAAACAATCAATACCGGTTTTATTCATGGAACTTTAGAACTCAAAGCAGATACCGATGGTCCGACTGAATTAGGTGGATTGGTTATAGATGCTGATTTTAGGAAATCTGAAAAAAAATACGGACGAAATATTTCTTTTGTTCGATTTTTGTTCGTAGCACTTCATCGAGAGTATTTTCAAAATCAAATGATTGCAGAATTGTTACCTCCATTGAATCAAGAAGGACAAAGTCCTTTGTGGGAAGCTATTGGTAGACGGTTTACAAATATGAATTACTGGGAAGCCGATGCTCTTTGCCAAAAAAATAAAGAGTTTATTCTATCGCTTTTTCCGACAGGAAAAATTTATACGAGTTTTCTTGCCCCGGATGCACGAGATTCGATCGGAAAAGTAGGTCCTGAAACGAAAGGGGCATTTCATTTACTCACTCAAATTGGTTTCGAGTACAATGGACAAGTGGATCCGTTTGATGGAGGGCCGCACTTATGGGCCAATATTGATGATATTTCACTTTTTAAAAAAATTAAAAAAGTAGAGATCAAAGCAAAAGAGATATCAAAAGGAACGATGGGAATTTTACATCTCTCTCAGCATAAAGAATTTTTAGCTGTATCAGTGACAGGCGAGCTTACAGAAGATCAGCTTTGTCTTGATTTGAAAACAGTTAAATCGATTGAAAAATTAATTGGAGAAGAACTGAAGATTGGTACTTGGATGCCGACCCTATAAGGAGAAATGATGAGTCAGTTATTTAATGAAAAAATTGAATTTAAAGGAAATTATTTTGGAGGTGAATTTAGATCACCAGAAGATCCTCGAGGGGAGTGGAAGTGTGTTTCTCCTGCAGATTTAAATGATCACTATGCGACTGTATCTTATTCCTATGCTGATGTAGATACCGCGATCGATTTATCAAAAAAAGCATTTCAATCGTGGAAAAGAACGTCTTTAGAAGAAAGAAAGAACTTTTTAACTCGATATCAAGAGATTCTTCTTAAGAAAAAAGAAGAGTTAGCAAGAGTTATTTCTCGTGAGATGGGTAAACCCCTTTGGGAAGCTCGAACGGAAGTAGGAGCAATGGCAGGAAAGGTCTCCATTACCATTGAGCAAAGTTTAAAGCTAGTAAGTGATTTTCACTTAGAGGAAGCAGCCCCAGGGGTGCCAGGTTCATGTACTTATCGTCCTTTAGGATCGGTCGTTGTTATTGGGCCTTTTAATTTTCCGGGGCATTTGGCTAACGGTCATATTGTCCCTGCTTTGTTGACTGGAAATACTGTGATTTTTAAGCCGTCAGAAAAAACACCAATGACAGGGCAGGTTATGGCAGAGTGTTTTCATGAAGCAGGTTTCCCTAAAGATGTTTTTCAGTTAATTCAAGGTGAGAAAGAAGTCGGAAGAAGACTTGTTGTTCATGAAAATATTGATGGAGTTTTATTTACCGGCTCTTATGAAGTTGGATTGAGAATTAAGCAAGATACACTTGCTCAGCACTGGAAGCTTTTGGCTTTAGAAATGGGAGGAAAAAATACATCGATTGTTCATAGTGATGCACATTTTGATACTGCGATTAAGGAAACACTAGTGAGTGCATTTATTACAACAGGACAAAGGTGTAGCTGTACCAGTCGAATTTTAGTTCATGAAAGTTTAATCGATCGATTTGTATCTGTTTTTCATGAAAAAGCTAAAAATTTCAAAATTGGACATCCTTTAGAAGAAGTCTTTATGGGACCATTGATTGATCAAACTTCAATGGATCGATATCAAAAATTTCAAGGCATTGCTTCCCGAGAAGGATGTGAATTAGTGATGCGTGGAAAGGCCCTTGAAACGGCAACTCCAGGATACTATGTGACTCCAAGTATTTCACTTGTGAAAGATTCTTCAATTGAAACTGCGAAGCGGAGTGTTTATCAGCAAACCGAGCTTTTTTCTCCAAATGTTGCGATTATTCCTTATAAAGAGTTTGATGAAGCAATTGCCCATGCAAATGTAACTCAATATGGTTTGGTTACGAGTTTGTTTTCTCAAGATCGAACTCTTTTTGAAAAAGGATTAATGGAAATAGAAGCAGGGCTTGTGAATTGGAATAAATCTACAGTAGGAGCTTCGTCGAAGCTTCCGTTTGGTGGTGTGAAAAAAAGTGGAAATCATTTTCCAACAGCACTCACTTCAACGCAGTATTGTACTTATCCAGTTGCTTCTCTTGAGGTGTCAGAACCTAGTGGAGCTGGAAATTTTGTTGGACTTGGATTTTAAAAAATAAAAAATAAAAACAAAAAAGCCACTCTTTGGAGTGGCTTTTTACTTTAAAACTATAAATAAAATAGTTTTAAGCGTTGCCTTCTGGTCCTTGAACTTTGTTGACATTCAGAGCCTGTGGTCCTTTAGGTCCATCGGTCAATTCAAAATCGACATTTTGGCCTTCAGCTAGAGTTTTGAATCCATCTCCTTGAATTGCAGAGTAATGAACAAAAATATCTCCATCAGTTTCTTGGCTTTGAATAAAACCATAGCCTTTTCGATCGTTAAACCATTTTACAAATCCACTTGTCATAAAACAAATACCCCCTGATTTTTAGAACGTTAAAGGGGGATTAAGCTACAGTCAATAGATTTTATGATCTTAGGAATAATGCTAAGCACAAAGCCCGATAATGGTTTCATTATCGGGCCAGATGAGACGTTTATTAAATATTCCTCTGCTGCCGCACTCGCTTCCCTCGTGTATGAGGGGGACCCGCCTTTACTCGTCCGCTCTGCTGTGTCAGAAAAGATTACATAAAGCCATTTCCAGAGAGGCCTGATTGAGCACCACTCATCCAAGGGACAGCTCCGTTACCTGGAGTTGGAATTTGCATTTGTGGACCCATGATAGAGTTTGAATACATGTTGTTCATTGTTATTGGGTTATTGTATCCCATCGGAAAGTTACTGTAACTCATCGGATTATTATAAGTCTGCATTCCACCATTCATCATCATTTGTTGAAGGCGTTGTTTTAAACTTGCTTCGGCAGTAATGCTTTGTTGAGCAACTTGAGGAAGGTATTCAAGCGCTTTCATAGATTGCACTGCGTTGGTGCATGCATCAATGTCGTTTCTTCGGCACGCATTGTACGTTTCTTTTTCAGATTCTATTGCGACTTCTTGGTATGCACTTAAAAATTTATATTGATTCATTGAATTGGCGTTTTCTGCCATGTATCCAAGTCCCGCAAATTTGAGATCTTTCTTATAATTACTTAAGCGAGTCCGCTCTTTTGATGTGAGTCCATCAACTTTACGTGCAAGGTTTAATACTTTCATTGAACTTTCATAATCTTCTAAGACTTTGTTTTCAACTTTCGTCCAAGATTGAGAAATGGTGGTGAGTGTATTGGCACAAGCAACCGCATAGCTATGGTGATTTCTCGTATCATCTTCACAGACTGCAATTGCAGCTTCTTCAAGTTCTCTGAGTTCAGATCGAAGGCGTGCTTCTTGAGCTGCAATTTGGATTGCTTTCAATTGTTTTAATTTTAAATTAACTAACTGTTTGACATATTCATTCACAGTCATTTTTCCTAACTCTAAAAGTCGATCAAGAGCATTCATTGATTCGTTAGGACTTGATGTTGCACACGTATCAACAATTGAATGTAATTTTTTAATTTCTTTTGCTACGGCTGCTTCATGAGCAGCGACTCTTTCTGCTCTCATTTCAGCAGCGCTTCGGTGAATCAGTTCTCCGTCATCATTGACTTGATAATCAAAGTGAAATGATTTTCTTGGATCTTTTGCTCGACCGACCCAGTTTGCAAGAGCGATTTTAAGTTCATCATCTGAAGGAATTTGATAATGAGAATTAGCCAATTGATCGAAGTGAATGTCTTCACATTCATTTCCGATACATTGACCGTGTTTCTTTTTTCTTTTTATTTCTTCAATGCAATCTTTTCCTGGGCGAGTGTTTCCTTGCCCTTTTTTCTCTTGAACGATGAAAGCAAGTGTTTCTCCTTCATCTGTATTTATTCTTAATGTTTCAATTCGAAAGAATTGAGTACATCCTCGAGGGATCCATCCGTTAATCACAGCTCGGTCTCCCTCTAATGTGAGGTAAGTATTCTTTCCAAAAAGCGCTTCGAGCTCTTCTTTAGTCAGTGAATGATATTCACCATGATCTCTTCCTTTGTGAAGATTATTGTATTCATCAAGGAGATCGCTCTCAGTATCCGTTCCCGAAGGTCGTCCTCCGTGAGTATTTGATGGACTTGTGTTAGAGCCATTTGATCGATGGATTCCATCTAATGGGTTCTCGTTTTTATCAATGACGAGATAGTGTTTTCTTTGAATATCTCCCCATCCAGCAGGACCTGTTTGTGAGTCACCCCAAAGTGGATTAGCTTGACGAAAGTCAGCTCCAAGAACTTGGGGGATCGCTAAAAAGCTGATCGTACTAATTACAAAAATTTTAAAACGATTCATCGTTCTCTCCTTGCCGCATTCACTCGTTCACATCGCGGTAGCCCAACAGAAAAAGGGCTCGTTCTCTCAAGGGTAGGTATCGCAAGGACTAGGCCAACAAAGACACAGGAAGGGTTAGTTTTTTTCTTATTTAAATTAAGAGGTTATAAAAACGCCAATGAAAATAAGATAAAATTTGCTGTTTGTTCTTTTTTATACTGTCTAAAATTTCGACATCGATTTTTTTTAAAAAAAGAGTCAATATAAACAAATGAACCTTATTGGGCGAGAAACTGAATTTAAAAAAGTGGAATCTGTTTTAAGTGCGGGGCTCCATTTGCTCATAGAAGGTCCTGTGGGAGTAGGAAAGACATTTCTTGCTGGAGCCGTTTGTGAGTCGTTAGGAAAATCATTTATAAGAATTGATGGTGATAATCGGTTTTCTGAGAGAAAATTAGCAGGATGGTTTGATCCTCCACTTTTAGTTCAAAAAGGATATTCTAGAGAGTCTTTTGTTCCGGGTCCGCTCGTACAAGCAATGGAATCAGGATCACTCCTTTTTATTAATGAACTCAATAGACTTCCAGAAGGTGTTCAAAACGTTTTGTTACCTGCAATTGATGAAGGAAGAATTGATATTCCTCAATTGGGACTTTGCGTGGCTAAACCAGGGTTTCAAGTGATTGCAACACAAAACCCACGTGAATTTGTTGCGACTACTCACTTAAGCGAAGCTTTGCTAGATCGTTTTGAATGGATTTATCTTGATTATTTAGAAAATGAAATTGAAGAAAGGATTTTACTTGATCAGGTCTCTTCTTTAGAGAAAGAGGAAGCTTCTTTATTAGTTCATTTGATCCATCAAACAAGAAATGATGACCGAGTTTTGAGGGGGGCTTCAACTCGAGCTGCAGTTCATTGTGCAAAATTAGTTTTGAACCATAGGCACTTAAAATTAAAAGAGAGAGTTCTTGAATCTGCTCTTCTTTGTTTTCCAACTCGGATAGAGTTGCAAGCAGAGGTTTTGCAATCTAAAACGCTTACAGAAAAGTTTAAAGAGCTTATTTTAGAGTGGATTGAATTGGATTTTCAAAAAAAAAAGAAATAAAAGCTCTTCATAAGGATGGTCTTCCTCAGCATTTGAGTCAAATGCCTTCTTCTTCGTTATATTTAGATGATTTTGCGATCGATGGACTTCCATTAGCACAAGATCAAAAAATCCAAGAACTTCAAGGAATGAGTGATTGGGATATTGCTATTCGACTTCATGAATGGAAGGAAATTTCTTTTTTAAAGGAAGTGTATCCAGAGCTTAAAAAACTTTCGGTTCAATTGATTTTAAAAAAAGCAAAAATTCTGATGGGATCAATCACAAGACCCATGAAAACCTTTTATGCACCTTACGAGGATATTCCTGAAAATGCTCAAAGGATTGAACTTGATTTAGAAACGTTTATTGAAGAAAAGCTTGGAAAACAAGTACTGAGCTTTACTCATTCTTACGAATTAAAAAAGAAAGAACCTTTTGTTATTGCGGTTGATACCAGTCTTTCAATGACTGGAGAGAAGTTAATTCTCACAGCAATTGCTTTGGCCATCATATTACTTCAGTTTCCAGAGGACCCGATTGGTTTAGTTGCATTTGAAGGTGAGGCAACGGTTTTAAAAACTCCAGAGCAAACCATGAGTGTCTCAGATCTTCTTTCGCTATTTCTTGAAGTTCCTGCACAAGGATACACTCATTTAGAATCGGGTGTCTTAGAGGCTATTCGGATGAGAGAAAGAATGAAGGGGCCTCGAGTTCCAGTGTTACTTTTGACTGATGGGAAGTACACTGCAGGAAGGGATCCTAGCTATTTAAAGAATCGTTTAGTTCCTCTTCATTTACTAAAGCTAGGATCTGATAAAAGCAGTCAGGAACTCTGTGAACATTGGGTTAAGCTAGGGAAAGGAACCCTTAAACAAGTCGACCATCTTGAAAAGTTACCAGAAGCGATGTTTCAGATGGTTAAGGACTTGATTAGAAGTAGGGTCGTGTCATAAGAGAGAGCAATAGCCAGGAGCAAATATGAGAGATGATTATCGACTAGAAGGTAAGACCACAAAAATTGAAATAGAGTTAGAGGAACAAGTCGCTCAAAAGTTGGAGTCGATGTCTCGATTTAAGGAGCTCTCTCTTTCAGAGATTGCAAATGTGGCTTTAAAACGCTTCATTGCCTCTCATAAAGATTTTGATCCAGGTCGACCAAATTAAGGGCCGTGGATTTTTAGCTTTTTTCGTTCAGAGAGATAAAATCTCTATATATGCCATATTCAGATGTACTATATGAATATGGCATATTGTTAACCGAAAAAATCATACAAATTCCGGTAAGTTTTATTTAATGTGGTGAAATTGCCACAATAGGACTCTCTGTAAGTTGTGCTTTGAGAGAGACAATGACTCTGTGGATGTGTTTAGAAAAAAGTTCTTTTTCATTTTTTGATAATTTTCTTTTAAATGAAAGCTTCCAATATCCTGATTTTTCAGTCTTCGGATCAAGGCTCATTTCATACGTGTCTAATTGAAGTCCTTTTTCAAAAATTTCTTTATTTAATACAAAAAGAACTTCTTTTGGAGGAAGGGTCCCTAAAGAAATATCAACGGTTCCCTTGTGAATAAGCATTTTTATTTCATCAATGGATAAATCCGTTGAACCAGCAAAAGAATCCTCTTCACTTAATAGTGATTCATTGATCCAATGAGTGTTAAATGATCGTTCTTTCGTTCTAAAGTTTCTATTTTGGTTTTGAATTTGAGCGAAGACTTGATCTCTTCTAATAAAATCACTTTTGTTAAGACTCGGTGCAACCGGTCCACATGAAACAAGTGAAATACAAAATCCGACACCTGCCGTCCTTTTTATTTTCATAATACCCCTCATTAATAAAAGTCCATGTCTTGGTGAATCAAGTCACGTGCCAAGTCAAAAAAAAGAACAAGGAATAAAAAAATGAAATTTCAAGAGGTTATAAAAATAACTGAGAGAGTCATTTATTGACTCTCCCTGTAAAAACAACTGAACTGTCACAAAGTGTCAGTAATTTTGATGAAAACAGTTTAATCAGTGAGAGAGTCATCTAAAATCTCTGCAAGGTCTTTTACTAAAACCGTATCTTGATGATCTTTCGTTTTTAATCCATCTGAGATCATAGTCATACAAAAAGGACAGCCAGATGCAACAACAGACGCGCCCGTTTCTAAAGCTTGCTCTGTTCGTGTGACATTAATTCGTTTTCCTAAGGTTTCTTCCATCCACATTCGACCTCCACCTGCTCCACAGCACATGCTTTGGTCGTGATGAGCTTTCATCTCAACTGGCTTTTTAGCAACTGATTCTAAAACTTTTCTTGGAGCACTATACTCATCATTCCATCTTCCTAGGTAACAGCTATCGTGGTAGGTGATCTTTTGTTCAAGTGATTGTGATGGTTTAATTTTACCGGATTGAATTAAATCAGCCATGAGCTGAGTGTGATGAATGACTTCGTAGTTTCCACCAAAATCGCCATATTCATTTTTAAGAGTATTAAAACAGTGAGGACAAGCAGTAACGACTTTTTTGACAGAGTATCGGTTGAGCGTTTCTACATTTGCTGTTGCGAGTGTTTGAAAAAGATATTCATTTCCAATTCTTCGAGCAGGATCTCCTGTACATTGTTCTTCTTTTCCTAAAATTGCAAATTTGACGTCAGCTTTATTTAAGATACGAGTAAATGATCTAAGAACTTTTTTGTTTCGATCATCATATGCGCCAGCACAACCAACCCAGAGTAGGTAATCCAATTCTTCAGGAGATGACACTTCATTCATTTTTTTCACAGGAAGGTCTTCACACCACGCATCTCGGTCATCTGCACTGAAAGCCCATGGAGTTGCATTGGTTTCCATGTTTTTAAAAACGGTTTGAACTTCTGAGGGAAATTCAGATTTCATCATGACTAGATCACGTCTAATGTCATAAATTTTGTCGGTGTGTTCAATAAAGACTGGACATGCTATTTCGCAAGCCCGACAAGAGGTACAAGACCAAATTACGTCAGAAGTAAGTTCATGGTCGATTACGTCACTGACAGCTTCATAATCTTTTTTTAGAACAGCTTCTTTATTTCTGAACAAATTGTATTTTAAATCTGAGATGAGTTTTTTAGGGGAGAGTGGTTTTTCAGTATTCCATGCAGGGCAGACCTCTTGACATCGTCCGCATTCGGTACAGGAATAATAATCCAATGCATCTTTCCAGCTGAGATCGGTTACTTTAGCTGTGCCGTATTGTTCTAAAGTTTCATCTTCAAAATCAATAGGCTTCATTCCTTTCGAGCGTCCAATCGTCTGAAAAAAAGTATTCGGTCCGGCAGCAAGAACATGAAGATGTTTTGAGCTTGGAATGTACATTCCGAATCCAAGTACAATGAGCATGTGTACCCATTTAAATGTTTTTCCTAGAAGTAATGCCGTATGAGGATCTAAGTTTAAAAAAAGAAGCCCCTCAGAAAGGGAGGCAGAAAAAGGCAGTGAGTTTTCATACCAAGGATGGGCTCCCATAATATGAAATGCATTCATTAAAAGAATAGAGATCATCAATAAGCCCGTAAAAAGAAGAATAAAGTTTGCGTCTTTATTCAATGTAACGTATGCAGGTTTGACAATGAGTCTTCGATAAGCTCCTCCAAGAACTGCAAGAAAAACTAAAACGGTAAAAAGGTCTTGAGTCCAAAGAAGTCCTGAATAAAAAGTTTTTCCTAAAAACTCAAAACTTACTCCTGGAATCAAAGTGGAAAGGAACTGCTCGAGTGTTCCTATAGTAATGAGTAAAAATCCCCAAAAGATAGTTGCGTGTAGAATTCCGATCCATTTTTTTTGAAGGACCGCTTTTTGTCCAAGTACATTTAAGACCGTCAGAGTAATTCGTTCACCCAGTCGATCGCAGCGCTTTTCAGTTCCCTGGTGCGCTTTGGCTAATAGGAATAGGTTTTTTAGCTGAATCCCTGCGTAGGTAAACGCAGCACCTGCGATGATTAAGAAGAGTAGACTTTCAAAATTGAACATTTATTGCTCCCATTCAAAGGTAAAAAAAAAGCCGATTCATTCAAGCATGAATCGGCTTTGCTTAAGAGTCATCTTTTTATTTAATTTTTTTAACTTCTTCAGTCAATAAAGGAACGACTTCGAAGAGATCTCCTACAATTCCATAATCTGCAATTTGAAAAATAGGAGCATCTGGATCTGTATTGATAGCAACAATCGTCTTTGACGTTCTCATTCCAGCGAGATGTTGAATTGCACCAGAAATTCCACAAGCAATATAGAGACTTGGAGAAACCACTTTACCTGTTTGACCGACTTGGTCTCGATGTGGTCTAAAGCCCGCATCAACAGCTGCTCGTGAAGCTCCAACTCCACCACCAAGAAGATCTGCAAGTTTTTCTAAAATTTCAAAATTCTCGGCACTTTTTAAAGACCGTCCTCCAGAAATGACCACAGAAGCTTCTGTAACATCAGGTCTTCCAGAGTTCCCTGATTCATTTGAAGTTGCTTTTGTTTTTAATCCCGAGAGATCAACATTAAGTGTTTCTTGCTTTGCGCTAGAAGTACCTTCCGAAGGGTTTCCAAAAGAATTTGCTCGAATGGTGTAGCACTGCGGACCATTACCTACAAATTCTACCTCTGCACTGGCTTTCCCAGCATAGACAGGACGTCTTGCAGTAATGGAGTCTGACGAAAGGGTGACCTGATGGCAGTCTGATGCTAATCCTGCTCCTAGTTTCATTGCCACTTGAGGCATGAAATCTCTTCCAGTGGGAGTATGAGAAGCCACAATTGCATCTGGTTGAATCGTTTCTACAAGAGCAAGTGTCGCTCTCGTTGTTGCTTCAGCAGTGTAGAGCTTGAGCTCGGAAGCTTCAGCTGTGTGAATGGTATGTGCTCCATAGTTTCCTATGGTTTCTGAGAGAGATTGAACTCCCTCTCCTGTGAGTAGAACATGAACTTCATGTCCTGCTTGAGAAAATGCGTGGACTAATTCTTTTGTTGGTTTTTTTAAAGTTCCATCTCTTTGTTCTGCAATAATTAAAGTTTTCATTTTTTAGATCACCTTCACTTCTTCATGGAGGATTTTAACAAGTTCAGCAGCCATTTCTGCAGGAGTACCATCAAGCTTTCTTCCGGCCGCTTTAGGTGCAGGAAGTTCAAAGTTTTTAAGTTTTACTTTTTGATCACTCTCGCTCATTCCAAGATCAGCAAGAGAAACTTTTTTTACTTCTTTCTTTTTTGCTTTCATGATGTTTGGAAGAGAAGCGTACCTTGGCTCGTTTAATCCTTTTTGTGCGGCGATGACTGCCGGAAGTGAAGATTCAAGAACTTCGATCGTTCCACCTTCAACTTCTCTTTTTACCTGGACAGAGTTTTCTGTATATTGGGCTTCTAGGATTACTGTGAGTGCAGGAATATCCATTGCTGCTGCAATCAGTTGAGCTGTTTGAGCTGCACCATCATCAATGGCTTCTTTTCCACAAAAGAGTAAGTCGACTTTTTCTTCTTTTTGTAATGCTTTTGAAATGGCTTGTGCAGTAATAAAGTGATCTGCAGTTTCTGGAAGTTCGATGTGAAGTCCAGTGTCAGCTCCCATTGCAAGGCCAGTTCGAATCGCATCAACGACTCGGTCCGGTCCAGCAGAGACGATGGTTACTTTACTCTCTGGAAATTGAGCTTTTACCTTTAAGCCTTCTTCAATTGCAAACTCGTCGTATGGTGAAACGATCCATTTAATTCCGCTAGTATCGATCCAAGTTTGATCTGAGTTTAATTTAATTTTAGTTTCAGTATCGGGTACCTGCTTGATACAGACATAGATATTCATAAAATCTCCTGACTTCCCTGGTATTTAGGCTTCTTTTTATACCTAGAAGAAGAAGCGGAGTGCAAGTTTAAACCGAGACTTCAAATTCTCTGAGTGCATCAGTCAAAGATGTTTTTTTATCTGTAGACGCCTTTCGTTTTCCAATCATCAGAGCACAAGGAGTTCCAAAGTCTCCTGCAGGAAAACTTTTTTGTCGGGTTCCTGGGATGATCACAGCGTCTTTAGGAACTCTTCCCTTCATTTCAACTACTTGAGATTGTGTGACATCTAAAATCGGAGTCGATGCTGTGAGGACCACGCCTGCACCTAATACCGCTCCCGACTCAATATGTACTCCTTCGACAACAATGCATCGACTTCCTATAAATGCATCATCCTCGATGATCACAGGGTTTGCTTGCAGGGGTTCAAGAACTCCTCCAATTCCAACTCCTCCAGAGAGGTGTACATTTTTTCCAATCTGAGCACAGGAGCCTACAGTCGCCCATGTATCCACAAGTGTTCCTGATCCGACATAGCCCCCAATATTTACGTAACTGGGCATTAAAATTGCGCCTGGTTCAACAAAGGCGCCTTGTCTCACTAAAGCGTGAGGAACGACTCGCACACCTTCATTTCCGGTCCATTGTTTTAATGGAAGTTTATCAAAAAAATTTAAATCTCCAGCTTGAATGAGTTCCATTTTTTGAATTCTAAAATACAAAAGAATCGCTTTTTTTATCCATTGATGAACGGTCCATTGGTTATTTTCAAAAGAACATACACGAAGATGGCCTTGATCCAGTTTATTGATAGTAGATGAAATTACTTTTTTTGCTTCATTTGAGATTTCAGTTGGATTTTCAAACGCTTTATTAATGAGGTCTTCCATAGAACAAGCAGTACCTCAAAGGAGGGAGGGAGTTCAAGAGGATCGATTATTTTATGAAACAAATGAAAAAGTGGACAAAGGCCACTTTCATACAAAAAATTCGATTAAAACTTGTTTTTCAAGTTCTTTGTGTAAAGATTTTTTGCAAGGTACCATTTTTGGATATTTATGGGAATAATTGAATGAAGAAAACAAACAAAGAAAAAGAACTAATTAAAGCAAAAACATTTCAACTCAAAGAGTTAATTAGAGGTTTTTGTTCAAAGTATCTCAATAATGATTATGAACAACTATGTTTTAGCCTAGTAGATAGAATGGCTAGAAAAAGGCAGGTTCCCTATTTAACGGGAAGACTGAATATTTGGGCGGCCTCTGTCATTCATCAGATTGGAAGAATTAACTTTTTATACGATAAGTCGTTTCAACCCTATGTGAGCATGGGGGATATCGCCGATTATTTTGAAACTTCCAAGAAAACGATAGGGCCTAAAGCAACACAGATTGAACAAATGTTTAAGATGCGCCACTTTCATCCAGATTTTTCAACAGTTCAAATGATGGAGAAAAGCCTTTTTAGAAATTTAGTCCTTATCGATGGTTTTATTGTACCCGCACCAGACGAATTTTTTGAAAATGAGGTCTAATTTCACGACATCGACGAATCTATGACTCATTTTGATTTTTCTCTAA
Source organism: Pseudobdellovibrionaceae bacterium (assembly GCA_002722705.1). Lineage (GTDB taxonomy): Bacteria > Bdellovibrionota > UBA1018 > UBA1018 > UBA6935 > UBA6935. Next base: position 4,502 of record PBMP01000021.1, on the reverse strand, counting down.
AAAAGAAAGTGCTTCCATCAGTGCAGGAGGGTGTAAATTCACAATATCTTGAGTTGAACTGCCTCTTTCAATTTCGTAAGTGATTGTTGGGATATTTCTCTCATGACCAGTATAAGTTCCTAGGCAACCTGGAGTGGGATATCCCATGTCTCGATTACTTTCATAGCCTGTCTTTTTCATTAATATTTTTGCAACTTCATCGCATTCTCCATTTAAATTAAGAGTGGGTTTCCATGAATGAAGGCTAAAAATAAAATGAGGATGATGAGTTTCAATCCATTGAACGAGAGCTTGATTCTCAGATTCACTATTTGGAGATGGACCGGGTTGATATTTCTTTTGATGAGCGGTTCCCTCCCAGTCTTTTGTTGGGAGATTACGATTGAGGTCTACTCCATTCGCGTTATGACGAGTGCCTGCTAATACCCCGTCTTGGTTAAATGCTGGGACAATAGTGATGTTGAGTTTAAATGGATCTTTTTTTTCAAATAAAAGTTTTTGGAGTTCTAAACATGCAATAACTCCTTCTGTTTCGTCTCCGTGAACACCCCCTAAAATCAAAATTGAGGGACCTTGATGTAAAAAAGAATTTCCCCAAATAGGGAGGTTTTGGGTCGTTCGTCCAAAAAGAATTGGCATCATGACTGAGCTCCTTGTCTTTCGTAAAAAAAAGTTTCTAATGGAATTATACCAAACAGAACAGGTGAGACTTGTTTTTTTTGATATAGCCAATAAGCAGCTTCAAGTGCTCCTTTTGCGAATAGATCTCTATTCTTTGCTGAATGAGAAAGAATAATTTCATCCGAGGGAGAGAAGAATTTAATTTCGTGATCTCCGAAAACTTCTCCTTCTCTTAGCGCTTCAATTTCTATATTTGAATAGCCACTCTTTTCTAAAGTAGATTCGATAGACAGAGCAGTTCCACTTGGAGCATCTTTTTTGTGAACATGATGGGTTTCGGTGACTTTTACTTCGTAACCTAGGTTTTTTAATAAAGGAGCTGCTTCGGAAAGGATTTGGTGAAGTGCGTTGATTCCAAGAGAAAAATTAGTAGATTGAATGACTGGAGTGTATTCAGAGTATTCGGTGAGTTTTTGAAGTTGTTCCGCTGTCCAGCCTGTGCTTGCAACGATATAGGGAACAAAATGTTTTTTTTCTTTTGCTAACTTAATCCATTCAAGTCCCGCTTGAGGGAGAGAAAAATCAATAATCACATCGCTTTTAAAAAGAGAATTAAAGTCTTCTCCTCTTTTGGGAGCAGATACGAGATTGATATTTGATTGTTCAGAGATAAGTTTTTGAATCTCTAGTCCCATTCTTCCATGTCCACCTAGAAGTCCTATTTTCATAAAAAAAGGTCCTTTTTTATATATTGATCAATGATATTTTGATTTTTTTTATCTAAAGGACCTAAAGGAAGTCTCACTTTTGGACATCCTAAAGCATATTTAATTCCAATTGGATTGGTTTCTAAAAAACATGCATTCATGAGAGGTTGAATCGATTGAAAAATTTCTTCGGCTTTATCTATTTTGTTTTTATTGAAAGCATTTTGTATTTGAACAAGTTCATGAGGACAGACATTTGCAAATGCTGAAATAGCGCCATCTCCTCCATTTTTTAAAAAATCAATGAAAGAACCGTCGTCTCCAGAAAGGAAATTTAATGAAGAATTCATTTTTTTTAATTCAATTTTGAGTTTATTAAAATAATTCATATTTCCTGTAGCGTCTTTAATTACTTCAATATTTGGAATAAGAGAAAGTCTTGCTACCATTTCAGGTGGAATAGAGACAATAGACCTTCCTGGGATTTGATAAAGAATGACAGGTGACTTTATTGAACGAGCAGCGGTTTCAAAATGGGAATATAAACCTGTCGCATTAGGTTTATTGTAATAGGGAGTGACAATAAGGAGACCATCTACCCCCATTCGATCGACTCGTTGGGAGTTTTCTATGGTTGTTTGAGTACTATTGGTTCCTGTTCCTACAATAATCGACAAAGATGTATCTTTGAGTTTCTCTTGGGTCCATTCAATGAGTTGAAAGACTTCAGTGGAAAGAAGAGTAGGAGATTCTGCAGTCGTTCCATTGACGACAATTCCGGAGACACCTGCATCAATTTGTCTGTCGATCAGTGTGTGAAGTTTTTTAAAATGAATATCCCCAAAGTCATCAAAAGGGGTGATGATCGCTGTATATATTCCTTTCATTTTATTCTCCTTTAATGAGGTCTTCATAGGTTTCCCTTTTGCGGATGACCTTACTTTTATTTTTTGAAACTAAAATTTCTGCTGGTTTTGGACGTGTGTTGTAATGACTTGACATGGTCATTCCATATGCTCCTGCAGAGAGAACGGCGAGAACATCGTTTGGTCGACTTTTCGGAAAATCTCGATCAAGAGCTAAAAAGTCACCGCTTTCACAAACGGGTCCTACCACATCAGTATTTTGTGTTTTAGTGCCTTGTAGAATTGCTGGAATAATTTCATGATGAGCTTGGTAAAGAGCGGGACGAATGAGTTCACTCATGGAGCCATCAATAATTAAAAAGCTCTTTCCTCCTCGCTTTTTTTCATAGAGGACCTTGGTAAGTAAAATACCTGCATTTCCTGAAAGTGTTCTACCTGGTTCAATACAGACATGAAAATCTTTTCCCATGTTTTTAAAAATGGAACAAATTACCTTTCCATACTCAGGGATACTCATTACTTTTTCTTTATTGTTGGAAGCGTCATATTTCACTCCTAAGCCGCCTCCAAGATCAACCATCTTTATTGGAAAACCTCTTTCTTTTAATTGTAGAAGAAAATTTTTGGTTTCTAAAAATGCATCTTTTAAAGGCTTCATCTCAAAAATCTGAGAACCAATATGAATACTTAAACCTTGAAGTTCGAGATCAGGAAATTGATGCCATTTTTTCGTTAAATTTAGAATTTCATTTTTATCTAAACCAAATTTTTCTTTTTTAAGGCCAGTTGATAAATAGGGGTGAGTTTTTGCATTGATATTTGGATTAAATCGAAGAGCAATTTTGACTTTCTTTTTTTCCTTTTTTGCTATTTTTTGAAGAAGTTCTAATTCACCTTCTGATTCAACATTGATTGACCTGATTCCAGTATCTCGATAATTCAATGCGTATTTGAGTTCAGACTCCGATTTCCCAACCCCTGAGAGTACGATATCTTTTCCGGGAATTTTTGCTTTTTCACAACGAAATAGTTCTCCACCAGAGACCGTATCTATCCCACAGCCATTCTTTTTTAAGAGTTTAAGGATTTGAAGATTAGAATTTGATTTCATTGCAAAGCAAATCGTATATGAAAGTGGTTGAAGCGCCTTTTGGAGTTCTTTTAAAGGATTAAGAAAGGCGTGTTCAGAATAAACGTAGAGTGGTGTCCCATGTTTTTTTGCAAGAGCAGATACGTTGACGTTCTCAATGAAGAGCTGGTTATTCTGATATTGAAGATGATTGAGCTTTAGTTTTTTTAGTATTTGTTTCATTTTTTTTCTTTTCAATAGGAGTAGGTGGCTCTCTCAGTGGTGCAAGTGGAGGTGCTTTGATTCCGCAAGAAGCAAGAAAGACACTGCAGATCGTAAAAAGAAGAGTTTTCATTGGGGGAAAGTATCTCGAGGATGGATCCTGAGTCAAAGAGAAAAGGGCTTTAGAAGAGTCTCTTTATTAAAAAAGTGAACAACCAATAATTGAGGTCTTTTCTGCTTCTGCAAAAATTACCTACAAGTTTTCGTATCTGATTCTTTGAACTCTGAAGAAAATTTCTTTTTTAATTTTCTACTTGAATCCACAGACCTCAACTGATTCATCGATTTTTCTCAATAAGCGTCGTGAGGCTCTTCTTCTTGAATTTTCCCTTTTTGTAAGTAGGCCAAGAGACGACCCGGAAATATGATCGACGGCTTGAAATTCCCCATTCTTTTTTTGAACAGAGAACGTGTAAGCTGCTTCGCTTATAGAAGGAAAGAAAGAAGGGTCTGGTTTAGAACCAAAGTTATAGCAACCATGTCCGTAATAAAGAAAATAGGAAGCTCTGAAGTCGGCACCAGCTTCGTCCGAAACAAGACGATAACCTTTTGCTAAAAAAATTTTTTCGAGATTCGCCCGCGCAGATTCAACGACTTCCGGTGCTGTGCTGAAATTGCATGAATTGTCCCCTACGCTCAAATAAACGGTACAATCAACTGCGTAAGAGTTTGAAACCAAACCTATCTGAAGCATCAAAAACATCGAATATCTATTAAAAAAAGTCATTTTCTATCTCCACTTTGCGGGCTTCTTTGTATCGCATAGCATCATTTGGTTCAAGCGCTTTGTTGCTTGGTATCATCTATTTATGAGGTAATACGCTACGAATTGATTCATAAATAGCGTAAGGATAACGGAGCATTGAAACGACCTGGTTAGCCTAAGACTATGATGTCCGTAAACTTTTAAGAAGTGTTTAGCCGCACCAACTCAAAGAAAAGGAGTCAGAAATGAGC
>PBMP01000020.1 GCA_002722705.1 Pseudobdellovibrionaceae bacterium | reverse complement strand
GTCGTCGATCGAGCCATTTTTCGACACCCACAGCCGCGAGCCCCGGCCGACATCCTTTGACTTCACCACCGTTGTGGAAATGGCGCCCTTGACAAACACGTATGGTCTAGGGGCATTTACGTTCGCGGGTGCTCCAGTCGGCACCGTCACTGTCACCTCACCTTCGCACGGGTTGACAACCATGACCCGAATGCGGTTGTCGGCGCACACTACCGCCTTGAACCGCGACGCTTCCGGCGCTCCCTCCACATCCAGTTCATCGGTGACCGTCAGTGCAATTGGCCCGTCTGGTCCAAAAAGGCGGGCGCGTTTCGACGCTGGCGGGGGCTCTGCAATTAGCGGTTGGCCCTTTGAAATCGGGGACGTGGCCACGCCAAACGCCACGTTTGCCTTTCGCTTATCGCGGACGTCAAACGCGTACGGCCTTGCCACTTTGATCGGAGAGCCAGTTGAAATCGGCTTCGCTGCTCGATATCTGCTAAACCCTTCAAACGGATGATAGTGTGGCGCGACGGCAGTTGCCGTGGACTCTACCTTTGCGAGTCGAAGCGTCAGCTCCTCTGGCTGCGGCGCTTTGCGCGCCCATTCGGTCGCGGCGGTGGAGTCTAGCTGCACGTACGCAAACAACCCATCCATGGTGCCCGGATCGCTTGAACGCGCTTCGAAGCGCGCGTCGGCATCAATGATCCAAGCGTACGTGTGCACGCTGAGTGCCGGCGGGCCCCACTTGTGGGCCAACGTGTTAAACTCGCAAAGAGGGCACGTCGCTGCTGCCTGCAACCACTGACGCCAATCCGCTTCACCCCATTGCTCCGCCGCCGCCGGCGGCGTGCGAACAATGATCAGTGCGCCAAACGCCGCCGTCGGCATTGTGGGCGTCGTCAGCCCGGTAAGATCGAGCGCCTGAAACCAATGGTCCATGTTGTGATTCGCTTGAGTTCGACTTTTTTAGGGCGTATTTCTTGAAAACGCCCTGTTATCGCGTTTTAAATAGCAACGCGGACCGTTTTGCGATGAACACCAATCATGTTGTGAGCGGCTGGGATGCTGTCCTCGCTCCGCTTGGCTGCAAGGCGGTCGATTGCATTGCGCTCTCGCCGAACTTCGCGACCGCTCACGAGGCACTAGCAGCTGCGTTAAGAGCCGGCGGTGTTGACCATTTGGCGGTGTGCGCCAGTTGGCACAACGACGCATCGGTGTGGGTTCTCGCGTTTGTCACGTGCGAGCAGGCAGTAGACGCGTCGGTCGCATCTGACCCGGCGTCGGTCCACCGGCTGATGTACGATCCGCAGCCCCAGTTCATGCTGGAATTTTGTCGAGTGTCCTGCCAGTCGCCGGTGCCGTGGTCAATTTGCGATGTGTACGAGCAGATACAGCTGCGGTGCGGCGAAAAGGGTCTCGCGGTGCAAATCGACGGCACTTCGCACTCGGTGGCGGTTGCCGACTTGCTTGCTCGCAGCGGCGGGTGCACGACAGACGAGGCGCTTTGCGCTGCGTCGTTGGCGGTGGCCATTTCTGCGCGGTTCCACCGCATCGCCCGGGTGGGGCAAGTGGTGATTAAAGGGGAGCCGTGTGCCGACGGGACCATACTTGGCTATGCGAGGCACGCCCACACCAGAGAACACGCCAAAATTGGCCGCGAGGAGACCGCCCGGGGCTGGAGCCAAACTCCGATCGATACATGGCTACCCCGGGCTAACGCGGAGGTGCTGATGAAGAGCTTGCTGCCGTGCGTGAGGGGGCGAGCGCCGCAAGCGTATTTTAAGGCGCTGACCGCGGCGCAGCAGCGCATATTCACCGCAGGAGGGGGAAGGTCGGTCTTTAAGCACCAACTCGGCATGCTCGGCGCTTTTTTTACGGCGCAGCCGGACGCGGACGATTGCGCTATGCCGCAAGCGAAGCGCAGCCGCACGGCGGTCACCACTGTGGATGGCGCACGGGTGATGACAACAGCCCGCGGCATGATGTTGATGTGGGCTAACCCGCAGTTTGGCGACTGGCCATCGCGGTTTCTGGCCGAGGCTGCGACGTGGGCGCTGTTAAAATCGCAGGACGAACCGCCGTGCCCGCTCGAAATCGGCGGGAGTTTAGATGACTTTGATTGCCTTCCTGCGGTGGCAGCAACCAAGATGCTGCTCCCCGGAGCTATGTCTGGGCTGGATGCGGCTACAGAACTGGGAAAGAAGGTTCGGATGGACGGGGACGTGGGAGTAGTCGGCGTCGACGATCTTCCGCTGCTCAGCTGTGTTGCCGGGGCGGCGACGGTGCTAGAGTTGCTTCGCCGGTCAAACGCTGACGTGAAGGCTGTGACGATTCCGGTCATGCTGGCCGTGGCTAAGATGCGGCTGGTCGGTGCCGTCGCCGTGCTCGCTATTCCAGCGCTGCAACCATCGCCACCGCCGACCGCGGGAAGCGTCGTTGCCAAGCTTTTTTTTTTAATCGCCGACAGCGTGGCTGTCAACGTGCTCAAGGTGCGCGAAGGGTCAACCGTCACGTCCGTCGACACGGTGGACAACGCGAATGCTTTCGCTGGCAAGCCCTGGGCCGTGCAATGAGCTCCTTCTTCAAGGGGTGGGAGTCGGTGGACGATGCGTGCGACACTTCCCTTCGCACCTGCTACCACGCTGTCGCCTGCTACCCGTGCGTGTATGGCGCGGCACTGCATCGTCTCGTTTACAACAGTCGTATTCACGTTCCCCTGTGCGTCGGAAGCGCGTGGTGGTGCGTGGGAACGGTGCCGTGTCTGGGCGCCGTGTGTATTCGTGCTCGCGTCGGCCCTGTGACGGCGCGAAACTTTCTTCGTGACACCGCGTGCTGCGCTTGCACTGGAGCCCCTTGCAACGCGGACGACTATCGCGTCCACGATTCAGAAATTCACGATTTGCTCGTCAAGTACGACGATTGCGTGCTACCCCCCGACACGTTTGTATTACCCGAAGCAGACGAAGCAGACGATTTAAGCGATGGCGGCGCCAACTAGCCCTCCACCCGATACCGTCGTCGGAGCGGAAGCGTTTGAGCCAACGCACGCGCTTACCACCGCGGGACACGGGCCCAGCTGCGCCGCGTCGACCGACTTTTGCTTGTTTTGTCGGTTTTCAGATGGGGGCGACAGCGATGGAATGGTGTCGCAACTGAAGGGGCTCGTACGCGCGCTACATGCGGAGAAGAAGGAGCTCGGCGCGATCGTAGATGCGGTTCACCGTGCTTACAACGACGGCATTCGCGATCAGGTCGAATGGACGCAAGCGTCCGGCGCGGTTGTAACAAAGCCGCAGTGGTCAAAGACCGCGATTCGCCGTCATATCTTGTTCTCCAACGAGTTTACGGGCCTTTTTAACGAGGCTGTCGATCAGATCTTCCAGTCGTTGATCTGGCGGTACAACAATTGCGCCGTGGATGCGGGGACGGGATTGCCAAACGAAGAGCACCGCAAGGCGTTGGTCGACACAATAGCGCAATACGCAAAGTGGCAACAACACTGCCAGCGCCGAAAGTAGAAATTGGGCGGAAATTTAGTTGCGGGGGCGACGTTTAAACGTTTTGGCGTGCCCAGTAGAGATTTTGCTTCGAATGGCGGCTTTGAGCGCTTTGCCTTTTGGCATAACAGGCGTTTTTGATGAAACCCTCTTCGTCGGACGGCAGTACTCCGTCGAGTTTTTAGAGCCGCCGCAAGGCGCTCCCGTCCGCTTGTCCTTCCATTTTTCTGCCGCCCACCGTTTTAAGTTCGCTCCCGCGGCGGTCTTGCGTACTTGCCCGTGCGCTTTGCGGCATTTCGCACAAGCCTGCGCCGCGCGCGCGCTCCACTTTCCATACGTCGCCATCGCTTTGCGGTAGCATGCGTCCTTCATTGTAATTGCAGCCAATCAACATCCGCTCGCAAATCCGAGCCGACCGCCGTCTAGCACAACGCAAACCAACAAGGCCTAAAATCGCGCGGATCGGTCGAAAAAAAGGTGAAGAGCATGTAGAGGCAAACGTCTAGGTTCCACTTGGAATCTAAGCGCTGGCGGCACAGCAGCACCGACCAAACGACCCGTCGAACCGCGAGTTCACACGTGCTAAATCCTTTGCGGGTAAGAGGAGGCCACGCAACCAGCACCTCCGCGCCGTTGCGTACTTGCTCGTGCCAACCCAATTTGTTGGAATCCAGTCGTGCGCGCAGCCGCCCGTCGTCGCCGTCCATCATCGTCACGTTGATGTCAAAAAACGCGGCAATCTCAACCAGCCTTTGAAACGCCGCTGCATCCTTTTCATGACGGCCGTATTTCTCGAGCAAGGCGCCAAGATGACTAACGTATGGCCAATCCAGGCGAGGGTGAGTGATGCGTTTCCAGCCTTTGCGCACGCCCGCAGCATCCAAGTCTTCGACGTAGAAATGGACAATTTGGCCGATCAATTGTTGCAGTGTGTCTGTGAAGTACGTGCCGTCCGGCTTGTCGTGGGTCGAATCAAAGGCAAAAAACGTAATATCGGCGACCCCTTGCTCTTCATGAGACGGATACGAAATCAAGTAATGAAGCACCACATCGTCGGCAAAGCTCCGTTTGCCGGGTCGCGCTCCCAAAATCAACCGGAATGCAGAAACGTCCGCCTTCATCCGCACCGCCGATTGCAAGAGACGCACCAACCCGCGCGTAGTGACAGGACAATGCACGCCGGCTAGCATTTGCACAAACAAGCCATCATACTGTTGGTACGGTGGTGGAACTCGCCGCCTTTCTCTTTGAAGGGTCGTGCTGACGGCGGTTGATTTTCCATTAGCCGATATCTGAAAGGCGTCTGCGCCGGCTTCCAATAGGAGCCTTGCCGCAACCTCGTCCTTTCGCCGCGCCGCTGTCAAAAGCGGCAGCACGCCTGTGCCAACGACGGGGTTCACGTTCGCCCCAGCTTCCACTAGCAGTCGGAGTAAGTGGCGGTACAGCTTCTCGCCGCCGTCGTCGGTGCCAATGGATCGGAGGTGCTGAAGCGCTACCCGCCCTTGGTGATCCGTTGCGTCCAGATTAATCGTCTTTCCGTGCTTAATGATGATGGTACACACAACACGCTCTGCAATTGTCGAGAACTTTCCGACAATTTCGAACAACGACGAAAAAATATCTTTCGGCGGCTGGCACCCGTGCAGCAGCAGCATGTCCACCATGCTGCAGACCCCGGCCATGTCGCCATCCATCACAGTCACCGAAGTTCTTAAGCACGAACCAATCGCAAATCGCTTAAAGCTGTCATTCGCGTAGGGCAAAATGACGGAAAGCATCGCCGGCATAGCTTCGGCGTTCCACCGCACCGGAAAGTTAAACTTCGTATTGGCAGTGGCAAGAAGCAGTCGCACCACCGCAGTGTCATAGTTGACGACGCCCGTGAAGATTGCTCCGCGCAAAATTGCCTTTCCCACCGCGTAATGCCCAAGAATAAGGTTGACCCAACCCGCTCCCATCACCGTGGCCTGTTCAAGCGCGTGTCGATGACGCGGCCCCAGCCTAAACCGACAGTGCTCTGCGCGAAAAGATGCGGCCAGAATCGTCTTGGCGTGCCGTTCGTCGTTCGCAACAAACAGGCCGGCCAGGGCATACGAGCGGTCAAGGTAAGCGGCCCCCCCATCACTAAGAAACACGAGGATATTGCCGTTTGACGGGTTCACGCGCACGTCGCACCCAAACGAATGCCTCCGATCGGGCGGAAAGATCGCGTCCAACTTAACCACTTGCAAAACGCGCTGCCCTTTGACATCCCAAATGATAAGCTGGCCGTCTGCACACACAACGACGCCACGGTCGTCCGCATCAAAGTCAAACAAATTGGAAAACTTCCAAGGCGTCTCTTTGCATGAAACGCAGCTGCGAGCGCGCAGCTCGGTCAGGCTGTGCCGGTAAATCACCGTCGGTTCGCCGACCGTGCCCACAAACATCACGCGGGGCGCCATCCCCCGCGAATGCAGCGTGTCGACAAAGTACCAGCGCGCCGTTCCGTTCGAGTCTAACCCCGCGTCAGACGGGCAAAAATGCCGCGAAAAACGCCCCATCGCCCAAAACGACTCCGGCGCCAGCGACAGGGATCCACTTGCCAACACAAAGATTTCGCCGCCATACACTTGCACCGACAGGTCGAACCAGTTCGCGTCAACGCCCATCGTCCCCATGCCTCCAACATAGTACGTGCCGTACCCAACCTCCGTGACGGCCAGGATCGGGTTATTCGCATCCTTTGTTACCTGCACTTCGCCGCACGGGGATTGCGCTTTCAGACGCACCTCGCGCAACACACCGCAAGCATCGCCAGGGTCGTCGCCATTCACCGTCAAGGTGCTGTTCGGGCCGTCGAAGCGCAGCATGCCCGAAACGTAGCCATTCGTCCCGGAAAAGTTCGGGACCCTTACACTCCACGCGTCGCCGTCAATGTGTTGCCCAAAAGTCATCCGCCGCTCGCGACCGCAAAAATGCTTCATGTAATCAAGCACAATGTCCCTTCGGCGCTTGTGCAGACCCTTCTCCGTTGGTGCCACCTCCGTCTCGGCCAGCACCCGCAACTTTGCCGCGCTGGGCTCATCGCTTCCAAAAAACGCCATGGCAGCCGCGCTAACGTGCGGAGGATGTGTCGATGTTCTCCCTACCTGTAGATTATATGTTTGCACAAAAACACGAAATTGGATTGTTTACCGCACATTTTCATACCGATATGGCATCGCAACCCACCGTCATGGACAATGCTACAACGTTCGAGAATAATGTGCTCGCATTTGGCGTCGATCCCAGTGATGGATTTGCTGCGGACGAGCTTGTTACGCCCGACACTGCTTTGACGATCAAGAGGGGCCTGAACACAAAAGCCGTCTGGATTGGAAAGGCGGACAAGGACGACGTGCGCAAACTGCCGCGACACAATAGCACCATCGTGCTGCTGACAAACGAGCCAACAGGCACTGAAGGCGAGATTCGCGGAATGGTCGCGAACACGACACTCTACACGGGAAAGCAGGCCCATTCGATGTACTGGAACACGTACCGCGTCGATGGTCCCGAGTTGAAGCCGCACGCATCCCAGATTAAGAAGTGGATGGTCGAACACCCCGCTGTCAGCGGGTACGCCGATTGGATTAATCCGTTGTTTGAGATTGACGGCCAGCACCCACTCAAGGAGTGGCAATACCCCGCTGGGGTCGAGCTCCATGCAGTCGACGGTCCTCCGCCAGCGGAGGGATACACGTACTGCCCGCTGCTGCTGATTCCTGCTGCAAAGCGAGATGAAACGGCCGCCGAAGCTCCGCGGAAGACGAGGAAGAAGAAGCCGACGACGGCGAACGTAATGGCGAAGGCGCTTTTGGGCAAGCCGGCGCACTACTGGATCGATCGAGCGGTTTGCGTCAAGTACACGTCGCCGAACAATACCATCGACGAGCTGAGCGGCACGTGCGTCAAGATTGGTCGCGGAAGGATCCACTGCAAGGGGTACAACAGCGATGGCAAGCACATCGAGTGGGTGTGGTGCCCTAACGGCAAATCGGGCTCGCGATATTCTATGGAGGCGCTTCTGTGAGCATCCACGCACCTCGTATTCTATTTGTGGTGATCAAACCTTGCGCAGCGTACTAGGCTAGGTCCTTTCAATAGTCAACGACACGCTGGTCCGAAAGTCGTACGGCAAAAGATTGGCCGAAGGATCAATCACATTCTTCCCCTTGAGCCCGTCCTTGCCTTTCCACACAACATCAAAATTGAGGTGTTTGTAGATGCTTGGATGCTGCTCTTGCAAAAGCTGCTTCAAATCAATCGATGGAAGCGGATCTGGTTTTGACGGGTAGACAAGGCCCGTGCGCTCCGTCTCAAGGTACCACCAAAGATTGTCGTCCATTTTCAGCCCGTGCTTGGTTCCATCGGGTTCAAACACACTGAGGTCCGCCTCAGTGTCCACGGAAAGGAGCTGCGTTGCCATGAAAACCTGTGGAATCAACCCCCCTCCGCTGGGAATAACGGCCACATACTCAGACAACAGGTCAACCATGTCGCGCAAAGTAAATATCGGAGCGTCCTTCGGCGGAGGATAAGTCTTCGGATTCCGCAGGCCTTGCAGCCGCGACTCGATGTAGGACAGCGGAATCTGCGTACGGGCGCACGCACGGACGGGTGAGCACGGAGCGTAATCGCATCGCACTCATTTGCAATCATCGGGCGGGCACGCACCGCACCTTTGCAAAGACACCTCCGACCGTCAACTTGAAAAGCACCTCGCGAGACACAAATGGTGCACACTCAAACGGGTGCTTGCCGGTGCGATCCCGTTCGTACGCAAAATAAGGAGCACTCAGCCATGCAAGCCACGTGATTGGGTCGTCTTTGTCCTCTTCAACAGACATGCTGCAAGCGCAAGAAGTGTTGTGCGAACCAATTCTGTTTGTGTGTTATCCTCATTTCCTAACTCATTAATCACGAATTCGTACGTGGCAATATCCTACCGCAAATGACGATGTCTGAGCAGCACGTCCCGCGTGTGTAATAAAAAGGAAAAAAACAATGGTAACTTATACAGCAAAGTCATCGCTAACGTTCTCTACAATCTCACGATGCTTTTCACGACCATCGGCATTGACTAGAATGCTGGTTGCGCACTCAAAGTTATCTGTGCAGTCAATGTGGCTCGCAAAGTCTTCGAGGTCGTTTTCCCCCGAAAACTCGAGCTGCTTCTCAGCCCTGGCCGCCGTTGTTTCGCGCACGGCGTCGTGACCCATCACGGCTAACATAGCTGCGCCGAGTAGCCCCATCTCGAGCGATGAGTATTCCTGCGACATAAGCTGGCGCTGCGTCCCACTCGACAAAAAACGCCGTAGTTCATCCTTTAACGCATTGGCTACCGCCAACGCCGCGTCGTCATCGTCGCCTGCAAATTGGAGCTGCGCGGCACGTACCTTAACCAGAATGCCACCGGAATTAGCATCGTCTCCTTCGGCACTCTGCAACATTAAGTCGACTGCGGTCTTGTACGTTTTCGACGGCCAGCCCTTCAGCGTTGCGTCGAGCTTCTTCAGTGGGTCGTGTCGGCGAGCTCGAATCGCAACTTTCCGTTCGCGTTTCTTCGCCTGCTGGTCCAGCTCTCTCGGTGTCAACTCGTCTTCAGTGCTTCGCTCGTCGTAGTTTACGTTCTTCGAAGCAGCGCGCCGTCTTTTTTCGCGAGGTGGCATCGTAGAGGAGGTGGTGGTTAGAAGGAGGAGGAGGGTTGAAGTGTCACGATTCTGATGTTTGCATTCGTTGTCACGTATCTGTACACATTCTTCCTCCTCCACCTCCACAACACCATCACCATGGGATTTGGACCTTGGGAGGTGGTTTGGCCAGCCCATGCCGAACAACCGCTGCCCATGGAGAAGGCATGGGCCGGTTGTTTTCCGGACGTGCACATCCAATCAGAGGACTTGGATTGTCTTCCAGCGTGGCAGATTGTGTACAGGTCGTGGATGCGCCCAAGCTTTGCCGACGTCCGCAGCGCGTGTATCCAGCTGGGAGATCTTGTTGTCGACACCAACGGTACGTCCGCTTCCGTCCGCCGCGGTGCCCTCATGGTAGCGGCAGCCGCTCACCTGGGGTGGCCTTCGTTCAACGTGAACGCCGACGCTCGGCTGAGCGAGGCGTTGATGGAGACGAAGTGGGGTGATTTTGTTGCTGCAATGGCACCCGATGAGACAAATCGACTCGAACGGGTCGTAGATATGGCTCCGGAATTGCCGTGGGCCCTGATCAGGGCTGGATTGGAGATCTTCAAAGGTGCACGCGATCACCAAGGGAAGCACCCGGTCTCGTCGCTGTTTCGGCTGAGGATGGTGTTGGCTAAAACCAAGCGTTCGTTAGCGCCGTTGCATCGGTGGGTTGAGCGCAACCGCTGGGTGTTCTGCCTAAGTAAGTTTGGTAAATTGTATTTTGTGGGCTATTCCTTGCTGGCCCGGGTTTGGAGCACAAGATTGCCTGGATGGAGGCCATGTGCGGACCATTTTAGGCTGCTGGATGCTGACGGAAGAGCTGCGTGCAGGGCCGTGCTGTTGCTTTCCAAGCGGCTGAGCGATACTGGTCTCCAGCTGCCGCCCGAGATTTGGCAAAGGATTCTTAGTTTTGCGGGCAGCTGTGGGTTCAAGCAAGACTTGAATGTAGCGGCCGAGCTCTCTGGCCTGTTCCTTGAAGCCCCGCTTTACACGGGCCGGCACCAGACCGACAAGCTTTACGCGGAACATGTTCTTGAGCCTTTTACAACGTGTTTGTCGCCGGTCGAGTTTCACGTGACCCGGGCGTTTGCAATGATTTTTCAAGATCGGACTCGTAACGATTGGGTGGACATTTTTGGGCGACTGTGGCCAACCTATGTGGAGATGATAGCAGCGCTCTTTGGCGAAGGTCGCCGAATGGCTGCGTGCGGGCGTTTGATTGAGATTATCAAGGCGAGCGGCAAATTGCCCGCGTCGTTCTGGGCGTTGCCGCAGTGGCAGCAGTACGCTCGCATTCAAGGGGACGAAGGTGTCCAAAGGACGTTCGAAGATTACCTTGTTCGAGGATATCATCTGTGCAGTGCGCTTCACCCGGATGGGTTAGATTTTTACATCAGGGCATCGGATGCTGTCGTTGTCGTTATCGACGGAGACCATCTACTCAGCGCGGCCGAGGAGTTTTGTGCGGCGGAGCAACCGCCGCCGCATGAACGCAGCAAGGCGTTCCGGGCTGTCGCCGAGTTTGCGGTTGGGGAGCTGATGAGCAGAGAGGAGATACCGGCGGAGACGAAGCTGCGGTTAGTAGAGCAAGCAATCGGCAAGCCGCAGTATCTAACAGATATTCGGAAGGAACTCGGGAGCGCCGCTAAACTCGAGCGCAGCAGAATCTAAATTGTACAGCGTCTAAATTAAATGCACCCTATAATGGCATTATGGGAGGATGAGGAAATCATTTGAGGGCTTAGATTAGGGTCATACAACCGTCCTCTTGCGTCCACGCAACCCCCCGATTTTTTCCCTTCTTTCCGATTGCGGGTCAGCAGGCTGGGCCTCAATTGGAAGGAGGGGGGTCGAGGGTGGTTGGACGCGCGTTGGATGCGTTGGCGTCATCATCAGGCCGACACTCCCGAAAGGTGAGCAGGATTCCTGTGGTGGTACATGTGGTGCATAAAGTGATTGGATCTTGCGATCACAGCGGTTTGTAGAGTTGCCATCATCCCATCATGAGTGCCCGCTGGACCCTGGGCCCCTCGACCCATTGTGCTCAGTTCTTCCGCGATGCCTCGACAAGTCGGGGTATTTGCGCGTAGAGCGTGCACGGATGGTGGATGTGGTCGCGGGGACGAGCTGTGGTGTATGGTGACAGGGGGGATAATATCGTCCGATGCGCGGTTTTTTGCGCACGTTGCCATTATCCCATCTTGAGTGCCAGCCGGACCGGGGCTCCCTCCACTCACTGTGCTTGGTTCTTTCGCGATGCGTCGACAAGTCGGGGTATTTGCGCGGAGAGCGTGCACGGAGGGTGGATGTGGTCGCAGAAACGAGCTGTGGTGTATGGTGACAGGGGGATGATATCGTCCGATGCGGGCTCCGTATTTGCTGCTCATGTGCGAGGTTGTGGAGGAGGCACGGTCTCTCAGCATGCTGGGATCCGCTGTCTCCGCTCGTTGTTCTCCGCAGAGCTGCGCTGCGCCAAAGCGGCGAGCGTGATAGCGTGGTGTTTACGTCCGCCGTTAACCCCTTCCTCTGCGCCGCGCGGCGCTGCACTGCACTGTCTGCGACGCGTCAGAGTCATGACGACTTATTTGATTGGACCGCGGTGAACGAAAGGCAAGTTGCTTGTCAGCTTGCTCGGTGGTTAGCGGGTGGGCGGCGGGAGGTGTACGCGTACGACAGCAACCATAAGATGCAGCACGTTAGCGCCAATTTGTTTGCTGTCGTACTCGTGCGGTCGCCAGGGCGGCTGCATCTTTTCCCGATGTCATTTTCCTGAGTGAGCACTGACTGCGGCATTGATGCATGTTGCAGGTGGAGGGCAAGACGTTTCGAAGGATGACCGTTGAGGCAAGTTGTCATCTAACTTGTTTGGTGTGGAGGAGAGAAGGGTGGCGGGCGGCGTTCCCAAATGCGGCGGCGGAGGTAGATGCAGCGAGTTAGCGCCAAAGTATCCGTCGTCGCACAAAGGTGCGCGGTCTCTAAGGAGGGTGCGTGCTGTTCCGCGATGTTTTTCCCTCCTGCTAACTGCAACATGGTTTCGTGTTGCAGGCAACGCAATTGTTTGGCGGAGAGGGGTACGTGCTTCTACGCGGCGTCGCTAAAGATGTCATCGCCGCTGATGGGCAGGGCGACGGACGCGGCCTTTCGCGGAAGCGCGGAGTCGGAGTCTTCGGAGACTTGCGCGTAAACGCTCGAGCCGCCCGGGCGACGTTCCCGACGATTTATATGCCCGACACCGCGCGAGAAAGTCTGCGGTGCATTCTGCGCGATCATGGGCTTTGGAAGTCGGAGCACGAGCTGGACGCTGGGACACCGCTGCGAAGCAAGCCGATGCAGATGGGGCAGCCCCCACACACCGATTTTCCGGACACCGAGAAAACGTTTCGCCGTGCCCTCGAGGCTATGGGCAGCCCAGACGTGATGGCGGTACACGCCGAACGGATTGCGGAGACGTTTAAGTTTTTCCAAGCCGGGGGATATGCTGCGAGCAATTGGCCGCTGCCATACAGCGTCATTGTTGGGCGTTATCGCCAACGCTTACTTGTAGTCGACGGGAAGGCGATCGCCGTCGATCCTGGCGATGTCTTGTGCTTCCGAGGCGACGTTCCGCACTGCGGCACTGGAATGTACCAAGAGGAATCTTGGTGCTGGTTCTTTTACGTCGACTCGTCAAGGTTTTACCGGCCACCGGACACGACTACAAAGCTGAGGATGCCTTTAGCAGATTTGGCGCAGTACAAGATTGCGGAGCTGCACGCCCGGGAGGGCAAGCACTTTCCCTTCAAGTCGCTGGGCGACATTCGCCAAGCCTACAGGCGCAAGCAGCAGCACGATTTTGTTTTTAATGCCGGGGCGTGCCTCGGCAAGCTAGGGTGGCCGAGACAGCGCCGGCTTCCGACGATAGAGGTGGAGGCAATCAAGACGCAGTCGGCGAAACCCCATATGAAAAAGCAACTTGGCGATGCAGATCGATGCTTTTTGTTTGAAGTGTCGACAAACCACTTTGCATATGCGCGAATTAAGCGCGGCCAACGCGGACGACTTACTTTTCATCCGATCGACGTGGAGCGCAAGGGGGCGTGCGCAATTCTTGCGGCTGTCGCCGCGATTCAAGATGCGTGGGATGCCGACGACTTTGACGGTGACGACGATGACGTGGACGCCGACGACGCCGACGACGTGCACAGCGTGGGGGAGGGCAGTTTTGACGACGATGTTTTGGACGCTATTGTGGGGAAACCCTTGTCGCCGATCGACATGCTGGGCGCTGCGAATTGCGAAATTGAAGCGGACGCGCAACCCTTTGTAGGCACTGCCGCGGACTGCGAAGACGTACTAAGCGATCTCGAGAAGCAGAATCTGGAGAAGTCTTTGCTTGGGGGGCTCGAAACGCAACTAAAACGCGTCGTGGACGCCCCGCTCCCCGTCCGCGAACTGTCGAACGATTTGAAGGCAGCTGCTGCCGCGCCGATTGCCGTCTGTGCTGCCACCAACGGCGCCCAAAATGGAGCCGACGGGGTGTACCTCTTCAACCGCGGATTGCCGAGTGCGTGCTGGAGATACCGTGCTGCTCTTTCCACTGACGCCGTCGTTCGCGCCGGCGATACAGACGCCGAAAACGCACCGGTGCATTGCTATACATGGGAAAGGTCGCACGCAAATGCGGTCGGCGTTTTGGGAAACCATAACGCAGAGTTAAAGACGCTGACGCCGGTTGAGGCGGACGCGCCGGTGATTGTTTACGACCCCCTGTGTGATCTGAACCCGTTTGGCGAGGAATTCGGGAAGCTGCCAACGGGAAACGTGTACTTTGTCCACGTTGACGCTGCGAGTAGCACTCCACTGGTGTGGGGGCAAGCAGGCAAAGTGTACGTCGACGCCTCGTTCTACAACCAGATGCATGCCCAGGGGGCGTTTCCGGGGCTGGCGATGAGTGCGTACATACTCTTCACCGGACCGGAGCAAACAATTAGAAAGAGCGTGCTGGACGCGGCCCGCCAGCGGGCACCCGACCAGTGGAACGCGTTTAAGCCGATGTTTGATCAATTTGCTGTTCAGGTTGGTGGAAACATTGCGATTCCGGTGTCGCGGCCCCCGGACAACTCGCTTTTCAGATGTCGGCGGGCCTCGCGAGGGCACCGGTTTCGATTTTTGCCAGAGGGTTTTCTTGATGTCGAGGTGAATCCGTTGGTCAACACAGCCGCAGAGTGGTTTGCGGACGCGCCAGGTGCCGGCCGGATGGCGGTCGAGCTCGTACTGGAGCAGCCCAGCGATCCGTACGGCCGAAGCCACGTTGCTATGACCGATGGAAAGAAGCGCCGGGTTGTAAACCCGAACTGGTGGCCCGATGTACACATTGACGATGCGATCGTTCGGCTTTTGGCGCAGCGCGGCGCGCCGTCGACGGCTATCGCCATCAAATGCTGGGACGGCGATTCAAAGGTTTGGGCGGTGAAAGCGCCGGGCGCATCAACGGTTGAAACGGCAGCAGAGATGCCGGGCGGAGCGAAGGAAATTAAACAACGGCGGTTCCTTCCGATGCCGACACGTTTACCGATCGTTGGGGGGGTGGACCGATTTTATTGTTCGTGCTCGCTGCGGACCGTCGAATGCCTGATGCGGAGACATGTCTTATCGCTGGACTCTGTCGCCCGGGGACCTTCCGATAGCAAGTTAAGCGTGTTGGTCGAGTTTTTCGGAAAAGACGACGGGACACGATCGCTGTCAATTGCAGTGGACGTACCGATGACTTCGCTGGTGGATAGTGATGGCATCGGTAAATGCGTACGTTACAAAGCGTCGGTCGATGTGGAGCTCTTGATGGAGGTCGGCGTCAATGGCGGAAAAGTTTTGCGAACGCAGGCAGAGCACAAGATGCACGTGGATACGTTTGAAGCGCACTACCGCGAGTTGACAGCGCACATGGAAAAATTACTGGCTTTGGGCTTTCCGCCGGACCACTCGCAGGTCAAGACAATTCGGGAGACCCCGCTACAGGAGTTGCTGGACATAAGCAAGAATGCAAAGCTTCGGCGGTATCGCGCCGGGGACTGGATCGATGGAATTCCAGCAGCCCCGAGCGAGTGGGCAACGGCGCGCTTCTCGTTTAACGTTGCGAATGAACCTGATATGGGGTTGCCGCCGGCTTATAATGGGAAAGAAGTCACCGGGATTAAAATGAGCCCGATCTTGCAGCTGACTGCGACGGCTGGACAAATTCGACAGCTGTGGGCACCGGTGGAAAGACCAGCTCCAGTGGTGGTTCCGCGGACAAGCGGTACGACAATTGCCGGCTTACACTGCGTATGCGAAGCGGGGGAGTTGATTTTGACTAAAGGTAAGGGCAAACTTTATGCGGTAGACCCAGCAAACACGAGGAATCCCACCGCAAAGGTTTTGCTGTGGGCAGAGCAACACACCGTTGTTGCCGCCGCAGCTGTAGATTCGACGCGCTCCGCGACGGCCATCGTCGGGCAAGCGTTGGAAATTCCATGCGGCGAAACGTGGATTATCACGTGCGTGGGTAAGGTTAGCGCAAAGGCCTTTGCGGCGGATCCCGGCGTTGTGAGCGGACGCTTTGGTCTGTCGGAGACGGTCGGCGTTTTGCAGCCTCGGAAAAGACGCAAGCGAAGTACTCATTCGTAATCTTGAGTATAGATGCAAAATCGTGAAAATCGTAGAGTAATCCATAGTAGTGCACACATTTACTGCTTTCCACGCGTAAACCCCCTCCTCTCGCGTCATGTCATCATGCAGCACCCCCAGTGCCGACTGCAAGTTGTATGCGGGCGAAGCTTTTCGGCTTCCTATTGATGATTGCCCCATTGTCAAGCGCCTCAAGGATATGACCACTCCAGTGGGCTGGGCCGTGGCCGGGTTGCTCAAGTTTGGCACCCCGATTGGCGGCATCGGCGCTGAACTGACCGAAAAGTTTGATTGGGACGGCCATGTAAGTTACGCCCACGCATAGCGTAGCGGTGAAAGGTGGCGCTTGTTGACCTGTCTATTGACCGGGGCTTTGATTGCCTTTGTTGCAGGCAGAGCTTGCAGGGCACGGCTCAAAGGGCGAGCTGTACACGCAGGTGAAGCCGTACGAGTTTGGTTCGGGTAACTCCCTTTGTGGTCCGGGTATTTACTGCGTACCTCTTAATCCCGCCAATCCATTGGCAATGGATTACCTGATGCGCTACGCGCATGTCGCCCCCAGCGGCGAGGTGCTGATTATCATGCTAATGGAGTATCTTGTACCAGGACTGACGACGTTTGTAGACGGCAAACTGGTCGGGCCGCAGCAACCGGTGCAGTTGAAGGCGACGTGGTCGAGTCGGCACGACAAGTCGGACCTCAGATTTTACGACCCAAATGGGGTGCATCTTGCCCGAGGGTTTATCCCAGGCAACAACTTTCGCTCCAGCGTTCCATGGAGTCTGTTGAGGAAAGGAAGCGACGCCGAAGCCCGTGCACAGGACTTTCCGCCCGAAGATTTTCCGTCGGACTGGGATCACCCAGACCACTACATCGCGGTCGTTCGCAGCACTCAGTTCACGCGGATGATTGGCTGCATGGCGTTGTGCCCGGTCGACGGGAAAGTCAGCTACGGTTTGGTACCCGGCACGCTGAAGGAGATTGCGTTTAAGTTAGTGCCGGGCGTCCCTGTTGCCGAAATGAAGCCGAAGCGGCCGCCGGTGTTTTGGCGAAAATCCTTTTTTCCAAAGCCGGACGTCGATTACAGCGGGATCGACTGCCATTGGTGCTACACTATTGGCCAGTGGGTTCAAACCGATGCGGTTACTGTCGGCTGCACGTACTGTGAATGCTGCGGCAACGCCAATCAGAGCGAATTCTCGCCTGACGTGTTTCCGGGGGTGTCGCTGGCAAGCGAAGCACTCGAGGAGTACGAGCAGAAGCAGGCGGGTGCGGCGGCTTGCCCGGTTGCGTCGAGCGCCGATGCGCCAGCAGCACCTAAGCGATCAAAGTCTTCAGCGAAGGCATCGCAGCAGTGCGGATCCTCCGTCAAGTGCTGTAACTGCAGGGGCACCGATGGTGATAAATTGGGGCACCGCATCAAGTGCATTGAAGGTGCATACGGTATGGATCGTGCGTGGTATCACGTTGGAAGCTGCGGTGCCCCGCATTCAAATTGGCGGCACACTTTGATGGTCGACTTGGTCAAGCCGAATCTACGCGACTTTGTAAAGATCGCGTCGCACACGCGCAAAGTTCGCAATTCGCAAGAGACGGAGACGGTGTACTATTTGCAGGTACTCCAGAACAAACAAGCCAAAGAGGCTGTCACCAAGCCGCGGCACATGTCGAGAGGCTTTTACAACGGCGGGTTTTTTGTAATGTTTGAAAGCGCAAACCTGGCGTTGCGAAAGTGGCAAAAGAGGATCGACAACAGCAAAGATCATACGATTGCTTTTTACTCCGAAGTGGTTTGGGACACTTCGGCGTAAGGCCTCTACAGCAATAGGTCTGTGTCTGTGGGCTGCTGTTTCGGGAACCAAGCCTTCGCAGTTTTGTAGGTGGAGATTACCAGCGCTAAAACCGTTGCAACAATCGCTGCAATTACCATTAAACGCACATTGCCGGTATAAATTTTAAGGGTTTGGGGGATGGTTGCAAGCAGCGACGCTAAGACAAGAATTGAAATTAAAAGGAGCCAGCCCACGACCCGGTGAAGCTTCCCAATCCAGGGGGGAACGGTCAAGTCGTTTCTGTACTTGGCCGCGACGCCGAGCAATACCTGCAACCACAAAAGGCCGAGCACCCACCGACCAGCGACACGGTGACGCCGCCCGGCAGCAGTGGCCTTGATCGGCGAGTTTGGTTCGGCAGGGAGGGCGACCGCGATGGTGATTAAAACAACTCCGAGCGGCGCCAGCCAATAGTGTGCCCACTTGACCGCTGGATAGGGGTGGCACAAGATGGCCACAGCAATGGCGAGGACACCGACAAAGAAAAGGGGCACTTTCAACGTCGTGACGCTGGTCGCAGTCTGTTCGGATATGTTGGGGGCCGGCGCCGACAGCCCCGCTGTCGCACTTTTCACGGCCATAATTCCGGCCGCGGCAGCCGGCATGCTCGTATGACAGTTAAATGGGGTGGATAAAGCCGACGCATCGCCAACATAGATGCGTTCGAAATTGAAAGCTCGCATTAACGTGTGCTTCACCGTGCCCATAAAATGCCACGCATGATTGTCTCCAATCGGCAGCGGCGACCAACTTTGCCCAACGTGGTAGCACTCTTTTTCGGATGGCAACATGGTTAAGTTTATTTCCAGGTCCATACCTTGATTAAAAAGGCCGTAATTGAGCTCGTACGCATCGCCGTTTGGATACTTAAAAAGCTGCGTCCCCAAGCTGGGCGTAATCGGGGGAATTACAGCACCAGTGGTGTAATAATGATTGTACCCACAGAAGGACGTGTTTCCAACAAGTTGCGGAGACACCAGAGCCCCGGCAGCCAAAATAACCCGGTCAGTTGAGCCGATTGCAATTGCGGGCCGATTGGTCGCGGCGGTGAATGTGATTAGAGTGTCCGACACGCTTTCAACTTCATTAAGCGGCTGAACGTCTATCGTCGACGGTAGCCCGTACGCGATCGCGGCGCGTTTTACATTGACATCTTGATTAAATTCGGCCAGCCAATAGTCTTGGCACGGCGTGGACGAGGTGCAGCGATGCATCAGTCTCGTAAAATTTGCGGACTTGTTGTCGACCACAGCGGGCACAGTGTCAACGTACGACGCTGCAATTGCTTGCGCGGCCGTTGCTTCGTCAAGTGCAACGCCGACGGACTCAGCCAAATCCGACGGAGCGCCAGGCGCAAAGACCGCCCCGTTAACCATTTGTTGTCCACCAACCATCTTTACCAACGTTGGTATACCGTTATTTTTAAGCGGATTGAACGCAAGCGATGCTTTTTTTATTATGTTTCCGTACGCGGTGTCTTTGATCGGGCGGTCCCAAAACTCGGGCCCTTGCTCCGGCCCTTGCTCAAACACAGTGACCGCGATGCCTTGAGCTGCCGCGTACCGGGCGGCCGCGAGGCCGCCCGGGCCGGCTCCAACGACGTAGATTTGGGTGACGGGCTCCGGATTGACTTGGTGCGGCTCGGCAACAATGTATTGGTGCTTCCCGGCCAAAGCGGTGACGACAAGGGCGTAGAGGGTAGTGCGCTTTCGGGCCGATAATTTAAAAGAGACAAAAGGCTTGTCGGCATTGCTGCTGTGCGTGAGGCAGTGCGCGCCGTCAAATGCTTTGGCCGAGGTACCGCTCGCAACCAGAGGCGTGGCGCTTGATGAGATGACAAACCCTCTAAAGTGGGGCGCAGACGTGGAAAGGGTGCAGTCGATGCCGGCGCACGTAAAAAGAGCGCTGTGCGCGGGCAGCTTAGCGCCGGGAAAGGGGGGCGCTGCCGGCACGGTCGTGCCCTCGCGGTTGCAAGAGCGCGTCCAGCCGTTTGGATACGCCACCGCTGCCGCCGCAATCGCGACAGCTACAACCATTATTCCGTCAATTATTGCAATGACGGATGCGGCCGTATATCCAGTTTGGCGCAAGTAGCATTCAAGCTCTCGCGTAATCGGTAGTTTAATTTTTGCAGTCGATCGTTTTCACGCCGCAGGCGACGATTTGCGGCGTCTACCGCACGCTGCGCCGCCTTTTGGTTCTTCGCTTTCTTCCGCGCGGTCTTGCGCGCGCTAATTCGCCGCCTCGACAAGGCCGTGGCGGCTCGTTCTCCCGTTGAGAGATATGGCGCCATCAGCGCAAACAAAGACCGAAACTTTTGTTTTGGCATCGACGGGAGCAGCGGCAACGCCAATCGCGCCTCGGTGAACATGTGCAGCTCGTGGGTAACGGCGTCAGGTGACCACACATACAAGGTGGCCGAGTTGTTACAGAGGGCTTCGAGTTTTGCTTCGTCGACGCGCAGCGTTGCCAGCGCCGCTACCGCAGCTGGCCCGGCGAGCATGTCGGAAGCCATTTCAACGGAAATGTGCCCAAGGTAGGGATTGTACGGCAGATTGACTTTGTCTGCGCAAACCCGTTCATGTCTTTCGAGGTGACCTTCAAATGCCGCCGCGCGTTGCGCAAGCAAGCGGCGGCCAAATATGTGGCGCAATCGTTGGCGCGCTGGTCCGCCCGTGCTGCCTTTAGAGCGGGGTCCCGCGCTCTGCTGGCACCGCAGCTGAACGCCATTTACTTTGACGCAAAACGCGGAGACATTGCCCTTCGCGTTGTCGTCGCTGCATTTTACACGGCGGATCGGTTCGAGAGCCCGCAGCCACACAACGCTGCACACCGCGAAGCGTTGGGGCAATTTATGCGCTGTGCGCTCCGCGAATACAAGGACGGCTTAGACAGCGCGTACGCAGCCGAAATGTTGCTTTCGATTGGGCAACGCGCCTAATTTATGATTAAAGAAAGTCCACACCCCCAATCACGACGGCGGGGTGGTTTGCAACGCAGCGGGGCACTTGCGCCGGAAAGAACATGTTGTACCGCGCATTGAAAAAGACCAGGCTCCTCATGCCGCTAATTTCCGGCGGCAGGGATTGCAGGTAGTTGAACGACACGTCGACGCACATTATAGACGGCAGGCCGCACAGTTCCACCGGAAGGGTTTCGATGCGGTTCTCCGACAGGCGAAGCACCTTGAGCTTACGCAGATTGCCGATCGTTGCGGGCAACGCGGATATGAAGTTCCAGCTCAAATCGAGCACCTCCATGTTGACCAGCGCCCCGACGTTTATTGTCGCCAACGCGTTGCCGGGCAGACTTAACGTCGTCAACGCCGTCAATGTCCACGTTGCCGACAGCGCGACGGGAGGGCTTAACTCGGACGGCGTGCACTCGATCGTGAGCGCGCGCAGCGTCGGCGGCGCAGCCGCCGCAATCTCGTCCACCGGCACTGGCGCAGGCGCTTGGTTAAAAAGCGCCACCGTCTTCACGGCGCTGCACTCGGCAAGCGCGTCCGCCATGTCGATGCCTTGCCCGCACGCAGAAATTTGGCGCAGGCGGCTGCACCGCCGAACAACGGCCTTGATATCGGCGGTGGAAAACCACGCGTTGGTGCGACCAGCCGTGCAGAAGTGAATCTCGCGAAGGAGCGGAAACCGCGCCGCAATCGACAGCAGGCCGCGCGATAGCGCGGCGGCACTCGCGTCAAGGCGGAGCGGCAGCTCCGAAAGGTCCGCAGCGCCGGCAAAGGCGGACGCGCATGCCCGCCACCGTCGGCACACCTGACTTGCTTGAAACGCATCGGGAAAAGACAGCCCCGCAATGATGTGCCGCAGAATCTCGTCCGGAAGCATGGCGGCCATTGTCACTTGAAAATGCTGACCAAAAAAAAGAGTGCATCGGTGATTTTGTGAAAATGTGGTCTTAATTTTAGCGTTTGGCCAAATAGTGGCGTGCCGCCGCACCACCGGCGGCGGCACCAAGCGCACCAAGCGCGTACTTTTTCCGCAAATTTTTATGTTGTCGTTGCAATTCATCGCGTTGCTTTTCCAACGTGACAATTGCTTGCTGGTGCAAGCCTTCTAACCTAGTGTGTTGCGCTTCTTCATTGGCCAATTGCCTTTGGAGTTGATCGATTTTGCCTTGCAACGTTTCGCGCTGACTTCGTTGCTCGTTTTCGCGTATTTCTTCTTCGGCATCGCGCTTTTCGTCTTCTGCATCGCGGTTTTGAATTTCGGCTTCGTAATGCGCTTCCAAATCGGTAAACATTTTTGTCCACGCGTTTTTGAGCGTTGCAAGTTTTTCTTCATTTAATTGATCCTTTGCAGTCCACCATTCGACCTCTTCAATTTTTTGGTCGCGGGTTTCATTTGCTGCTTCGAGCTTTGCTTTGTTTGCTTCGAGCTCTTCCGCCAGCCTGTGAAGTTCGGCATCCATCAGTTTCACCTGAAGCACGGGTTCCGATCCTATTGTTTGCAAATAATTTAGAAGATGCCTGGTCAAGGCCATATTGGAATCGATGGACGCGGGCGACCCACGCGTCTTTTTAAGCATAAAACAATTGTCTGGTAAGTTAAACGCTGCTTTTATTTTGGCCCGAAGGTCTTGTA
This sequence comes from Pseudobdellovibrionaceae bacterium, assembly GCA_002722705.1. Lineage (GTDB taxonomy): Bacteria > Bdellovibrionota > UBA1018 > UBA1018 > UBA6935 > UBA6935. The sequence continues at coordinate 6,840 of PBMP01000020.1, read as the reverse complement.
GGTCTGCCAACCGGTTAGGCGTAACGCCGATCACAAATGATCGCGTGTCCTCGCCAAACTGCACCGACACTTGTGCTGGCAGTTCCCGCCCCGCCATTTTAAAGAAGCCTTTCTTGCGTGGCAGACGGGGTTCCGCCGCCAATGTAGGATTTGCGGAATTGGGGAACGCAGCCAAACAAAATTTCGTACACCAAGTAAATGAGCCACGCCGCCATGTAAATACCAAATTCTGCCCACAACGCGGCGGGGGTCGAGGTGTCGTCCCTCACGTCGGCATGGTCGTCATAGCAGTCGCGCAGCATCACCAGGCTGACGGCCCGGCCAATGGCGAACGTGGTGAGCACAACGCCCAGAATTAGGTGCAACCACGCAAACGATGAACTCGTGCCGCACACGCAAAACGATTCGACGTCGTCGTACGTGGCGCCGTACGTGGTGCAGCAATTCATTGCGGCCAGAATGGCCGCAAACAAGATGCCTCCGAACCAGGTGTACGAAACGTACCAGAACCGCGCCTCGCAACCGGTTTCGGCGCCATCGCGCAAATCGGGCGGGAACACCACGCCGGCGGGGTGCGTGTCTGCCAACGATATCGTGTACCCCGACTTCAGTGCGGCGTTTCCGGGTACCACGTCGGTCTGCAATTCCAGGTGGTACGGATACCGAAGGTAAATGTCGTACGTCGGCGCGTTGGGGCCGCCGCCGTCAATCTCCCCGACGCGGAGCGGCGACAGCAACAGCGTCATCGCCGACCATACCGACACCACCGCGCCCACCACAAAGAAGAGGTACGAGTTGAACGTCGCCGTCGGAAACCCAAACGTGTCGTTCGCGGGCGTCGCCATTGCTGCGGGTGCACTCAGTGCAAACGAAGCGCATATATAGGAACGCCCCACACCGCAGCGTACACAGGGAAATCATGGCAGACGAAATCCCTAAGCCGTCCTACGCTAAGCGGTTTTATGATTTTGCTACAGAAGTGCCCGCCTCCGTCGCGCAACGGCTATCCCGCAACAAATTTAATTCGCGTCGGCTCTATTGCATCAGAAAGGATGACGAAGTGAGCATTACGGTGATGAAGGCATCGGAGTATTTTACTAAAGAAAACGGTTATCCGTATGAAAATTATTACACGAGCAACTATGACACTGTGAAAGACTTGCCTGATATGGACGAGCAGGACGAATTTATGCAAACAATCAAAAATTTAGAAACTCGAACTGACGATGCCGTGCCACATGCTTCGGTACTTGCCGCGTGCTTGCATGCCCATATTATCCGTGGCGACGAACCTCTCGTGGTTGTGCTGCCCCGCGAAAACGATGAAAATATCGTTCAAATGGGCGAAATGGACGTGTCCTACAACGACATAAAGCTCAAGTATAAATATTTCCAAAGCGCGATGTCTGCGCGGTTTGAAGCGGAATACCTAATTTATAGCGATTGGCTGCAATATCTACAAAATGCGGGAAACCTTACCGTGGTGGCAACACTCGGAAAATTTGGACGCATTGCAAAAGGCCTTGTGTTAAGGCAAGATGCTTTAGATCAAGCGGTGACGAAAGCAAAAATTGCTCGCCGTCAAAACGATACCGAAAAAACGCGAGCGGCCCTTCGAAGGGCAGAGGCCGATTTAGCCCACTTCCAAAACAAGGAAAAAAATTGGTTCCAGAGATGGGTATATGATCCGGTCAAAACAAAGGAGAGTGCATCAAAGTGGCTCGACGATGGAAAGAAGTGGTTTAAGGAACTACGCAGGACTCAATCGGACGGGGAGAAACGGGCGCGGCGCTCACTGAAAAAATTACAACAGTGTATCAAACTCTTAGAAGAACTCGGGTTTGATATCAATGCCGAATATGATGATTTGTCAGACTTCGAACGAGAATTAAAAGATATGCACACACATTTGATGAGCATTACCAATGCTGCTAATTATTCAGTCGACGCGGCGCGAGAAAATCCATCGATAATTGTATTTGAGGGCAACACGGGACTCGATAGTTTTGTTTCCGTGTAACTATTGCGGTTTTATTGATTTCATTGCGCCGTCGATGATTCCGTTTGTGTACGGGGGGCAAAATCCGACGGGGCCGCACCGCGTGCTGAAGTGGGTGCGTTTTGCGTGGGGGCGATCCGCTGAAGAAGCTCGTGCGTCCACGGAAAGCCTTGGCTTGAAGCCACCGCGTCCGCCGTCTGCAACTGCCGGAGCTCGGCACTCAGGTCGGTGAGAAAGCCGTTGCGCAGCGGCGGCAACGGGCCGGGCGACGCCAGCTCGGCTGCGCACCACCGCGTGAGGTCGGCAATCAACTGGCGGACGTCGCCGCGCTGCAACCGAGCAGCCGCAAACTCGGACAAGTCTCTGAGAAAGAGGTGCCTTATATAACGATCGTAGCGCCCGCTTGCGTCGTCGTCCATGGTGCGCGAGTGTGCGCCAACGATTGTACGGATTCGTATTTATTAAATTGCTGCCGGCATACCAATGTTGAGACGTGGGTTTGTGATCGCGGCGGGCGGGATTTCGGCGGCGGCGGCATACTTTTGGCTCTTTTCGGCGTATGGGATCGCGGCGTTGCAGAACAACAGCTTGCCGAGGCGCGGCAGGGGCGTGCCGTTTCAGTACCTATTTTTTGTATTGATCGGAATGGGCGTCCTCCTGCTTGCGCCGCTGTTTGCGCTGGCTGCCGCGGCGTGCAGCAACAGGGGCAGAAGGTGCAGCGCGTTGGCGGCAGCGGTTGCAAAGTGGATGGCGGTCGGGCTCGCGGTTGTGGGCATTTTGCTGTGGCCAGCGTGGGGCTTTGTGCCGTGGTGGGCCGGCGGCGCGGTCGTCGCGGCGGTCGTCGGGGGGGCGCTGGCGGAACGGGCCACGCCGACGCTAATCACGGCCGCGGCGGTCGTTGCCGCCGCGATGGCCGTTTCAGCTCTGGTCAGCGACGTGTGCATCGCGGAAGCGCCGTGGCACGTGTCCACGGCGTGGACGCGATGGTGGGGCGACGCCGACGAAATCTGCACTGACCGCCACCGCCCGTGCGTCGTGTACCTGACGCTGTCGGACAACCTCGCCGACTCGGTCGACGTCAACTACCACACGGCCACGCAGCAGCGCACCGTCGCGTACGTAACCAGGGTCGAAGGCGGCGCGACCGTGGCAGTGCAAGGCACGTCGCGGCGACTGAAAATCGAACGCGAGCGGTGGGTGCACACCGTGCACCTCGACCGCCTCGCGCCCAACACGCGGTACAGGATCGAAGCGGGCAGGGTGCCCGCCGGGGAGATCACGTTTAAAACGGCGCCGGCGGAACCGAACGCGTCCATACCATTTGTCGACGGAGGCGATGTGGGCACGACGCCCATGGCAGTCCAGCTGAGCGCTGCCGTCGGCGCGTTGCGGCCAGCGGTCTCGTTTGCGATCGTCGGCGGCGACATTGCGTACGCCAACAACTTTCCGACGTGCTACAGGGTTTGGGACAAGTGGCTGAAAATGTACGAAAGGTGGATGGTCAACGCGGACGGCGACACCATCCCCATCGTCGCAGCGATCGGAAACCACGAGGCCCAGGAGGAAAAGTGGGGAAGCTTCTTACCAGAGAGCAGCGTCAATTTTTACTTTGACATCTTTCCGGGGTGGAACTCTACGTTTCACGCCCACCGCATCGGCGCTGCCGTCAACGTCATGATTCTCGATTCGGGGCACGTGGTGCCGCACGAGACCCAGGTGCCGTGGATCGAGGACAATTACGCCCCGGGCGCTGCAAACGTGGCGGCGTATCACTCGCCGCTGTACTCGCCGCAGGATATCTTTGCGTGCTCAACGACGCGAGTGCAACGCACGTATCGCCGGCCCCGGCGCGCATGGGAGCGCGTCTTCGCAAAGCATCGCTTTGCGGCCATCCTCGAGCACCACACTCATCTGTTAAAGAGGTCCATAGAAATCGACGGAAACGTTTTTATTGGAGGGGGCGCGTGGGGGGTCGACCCCACGCGTCGCTGGACCACTTGCCGCGACGGCGGCCACGGCGCGCTCATACAGTACGCGGCGCTGCAAAATCACATCTGGCACGCCGTCGCGGGCCGCAATAGAAGCGTGTTTTTTGCCATCGGCCCCACTGGAACCGTGATTGATGCAGTGATTAGATAACACTTGTGCAGTTAATTTGGGACTTTGGGGGGCCCGCTAAGCATATTTATTAGCGTATTTAAAACACGTGCAACAGTACTCGTCTCCACCACCACAATGAGTAGCGGAGGCGATGATGACGCAGACATGACCGATGTACAAGAGGAACATCGCGACGACTTATTAGAAATCCCGGGTGTACTCTTTCGATTGTTTAAAAATGGGGGTAAAACTCTGGAGGATAGAGACATTGACAATATCAAAGAAATATCGATAACGTTGGCTGAAAAAATCAAAATGGTGCGAAGCGGGGACAAATTAACTTGGGATTACACTTATGGCGTTCCGTACCACTATCCCGATTTTCCATGCATGTTTAGCATTGTAATAGAACCTGGCGAACAGACAAGATGTATTGCAATTTTAGGCACGACGACCGCTAATGGTAAAACTAAAAACAAGCACATAATGTACCCCGACGTTGCTGGCAAAACGTTCATAGTGTTTTCGTATGGCAGAGAGGAAGAGGGGTTTCGCAAACTACGTGGAGAACATATAGTTTACCCGAACAGTGCCGGTGGTGATGATGGCGGAATGGACGATCCTAATCTAGAGGAGGAAAGGCATGAGGCTGACGGTGGTGACGACAATGGTGACGACGACAGCGATGCCGATTATTCATCCGGCGATGAATTCGACGGCTTTGGCGTTTCTTTTGTTGATATGTGCCTAAATCGGCGCGTCAGCTGAACACTTGCGGCAAGCCTGGCAGGTCTGGTTGACCAAGCGCTCATGTAAATGTGTGACAGCGGCCGCCATGCCAGCATCTGATTTTTTATATTGAAGCTTCCTCCGCAAAGACTCTGATGTCTGAATAAATGCATGTTCCGGCGTAGCCCAAGCGTTTGCAAATCACGAACATTTCGCTGCCGTACTCGACCCGCAAGCGAAAGTCGCCGGCATCGACGGCCGCGTCGTACAGTTTTGTGAGTTTGCGCAGCCGATCACGGGACCCTTCTTGTTGCCAATCAGACGTCGAGTCCTTTGGCGGCGCGTAGCGCGGCGGTTTGGAGCATTTGATTCCCATGGTGGAGCACGCACTAGTTTCGTTGTGAGGCGAAATGGATCACACTGCTTACGTTGTACGCAACCTCGTCGCCGAGGTGTTCGGTCACCTCTGCTGGCTTGCTTGTTACCACGGTGCATGGCTTCTCCGCAAAAATACATAGGCGCGCACCAAGTTTGAAAAACGTTGACGAACCTCCGACGAGCACGTCACACTGCGCCATCATTGCCAGCGCATTCGCCCACTTGTGACTGTCGGAATGTATTTCTACCGGCCGACCAACAATCGCTTCAAAGAGCTCAAGGTCTCCTCGCCGTAGGCCCTCGGTAAATAACATGGTGCGATTGGCTGCATAGTGTTTTGTAACATGTGCAAAGGTAGAGAGAGGCGCCCCGGTGCGCACCAAGGCGGATTTCGCTGGTTTGAGTGGGCTGCCGGCCTGCGTATCTCCCCAGCGAAAATGCACCCCGACCCAAATCGATTTCACCGGCTTTTCTGGCACGCCGCGCTTAAAGGCGGCCATCAGAACATTGGACCTGAACGTGTAATAAAATGCGCATGTTATCCAAAAGGGCGGAATTGAGTTCCGCCCTTGCTCGGTGTCTACGACAACAATCGAACGACGATTAAGGGCTACGTCGGTTAACGGCTTTGTACGACACAACGATCTGCTTAAATGATATTTAACCAAGCGCCGACCGTGTTGTTGCGTCTGATTTATTGCCGTTAAATCCGCTGCAGTGCAAAATGGGTCTGCAAGCCCCAAGAGAGCGGCTGCGTCCTGCGAGTGATTGCTGCTTCTGAATCGGTCGTGTGCGTTTGTAAGCGTTCCAACCCACTGCGCGCCAAGAATCTCAGCAAGCGCAAAACTCGGGCGACGAAAATTGAGCGCAGTGCCGATTCCGGCGTTGGTGTCTTTCAAAGTACTCCAAATGTAAGGGCCGTTTTCACACTTTGGCGGGGAGGCCAAATAGAGCGCAGCCATGACAACTTCACTGCGCGTCATCTCCGCTTCCGCCGAAATGCAATTTTCACAGCTGCTCCGCTACCAACTGTTTCAAAAACACGCCCGATAGTCACTACGTTTGGGTGTCGAAATCAATGATATTGTCCAATATCTGTTTTGGCCACACAACAGAACACGTGCTTCACAATGGGAATCAGATGCTCCAAACCGCCTCGCTACGCGCCGCCAAAGTACTCGCCGCTTAATGGGCAACAAGTTGCGTCGCGGAAACGGCTGCGCAAGCTGACAAAACTGTACGACGCGGCCGTCGATGCCGGCAACCTCCGCGCGCGGGCACTGTACGGCAGCGAACTACTCGCAATTTGCAAGGGCTTGGGCTACACCGGACCCTGCACGTACCCAGACGTCAGATTTTTTGCGGGCGAGGTGCTTTGCTTTAAGTAAACGCCAATGCGCTGTCAACAGCTACGGGGATAAAAATCGAAGCATTCCCATGCACGCAATAAAAAAGAGTAGCACGGCCGCGTCGAAGCGCGAGTCGCATGAAGGGGGGCGATGTCGCGTTGGGCGTGTATCGAGCGTGTGCGATGAATTTCCGCCCGCAAGGCATTGGCCGTTGTTGTGCCTCAAGGCGTGCCGGATTTCGGCCATTCGCGCACTCGGCAGTACCACTTGACTGAATCGCCCGCC
>PBMP01000019.1 GCA_002722705.1 Pseudobdellovibrionaceae bacterium | reverse complement strand
TTTTTCTATTTCCTGACATGTTGACTCCTTTATCACACCTTGTTAAAGGCTTGATTTTAGAGACGATTCAATAGCTGATTTTTAAGGATGTTAGACTCCAGTTCTATGCCCGCAGTTCATAAATTCTGAGAAATGATCAATAAAAAAATTTTGATATTGGCTTTCGTTAAATGCCGCAGCAAACCAAAAAGTAAAACAATTTATTCAAAATAAAAATTTTATCTTTACTTCGTCTTACAAAAGCAAATAATAAGACGCACAATCCAATAAGGAGACCTGGAACTTGAGCATCAGACTTGGTGTGAAAATAAACAACCAACCCGACTACACTACCTGTGGGCCAACCAGCCTTCACGCCGTTTACAGCTATTATCAAGATAAAGTTTCATTAAAACAAACGATCAGAGAAATTAATCAGTTTGATAATGGAGGTGGAACGCTTGCAGTTATCTTAGCAAAACATGCTTTAGAAAGAGGCTATAAAACAACAATAGTGAGTTATAATATCAAAGTCTTTGATCCATCCTGGTTTAACAAAAAAAACTCAGAGATCAGCCAATACGTTCGTAAAAGCAGGGAAACACCTCCCTTTTCTGAAAAGCGATCTTATGCTCTGAAAGCCTACGAAGAATACTTAAATTTAGGAGGCTTGTTAAAATTTGAAGATTTATCCTGTCAGTTTTTAAAATCAATCATTGACTCTAAAATTCCAATTTTAACAGGACTGAGCTCAACATGGCTTTATCGAGACAAAAGAGAAAACCCGTCTACAAATGAGTACGATGACCTCGCAGGAGAACCAGCAGGACATTTTGTCATCATCGACGGATATGAAAAACAAAATTCTTTTTCAATTTGTGACCCATATCAAAAAAACCCAATTCAAGGCTCAAACCACTATCTGATCGACGGTAACCGTTTGATTAATTCAATCCTCTTAGGTATCTCGTCATACGACGGAAACCTGCTTCTTATCGAAAAAACCAAATGAACAAACCCATCATCATTGTAAATGAAAAACATAAACAAAAGTTCTCACACTTAGGTGTCTTAGTGAAAACACCCATTGAATACATCTTAGATAATCATAACAAGCAAAATAAATTTAAAGTATTTAATTTATCATCAAACATGGGTTACCAAGAGCAAGGCTACTACGTTTCTTTACTCGCTGAAGCGAGAAAAGACAAAATTCTTCCATCACCACGATCAATCCAAGACCTTACCGATAGACGAATTAACCGAGTTTTATCGGAAGAAATTAGTAATCTTGTCGAAAAAAACTTAAAAAAAATTAAGTCAGACCAATTTGACCTAAGTGTTTACTTCGGACAAAACATCGCTTCAACATATAATAAACTTTCATGGGAACTTTATCGAATGATTCAAGCCCCTATGTTCAAAGTTTATTTTGAAAAGAAAAATTCATGGGATATAAAAAAAATCATACTCCTCACCCCTTCTGAACTTAATTCCACGCATATGAATTTTTTAGTCGAAGCAACAAAAAACTACATCGAACAAAAAAAATTCAGTAAAACAGCAGGGACCAAATACATTTATGACATGGCTATTCTCTATGATCAAAATGAAAAACACCCGCCAAGCGACTCAAGGGCACTTAAAAAATTCATAAATGCATTTCAAAAAAATGGTTTTAAAACCCAGCTCATTCAAAACTCAGAAAGACCTGATATTAACAATTTTGATGCTCTCTTTATTAGAGAAACAACAAATGTAACACATCATACCTACAGAATTTCAAGAAGTGCTGAAATTGAGCGTCTAGTCGTCATTGACGATCCAGATTCAATTGTACGTTGTACAAATAAAGTTTATCTTGAACAGCTCTTGGATCGACTCAATATCACCAGACCAAAAACATTAATTTTAGACTCCGCACGTTTCAATAAAATTAAAAATGAAATTCAATTTCCATGTATCATTAAACAACCAGACTCCGCTTTTTCTCAAGGAGTTTATAAAGCTGATGACATTGAAGAATTAAAACTATTTGCGAATCGTTTATTTAAAAAAACAGAACTAATTCTTATTCAAGAATATATTCCCACCGATTTTGACTGGAGAATAAGTATTCTAAATAACGAAATTCTTTATGTTTGTAAATATTATATGGCAAACGGACATTGGCAAATTATCAATAACAAAAATGGAAAATCAGAAGAAGGAAAATTTGAATGCATTAGTCCAACCAATACTCCTGAAAAAATAAAAAAAATTGCACTAAAAGTCTCCAATGAAATCGGGAAAGGACTATACGGTGTGGATTTAAAACAAAAAGGAAATGATATCTATTTTATAGAAATTAATGATAACCCCAGTATAGAATCTGGAGTTGAAGATCAAATTCTTGGAGAAAAACTTTACGACGAAATCGCAAAATACTTCCTCTTTGAATGTCATAAAAAAAGAGGAATTAATGTCTAAACATCACAAGCTATTTTCTGTTTATGGAATTGAAGCTGAATATATGATCGTTGATAACAGTTCGTTAAAAGTAAAACCAATAGCGGATCAAATTCTCAAAGAGCTGAATCACGGAATCATTTCAAATGAAGTACAACTTGGACGAACAAGTTGCTCAAATGAACTTGTCAATCACGTTTTAGAAGTAAAATGCACTCATCCGGAAAGCTCTCTTCATGAGTTAGATGTTATTTTTCATGAATCTATTTTAAAAATTCAAAAAATTTTATATCCAAAAAATTGCTCTTTAATGCCTACAGCCATGAATCCTTGGTTTATTCCAGAAGTGGAAACCGTTTTATGGCCACATGATCAAAGAGAAATATATCATTTATACAATGAAATTTTTGATTGCAAAGGTCATGGTTGGTCCAACCTTCAATCTGTTCATATTAATTTACCTTACGACACAGAATTAGAATTCATTCGTTTACATTCCGCGATTCGAATCATACTTCCGTTAATTCCTTTTGTATCAGCAAGCTCTCCTTTTTACGAAAATAAAAAACAAAAATATGCCGACAACAGGCTTTCTTTTTACGAAAAAAATCAAGAAAAAGTTCCATCTATCATTGGAAACATCATTCCAGAAAACGTAAAATCGCTAAAAGAATATCATGAAATTTTATCTAAAATTTATAATGACATTTCACACTACGATCACACAAAAACACTTCAAAACCCTTGGCTTAACTCAAGAGCAGCTATTCCTAAATTTGATGTTGGTGCAATAGAAATCAGACTCATGGACATTCAAGAGTCACCTTATATGGATTTTAGTATTATTCACTTTATCGTTGAAATGATTAAGTATGTAACCAACTTAAATAGCTCACTGAATATCGATAAAGTTTTTTCAGATTCATATTTAAGAGAAATCTATGATCAATCAAAAGAGTTTAATCCACAATGTGATCTCGGCTCTTATTTTGAGCTTTTCAACTTAAAGTCAGATCAGTCTAACTTTAAAACCTTAGTCACTCTGCTTATCAATAAATTTTTACCCAATATAGACAACCGATACCATAAAGGTCTTCAAATCATACAGACGGACGGCTCTCTTTCTCAAAGACTTATCAAAAAAGAACTTTCAATGGAAATGTACAAAAAGCTCATTGATTGCTTAATGAAAAATATCCCTTATGAAAACTAATATTATTATTTCCTGTGAACATGCTGGAAATAAAATTCCAAAGTTTATAAAAAACAAAATAAACATTCCACATTCGATCTTAAATTCTCATCGTGGGTACGACAAAGGAGCCTTAGAAATTACGAAAAAATTTTCAAAAAAATTAAATAAAACACCTCAAATAAATAAAATTTCGAGATTAATCATTGATTACAATCGTTCACTAAACAATAAAAACATATGGAGTTCTTATACTTCAAATATTTCAGAAGAAGATAAAGAAAAATTAATAAAAAGCTATTCACACTATAGAGAAATAATTCAAAAAAAAATAAATCATAAGAATATTCATCTCAGTATTCATTCTTTTACTCCTATAAAAAATGGAATAAAAAGAAATTGTGACTTTGCTGTTCTTTATGATCCCAACCATAGTAATGAAAAAATGTTCGCAAAAAAAATAAAAGAAAGACTTACTAAAGAAAAGATAAATTGCCGATTAAATTACCCATATAAAGGAACTTCAGACGGTCTAACAAGCTTTTTTAGAAAAAAAATAGGAAAAAACTATTTAGGATTAGAACTCGAATTTAATCAAAAAATAATAAAAAACAAAAAAAAGATAAACTCAATTCTCAACGTTTTATATCAAATTTGTGATGAATGCGCTAAGGATATCTGAAGTTATGTGTTCAAAAAGATCTTCACTTATTTATTGAGATTCAAAAGCTCCAGAATCACACGCTCCACCTTGTGGACGACTCACTCCCCTTGCATCAGTAGCTAAAGTACATGCAGCAGGTCTATTATCGATCGCAACGGAGCCAGCTACCAATGCAAGCGTTGGGGCATAGCCATTATTTGTCGCAAGAGAGGAAGAGATTCCAACATCAGCCACTCCTTGATCATTGGCGGCATCAACCCAACAATTTCCTCCAGCACTATCATAAACATTATAATCACTCGAGGTAGTTACGTTTGCATTCACGCAGTTTCCAGCAGTCGCATCTGCCAAGTTTCCAGAAAAAACCGAATCAGAAACAGTAACCGTTCCTCCTAAATTAAAGAATACACCACCTGTTTCTCCTCCTGAAGAATTTGCATCGGCTCGGTTTGATACTGCTGTAACATGATTTAACGCTACCGTTCCGGAGTTCACAGAAAACGCTCCCCCATAAGCATTGGCTAAGTTTTGAAATAATGTCACATTTTCTAAAGTCACACTAGATCCCGCTCCTGCCACATGAAATCCACCTCCATCTCCTGAGGAGGTATTTCCATAAAAGGTACTTGCTCTGATTGTAGCCGTAGTACTATTAAAATGAATTCCTGCTCCTTCAGCACTAGAGTTAGAACTAAAAAGATTATCCGCAAAAATATAGTTTCCCGTTGCTGTCGCCGGAATATAAATTGCTCCTCCTAGGCTCGGAGAAGTGTTCCCACTAAAAGTCGTATGATCGACACTAATTCCTCCCCAAATTGAGCCTCCATCATGTCCACTAATATTATCTACAAATTCACTGTAAGAAATTGAACTTCCTGCTGTTGCCCCCACATATCCAAATGCCCCTCCTCGGCTTGCAGATTGATTCTGTTCAAATCGAGAATTTTTTATCACTGCTGTGGCTCCTGAATTTGTTACGGCAAGAGCTCCTGTATTTGCACTTGTAGTTGTATTTTTATAAAAATAAACATTATCAACGGTGAGCAGTCCATTTGCTTGGTAACGCAAACCGCCACCATCTCCTGTTGCCTGCCCAGACTGAACGGTGAAATTAAGAAGATCCATTGCTAAAGCTCCTGATCCCGTATCAAAAGGCCTAACTGTTCCTCCACCAGTTACTATTACACCAGAGCGAGATTCTCCAGAGAGGATTAAATTGGTAACGGATCCTGTAGTCACTGTTACAGTACTCCCGAGCGAATAGGTACCATCTGGAATAAAAATAACTCGTACTCCACCTTCATCGATTGATTCTTCAACAGCTGCACGTAAAGTACAGCCGCCTGAAGCCGCTAAGCACACAGTGTCTGCAACACTCGTATCACTTCCATCGCCCGTATCATCCACCACAAACCCTTGAGTAATCAAAAGATCAATCGTGTCCGTAGAGGACTCCGAAAGGTCATTCGTTCCAGTAACCGTATAGGTCGTATAATTAGGCGCTGCAGGAGAGTCTGCCGAGGGAGCACCAGAGATTGATCCTGTTGATGTATCGAAACTCAGACCTGCAGGAAGACTTGGTGAAATTGAATAAGTCATTGTCCTCGTTCCTGTATAAGTAGGCGTTAAGGAGGGAATGGAAATCGATCCAGAAGCATTAACATAAGCAATTTTAGAAACAGGATAAGAAAAGCTTCCGGAATTCAAAGCGGCAGATCCTATGGCGGATCCAAAAATATCAAATTTACCGCAACCCGAAAGAGAGCAAATCACAAAGAGAAAAAAAACACTCCTTGGCATCCACATGATTATTTTTCTAAATAAAAGGCCGTTCCAGAAACGTACCACAAAAACCTTACCCATCAACTCTATTATCGGATAAAATCCCTATTTTTTCTAGGTTTTCATGAAAAATTCATTATAAAAAACAAATAAAATAGATAAAAAAAATCAAAAAAGACACACCTTAATTTTATTGCGCTTTTTTTAATCTACAGCATCTTTTAAATTTCTTTCCACTACCACAAGGACACTTAGAATTCCGGGTGAGTCCTTCTGTACGCAGGGGGAGAATAGAAACCTCTTCTTTTTGTTCTTCTTTTTCATGAGGATCTTTTATTAAAAAAGGAGAGACCCTCCATTGACGACCATTTTCAGTATGAACAGAAACTTTTGTTTCACTAAAACCAGTGATCATTCCAAAAATAAGCTCTCCCTCACTAGAAGTGAAGCAAATTTCCTGACCAATAAAAAAATCATCAATTTTTTTTTCTTTTGGAGATGAACGCAGCTCTTCCCTTCTTAATAAAATATAACTCTCTAATTCTCGAAGCTGTTCTTCATTGAGCTCATCTACCTGATTTTTTAGCAAATCCATTATGCACTCTCCTTGACTTCATTATTAAAGAGATCGGAGATTCATACAATAAAAAAAATTTTAAGATCTCATTGAATCAATAGATCTTTTAAAAATACTTACTCTTCCTGTAATTCGGTCTTGCTGTCCTCTTTTTCTAATTTTTTCTAAGAGTTCTTTAGTGAGAATTTTTCCTTTTCCTAATAAGGTTACACCCGAGTCTGTTTTTAGATCATGTGCAATAATATAACCTTCTCTGAGTTGATAAAGATCTAACTCTACTTCATAATCTGGAGTTTCCATTTCCCCTGTTTCTTTTAATAAAGAATCTAAATGAAAAACTACATCAGGATCAAAATACTCTGGAGTCATATCTTTAATTTTTTGTAATGCCCCTGCAGGGGTGGAGGTTTCACCAATAGTCTCAAAATTTAAAAATCGATCATAAGTATCAACAACCGCAATAATTCTAGACTCCAAGGGAATTTCTTTTTCTTGAAGCTGATCTGGAAAACCAGATCCATCAAACTTTTCATGATGATGACGTATAAATCGACTCACATTTGGTGCATTTGGAATTCCTTCAATGAGAGTTTCCCCCCATATCACGTGAGATTCGAATTTTTTTCGCTCTTCTGGAGTTCTTTCAATTGTTGGTTTTTGGATAATTTTCTTTGAAATTCCCACTTCTCCAATGTCATGTAAATATGCTGCGAGCTTGAGTTGAAAAATTTCACTTTTACCAAAACTCATTCTTTTTCCTATTTCTCCTACAAGATTGGCAACAGTCTTGGAATGACTGGACCAAGAATCATTATGAATTGCAGCCATTGCACCCATTGATTTGACCACATGTAAAAAACCCTGTTCCAATTCACTATTTAATTTAATTACTTCTTCGGTCCGCTTTTTAACTCTTTCATCTAAAGTTGCATTTAACTCTTTTAACTCTTCGTTACTCTTTTTCAGTTCTTTTTGTAGTCTCTCATTCTCTGTAATCGCGTTATAACGAAGGACAGCTTCAGATACCGTCTCTAAAAGACTTTGCTCCTCCCAAGGTTTTGACAAAAATCCGTGAACATGAGCATCATTAATACTTCTTAGCGTTGCATCCATATCAGAATATCCGGTTAGGATCAGTCGACTCGCAAGAGGTATCCTCTTTCGCGCTTCTGTTAAAAATTGAGCTCCATCCATTTCGGGCATACGTTGATCCGAGATGATTGCAGCTAAATCAGGATTTTTATCAATAATCATTAAAGCTTCTTTTGGTTGATCACAAATAATAACTTCAAAACGAGTTTTTCTGAATAAACGCTTTATTGAATTCAAAATTTGCTTCTCATCATCAACGAAAAGAATTTTTCCTGTTAACTCATCAAAATTCATGATTTCCTCCAAAAAGTAGAAACAATTTTATTGAGAAGAAGGAAGACGAATTTTAAAACACGTCCCTTCTCCTTCTTTACTTTCTACTTCAATCGTTCCTCCATATTTTTGTATAATTCCGTGAGAAATAGATAAGCCTAATCCTGTTCCAGAACCGACTTCTTTTGTGGTAAAAAACGGATTAAAAATTTCTTTCAAATGTTCTTTAGAAATACCAGAACCATCGTCTCGTACCGAAATTAAAATTTCTCCATTTTCCATTTTAGTTTCAATCCAAAGGTTTCCTTTTTTTTCAATTGCATGTCCCGCATTCACAAAAAGATTCATCAGAACTTGATTAATTTGACTTGTATTACATTCAACTGTTTCAAGCTCTCCCAAAGATCGATGAACTTCAACTTTATACTTCAACTCATTCCACACAACCTTTAATGTCGAATCAATACAATCATTAATTTGTACTTCCTGAGTTTCAGATTCATCCATATGAGAAAATACTTTTAATCCATGAACGATTTCTTTAACACGGTTTGCTCCATCAATTGTTTCATTTACTAAACTTGAAATATCTTCAATTAAATAGTCAAAATCTTCTTCTTTTTTTATTTTTTTTAATTGCTCATGCAACTGACTTTTAATTTCCTCATTTGGGCACTCTTCTAATAGTTCAGTTACTCCTTGAAAAAGTTTTTTTATCGAAAAAACATAGTCTTTCATTGTGGTCACGTTGGCTAATACATACCCGATAGGATTATTAATTTCGTGAGCAATTCCAGCAGTCATAATACCAAGACTTGCTAATTTTTCAGACTCCACTAATTTGTTTTTTGCTACTTTTAACTCTTTATGAGTTCGATTCAATTGATTAAGTTGTTCTTGAATTGACTGATTAGATTCATATAATTCACGCGTCTTTCCTTCTAAAAGACTTTCAGCATATCGCTTTGCTTTTCTCTCTCTTTCAATAGTTCGTTTTAGAGCTTCGATCATCGAATTCATATCTGAATTACTCATAATCCACCCTAACCCTTTCCTCTAAATTTTAACTCAAACCGACAGGACTCAGCACCTTCATGCATACACTGCACTTGCCTCTGGTCAATTTCTTCGCCAAAAAACTCACCTGTTACTTCAATGAGTCCTTCTGCAAAGTGACACATTTTACGCTCAGAGTGATAAATCATAACTAATTCGTTTGGAGAACGATCTTCGTAAAGAAACTCAGGAAGTTTTGCTTCTGGATAGAGCTTCTTTACTTCCACATGAACGACTTGATCAATACTTAATAAAAAAGATTTTGCATCGCTATGTTTTTCAAAAAAAATAGCATACTGTTTCTTCATTTCATGAAGTGCATATTTCCCAAAGTTTCTCACTAACTCAGCAACGGGGGTTTGAAGTCTTTCCGATAAATCACTCACTAAATCTAAAAATTCTTTATCAGGATAGGTTCCTCCTGAAGTATAAACGCCAGCAGAATCTGAACTTAACTGATTGACCATTTGATCCCAGGCCTCAATTCCAAGTTTTTCTTCCACCATTTTATTGAGAACATTAAACACGAATCCTTTCATTTTAAGCTCCTAACGTTTGAAATGAGATTGAACCACATTTGAAAACTCATGAAGTGAAAATGGTTTAGGTAAAAATGGTATAAAGTTTTGATCTCGATCCATAACTTCTAAAAAATTTCTAATTGGCAAACCAGACATCATGATGACGGTCCCATAGGGATTCACCTTACGAATTTTTTCAATCAGATCCATTCCGTTCATTTCACCTGCTAGCTGATAATCTACAATTGAAAGATCAAACTTCATCACCCTCATCATCTTCTCAGCCTCTTCGGCTGTTGTCGCCCAAAAAATATTTGATTTAGAATAAATTCTTCTTAACATTCTTTCAATAGACGTTCGAAGACAAGAGTCATCTTCGGCAACCAACACACGTACAGCACACATAGATCCCTCCTAGAGTCATGAGTTTGACAGTAGCTTATTTATTTTTTCGAGAAGTAATTCATTTGCGCAAGGTTTCGAAACAAAATCATTTGCACCTAATTTTAAAGCTTCATCAATTCGGTCTTGGATCTCCGCAGTGACGAGCAGTATTTTAAGTTCTTTATACTTTTCTTGATTTCGAATCACCTTAAGAACTTCAAATCCATTGACATTTGGCATTCGAAGATCGAGAGTAATTAAATCAGGTTCAAAACTATGTAAAAATATCCCTGCTTGAAAACCATCAGCAGCAATTTCCGTAATCATTTTTTTTCGTCGAAGCACTCTTTGAATTGATTTTGCAACTTCTATTTCGTCTTCAACAATCAAAATTCTAGGCTTACGATCCATCGAGTAAAATGGAAATTTCTTTTTCTTTTTTAACTCTTCTGGAACATGAAATTTTTGATGCTCTAAAAAAGCAATGACATCTTCTTTTAGGAATCGACGATCTCCTCTGCCTGGAAGAACTTGGGCTTTTAAATACCCTTTGTCCGCCCATCGAATCACCGTTCGAAAACTCACCCCACACATCTCAGCAACCTGGGTGGTCGTATAAAAGGTTGTCATTTTTGGTGAAAATAAGTTCATACTAGAAGATTAAAATAACTTATTATTTTTGTCAAGTTTGACAAATCGAACTTACCTGACAAATTTGACTCTCTTATTTTTTTCAAAACGTTAGATAAAACTTTAATCAACCAGCTACCTTTGAAAATCAACATTCATCCATTGACGCAATTTGTTTTGATCGCTATCGAAAGAGCATGAGAAAACTCCTTTTGTATATTTTTATTGGATATACTTTCATATCTCATTTTATTGGATATGCAGGAGTTTATGACCAAATCCGTTTACGTGAACATTCAGTACCCGCAGCCGACGGAGTGATTGTACACTTAATCGAATTTCCAACGCCTCATTCCCCTAAAGGAATTAAGGTGCTCACTCCGGGAATCTACGAAGACTATCGAAGCCTCTCAAAAATCGCATTAGCTTTTTCTAAAAACTACAAAGTCTTTATCGGTCACGTACGTGGAACTCACCCTAAAAAGCATCCACTTTCAAATCAACATCAATACGGCCTTACTGAAGTACTTACGCTCGATCTTCCCGCACACTTTCGATATATTCAAAAACTTCCTCATTTTAAATCATGGGGAAAAATTCATCTCATCGGGCATTCGATGGGTGGAATGCAAGTGATGGCTCTTCTGTCTTCTTCTGAATTTTCTGATTTCAAAAACGATCTCAAAGCGGCAACAGTCATAGGATCACCCGCACGACTCAATCACTCTCCTCCTGAGGTCATCTACGCTGCAAAAAAAGCTTTGCCATTATTTAAAACACTCAGGTCCTTAAACCAACATCACCGTACTCAAGACATCCACACCCATTTTTTTAAGTTCACCCAAAAACTAAAAAATGCTCCATTCCGAAGTATAAATTTTTTGGGAAAAGCAATCGAAACGATCCCTCTTGAAATCGGAATCATTGTTCTGTATCAGACCATTTTTCAAAGAGACCTCACTCAAAAAAAAGAAATGATTCGTCTTCTCAGACAAGGAGTCACACCAGTCCCTTATTCATTGTTAGAAGGATTTGCAAATGCTTTAGTTGAACCAGACGGTAGAGTGTTAGACAAAGATAACAACGAGATTATCCAATTAGAAAAAATCACACTCCCATTCCAACTAGTCGTTCTTGACCAAGATAAGTTAGTTCCCTTACAAACAAAAAGAGAAATGATTAAAAGACTAAAATCAAAAATTGTTCAAATTGTTCTGCTCAAAGGAGTCAATCATGTGGATCCAATCACCACACAGATTCCTGACATGCTCCGTTTAATCGAAACTTTTGGAAGTAACCCAGCCAACACTCAAAAGGAAAGAGTAATCAACTTAAAGCCTTCATTTTGTGAGCGGCTCTGGATCTTTTAATAGGCTCCGTACAAAACTACAATTTTGTAGGCTGCATAATAACCAGTCACCACCGCACCAATAATCCCGACAGACAAAGAAAGCGTCACAACTGGAGTCAAAAGGCCTTGATCAAATAACTTCTCTAATGGGTCATGAATTTGCATGAGACCATTCTACTCACTGTCTTCTATGGAAACAACTTGAAAATACTTTTTCAGTATTTTCTTTTTTTGCTCTGCATGGCTCGTCACCCCTTCTTAAAACCGAATTAGGACCTTTAGAATCACTCAGTTATTCCAAGAACCTGTCAAAAACGATAGTCATCCTGTATGCAAAATTTTTGGAACTGGATGGTCATTGGGGTACTTGGAACAACAACACCAGCATATGCGTTTCGTGTCATTCATTGGAATATCAAAGAATTTGATACTCAAAAAATCTTTAAAACCAGAGATCAACAATCCACACAAGGACAGTCAGTTTTAGCCTTTTTTAAAACACATCCATGGGATTTACTCTCTCTGAATGAAATTCAATATGACCTTCCAGGAGTTCCCAATTCCGAATTCAATTCTCGTGGATTAAACTTAAAAAGAATTGCGAAATTAATTGGACACTCAAATTCTCGTTGGAGCTTTGATCCCGCAAACACAGGAAACCAAGCCAAAAGAAACGAAAAGGGTCAATATGAAACAAATCCAAACGCACCGTATTCAAGAACTCTTGCAGATCCACTCAATTTTGGAGTTTTTCCCGGACAGTATTCAACAGGACTGCTTTTTAAGAATAAAATCAAAAATAAAAAAGTATTCTCAAAATTAAAATGGAAGGAGGTTTTTCCAGAAAGAGACCTTACTTCTTTTCGGGACGCTCATGGTAATCCAATTCCAGAAGACATTGAGCTTTTTGATAAAAACTTTACAGACCTAACGCTAGAGATTGAACAAAAACCAGTTCATATCATTCTTTTACATACAGTTCCTTCGTTCGAATTTGGTCAAAAAAACTCAATGAATATCGCAAGAAATGCTGATCAGCTTCGCTTTTTAGAATGGTATCTCACCGGATCCACCTCCCCTTCAGTTGCTGATACTCTTGCGCTTGAACCCCTCTCAAAGAACGACCGAATCATCGCAATGGGAGACTGGAACGTTGACTATCAAAAGAAGACAAAAGAAGGAGCGCCCGTCCTACAAAGGCTCTTTAAAAAAATGAAGCTCTGGATGAAAAAACCTCCTGCAACTTACTGGGGATCTTCACTCATTCAAAAAGAGCCTATTGAAGCAACTCTTGATTACCTTGTGACGAGTCAGCACTTTCAAATCATAAAATCCGGGGTCTATCGCCCAAAATACATCTATAACGACTGGGGTTGTAACGCCAAAAAAGTTCCCTCTGCTCCTTCTGGAAAAGTTCTTATTTCATACCAAAGGAAACAAAAAACCTGTTATGCATGGGTCAATGAAGAATTTGCTTCTCAAAAACAAGCCTCTGATCATCTTCCAATTTGGGCTGAACTGAAATTAATCGACTAACAACAAGAAGAAGACTCTGTCGTTTTCGAATAACCTTTTCCTTTTGTTTCCTCTGGAGTTCTTTTAATCCACCCCTTGGTGCACGGAAATGGCTTTGCTTCTTTTTCTGAAACTGAATTTAAAGGTTCAATTGTCTCAAAAAAAGAATCATAGGGTTCTTTTTTAAATATCTCATAAGTTTTTCGACAAACAGCTACTCGCTCTCCTCTCACAAAAGTATGCCCATCGTCATCTGTTACTGATGAAAATGGCCCCCTGTAAACGAGTGCTTCGTGATGATCAAAGCATGCTCCCTGTTTTCCCTTATAAGCGACAACCGTTACTGACCGAAACTCAATTCCTTCAACAGTTTGCCAAGGTTTTGTATCTCTTTTCAGAATTTGCATTCCATAAAATCCAGCATCTTGAAATGCTTTTATAAATTCAGCCTCTTCAAAGGCTCCTGAAATACATCCACTCCAGAGTTCAGGGTCATTTCTCATTTTCAGAGGAACTTTTTCATCTGCCACAATATCGCTAATAACGGCTCTTCCGCCTTTTTTTAAAACCCTAAAAATTTCTTCAAACAAAACTTTCTTTTTTTCATCTGAAACCAGATTTAAAACACAGTTACTCACGACAACATCAATCGAATCATCCTCAATTAAAGGAGCTTCTCTAAGCTGTTGCTCTTTCCATGTTTCAAATTTTTGAAGTGATTGATCTGAATCAATTGGGTTCTTCTTAAGAAACTGAATAACCGCTGTTCGATCCTCTTTGAGGTCCTCTATTTTCCCTTTTTTAAACTCAACATTAGAGTAACCGATTCTATCAGAAACGACGGTTTGTGCTGCTCGAGCAACCTCAAGCATATCGTCATTCATATCCACCCCGATCACCTTGCCTTGATGACCGACAACCTGCGAAGCAATAAAACAAATTTTTCCAGTTCCTGAGCCCAAATCTAAAACGGTCTCTCCTGAGCGCACATATTGAGAAGGGTCTCCACAACCATAATCCTTTTCAATGACTTCCTGAGGAATTACTTTTAAAAACTCTGGATTATAATCGACCGGACAACAAAGAGCGGCTTCTTGAACTTTTGAAGCCTTTGAGTAGCGTTCTACCACTGAATCAATCACATTCATCTTGGACTCCTGATTTTTCATAGGTGTAAGTGAAACAAAGAGACTTTATCTTACTTTCGGACCACCACACAACGCCCTTTTTTACAAACAGGATCGATTGGAGGATTTCCGCATGAAGGAACCTTCAAACTTAAGTTGATCATTTTTCTCGCATTTTTATTAAACTGAAGAACCGAGGCTCTGAGTTTACTTAAATCTGCATCTCGAATCGAATACAAAAAATAATCTTTATATTCGCAGCAAGCTTTGACTCCAATGCCAAGAACTCCACAATCAATGTCACTTTGACAATGCCCCTCTCCGCCATACCGACGAATAAGCTTAGCTAGCTCCGTTTGTTCTTTATCCAATTCCTCGAGCAAAACGCGGTTTTTTTCCCAGCCTTTTTTTTCTCGAGATAGGTCTCGTCTTTTTGACGCATAGTAAACAAAAAGTCCCAATGATAATCCAACAAACAAATAAAGAAGTGGTTTTTTACACTTTGTTAGTAACTTGCTCACAGAGCTTCATTATGGCACAAAACACCGTAAATACAAAAAATCAGTATCCAGTAACCACTTTTCTAAAGAGAACTCTGCATGTTTCAACGGTAGAACGGATTTCATCTTCTGCCCTAAACTGAAACTCCTGGAATTTCTTTATCCAAGAAGGAAGAAAAGGCATTAACCATAAAGCCAACGCCCGAACCCTCGGCCACTTTGCATAGGCATACTGAATAACCCCCAATGAACCGAGTCCAACGACAGCTACTCTCATTTCTGAATGACCTAAATTCTCAAGTGTGGTGACTACCGAAACATAAGTCGCCAAAATCGTCACAAGAAGATCAAACCGGGCCTCAAAATAATGCCTTTGAGAGGGAAACTCATGAATCAAACGATTTGCTTTCTCTGAGGCTAAACGAATAATTAAGCCTCGTGATCCCACCCCCATAGCTGCAGTCATCGCTCCCATTCCCAAGGCTTCTAATAAGACCGGAGAAGAAAACCATTCACTGAAGTTCATCTTCTGAAGGGGTGTAATTGAATAAGAATAAATAGTGTTATAAGCAGAGAGCACTAACCACTGCTTTAATAATGATTCAGTCACACTCGATTGCTGATGAGCCTTTTTGTACTTTTTTTTCCATCTCTGAAAACGAGGAAGCCACCCCTTGACTTCTACCCAACGAAGGGAAATCGGTGCATTCCACATGGTTAGAATCATTGTCATCATTCCCGCAATCAAAGGAGTTCGAAAGGCCGGCGAAGACAAACTCATGTCCCATTGATTCCAAGTCAACAAGAGTAAAGATGTTCCTGTCGATACAGAAACCCTCCAAAGAATCAGCTTCTTAAGACGTTTTCTTTTTTCTTTTAAACTGACCTCTTCACTTGCAAAAGAGACTTGAGCTTGATGCTTACTTCTTAAACGCTCGGATGACTCTAGTTCCCAATCTTCAGGGTGAGCCGCATGCATAATGTAGAGTTGTAAATTTGGATCTTGCTCGATTTGTTGTGCAGTAAAAGCCTCAACTGCTTTTAACACCTGGCCTGAGTGTTCTTGATCAATAGGATAGGGATAATCATACGAAATAACTTCATTCCCATTGGACTCACTCACTGTCTGAATAAAAGATTCATCAGACACCCACTGATCTCGCTGTTTAGGAGTGAGTTCAGCAAATCCCAAATGAGATGTAGAAATCATCAAAACTACGAACAAAGTTTCTAAATTAAAAAATAAACCGAACGATCGTTTCAAAAGCGTTGCCCTTTCCCTCTGATGTGTTTTCAAATCCATTGAAATACATTCTTTGTAGCTCGTGGGAGTGAGCATAGGGGAAGAGTTTTATTTTGTCATCTGTACCAGACTCTATAAATCAGCTAAAAGGGATTTTAACCTATTAAAATAAATACGGATTATTTACCCCCTAAAAATAAATAAAAAAAAAGTATACCTTTTTGCGTTACTTCAAAAATAAAGTAAAAAAATATATGTCAATAGAATAGTAAGAGTTGTTTTTTAAAAACTAAAACAATCTAATCTTTTGCATTTGAAAAGAGTGAATTCTTCCATTGCTCAATCAAATCCGAATCAATCCTTGGCATCAAAACCTCTGGTGGAGCTGATAATTTGAATCCTTTTTCAAAAGCCTTCATCAGACTTTCAAAGTTCCCTTGATAAACTTCCGCCTCTGTTGTTTTTGAAAAATAGTGTTCAAAAGATTGCATCAAACGATTCGAAAGATGAGGAACAAAAGGTTCTAATACAATTCCAATGGCAGCAATATGAATCACTGAAAGTGCAATCAGTCTTTCAGCCTGAGCTTCATCTTCTTTAATGACCTTCCAAGGTTCTGCAGCATGAAAAAACTCATTCGCAGTCTGACCAAAATTCATCAATTCTACAATTGCTTTAGAAAGTTGAGATTGATTTAACTCTGTTTGAATTTTTTTTATTCCATCTTCAATTACTTGTAAATGAGGATCGTTTCCTATTGAAGCAAATGCTTGAGACGACAAACCATCCGGCCATTTTTTATTCATAAAACTTAAAACACGATGAACAAAATTTCCTACTTTATTTCCAAACTCTGCATTTGATTGAGCAAGACCATCAAAAGTGAAGTTTGTATCTCCGGTCTCTGGAATCATTTGCAACAAAGCAAACCTTAAATTATCTTCTCCAAAGTCTTCTAATGCTTTTTTTGCATCAATCGTCCAACCTGCTGACTTTGAGAATTGTCTTCCTTCTAGATTTAAAAACTCTTGAGCATAGACTTGTTTTGCGTGTAATGCGCGTCGAGAACCCATACACATACAAGGCCATATCAGTGCATGAAAAATAATATTATCTTTTCCAAGAAAATGAGAAATTTCAACTTCTGGATTTAACCACCAGTCTTTTAAATAGTCTTCTTGAGGTCTGTTTTTTTCAAGGTATTCTTTTGTATTACTGACATATCCAATAGGAGCATCAAACCAAACATAAAGCCTTTTTCCTTCTGCCTCGGGAAGTGGCACTGGAATTCCCCATTTTAAATCACGAGAGATCGCTCGATCTACCATTCCATTTTCAAGAAGCCCTCCAACAAAACCTGAAACAAGCTTTCTCCACTGTCCTTTTTTCTCTGCGTACCAGGAACGATATTCAGATTCAAACTTCGATAACATCAAGTAATAATGACTCGCTTCTCTGATTTCAATATCCGAGCTTCCGCTGACCGTGCTTCGAGGGCGAATCAAGCGAGTTGCCTCTATCCAGGTTCCACACTCTGGACATTCATCTCCCCGTGCTTTTTCATACCCGCACTCATAACAGGTCCCTTCCACATAGCGATCAGGTAAAAACATCTGATCACTGATACAATAAAGCTGGGGTTCAGATTTTTTTTCAATGTACCCCCCTTCATACAAAGCATGAAACCATTTTAAAACTTCTTCTTCGTGGTTCTTCGAAGAAGTTTGCCCAAAGACTTCGAATTCAATTCCATATCCCTCAAAAAGACTTCGATGGTCTTCATGCCATTCATTCACATAAGTTTGATAATCTTTGCCTTCTTTTTCAGCTCCCAACATAATTGCGACTCCGTGCTCGTCTGAACCACAAATATGAAGAACATCATGACCTTGTTTCTTTAAATGTCTTACATAAACATCCGCAGGGAGATAAACTCCCGCAAGATGACCAAAATGAAGCGGGTCATTTGCATAGGGCAAAGCTGAAGTAACTAAATGTTTACGTTTCATATAATTTCCTTAGATCAAAACAAAAACGGGCGACTCAAGGTCACCCGTTTCTTAACAAAGATAAAAATCTTTTCAATGAGATTAATAACGGTAGTGTTCCGGCTTAAACGGACCTTTTTTGTCAATTCCAAGATAAGAAGACTGCTTAGGAGTCAACTCAGTGAGTTTAACTCCAATCTTATCTAAATGAAGAGCGGCAACTTTCTCATCCAGTTGTTTCGGTAAACGATACACCTTCTTCTCTGGATAGGTCTTAATATTCTTATAAAGTTCAATTTGAGCTAAAACTTGATTGGTAAATGAATTACTCATCACAAATGAAGGATGACCAGTGGCACATCCCAAATTCACAAGTCGTCCTTTCGCAAGAACAATCACTTTATGACCATTCTTTAAAGTATGAATATCCACTTGAGGTTTAATCTCTTCCATTTGTGAATTTGCATTCAACCAAGCCATATCAATTTCAATATCAAAGTGGCCAATATTACAAACAATCGCACCATCTTTCATTACATTGAAGTGCTGTTCAGTGACAATATCGCAACATCCTGTTGTGGTAACAAAGATATCAGCCTCAGGAGCTGCATCTTCCATTGTAACAACCTCAAATCCTTCCATCGCTGCTTGAAGTGCACAGATCGGGTCAATTTCAGTCACCAATACTCGTGCACCATAGCTTCGCATCGAGTGAGCGCATCCCTTTCCAACATCTCCGTACCCAGCAACTGCAACAACCTTTCCTGCAATCATTGTATCTGTTGCTCTTTTAATTCCATCGGCAAGAGACTCTCTACATCCGTACAAATTATCAAACTTCGATTTAGTCACAGAGTCATTAATGTTAATCGCTGGGACCTTTAAAAGTCCTTCTGCTGCAAGCTTCTCAAGATTATGAACACCGGTAGTCGTTTCTTCAGAAATCCCAATAATACGAGACATAATCTCATCGTAACGATCTTCATGCATCATATTTGTCAAATCACCACCATCATCTAAGATCAGATTGTAACCTTCAGGCCCCCAACCCTCAATGGTCTGCTCAATACACCAAGCCGCTTCCTCTTCTGTCTCGCCCTTCCAAGCAAAGACAGGAATTCCCGCTGCGGCCATTGCAACAGCAGCGTGATCTTGTGTCGAATAGATATTGCACGAAGACCACCGAACCTCCGCTCCAAGAGCTGTAAGCGTCTCGATTAAAACAGCGGTTTGAATAGTCATATGTAAACAACCGGCGATTCTCGCACCTTTTAAAGGTTGAGATGAACCAAATTCAGAGCGAAGAGCCATCAAACCTGGCATTTCGGATTCTGCAATTTCAATCTCTTTTCTTCCCCAACGAGCAAGATCTTCAAACACTTGAGGATCATTCATCGCTGCTTCACAAACCTTAAAATCTCTTTGTCCATCTTTTGTCATTGGAACATTTATCTCCATCTTACCTTCGGGTTTTCTAGTCATATGCATGCCTAGACTTTAGACCAGCAGATCTAAATTTCAACTAAAATCGTGTTTTTTTAGCCACTATTTCGACTTTTCTGAGCAATCCATTTCCTCACAGCAACATCGAGATCATCAATCTCACATGTATTTTTAAGATAAATCTCTAACTTTTTTCCGACACTCAGTTGCAATAAATCAGGAAGATCACATCGACGATCTAAAAGCTCAGCAAGAGCTAATGAGAGTTGATATAAAAATCGAGCCTCCTCGGGACTCTTTGCGAAAGCAGGATGATTCCAAGTGATTGGTCTTGTTTTTAACTCATTTTTCAAAAAAGAATAGTCAACTTTTCCTCTATGAACTGCATGATTGACCAGCCCCTCCTCTAACCAGGCTGGAATCGCCCTTTTATATTTTTGAATCAAAATCACATGTCCAAGTTCGTGTCCAAAAACTTGATCAAAATTTTGATTATTTACCCCCTGCCCTAGGTGTATTCCTAAAGGATTTCTTATAGTCACAGCCATGACCGGAAATTTAAGATGATGGACTCGCTGCATTTCCACTGGTGATTCATACATTTGAACGGGAACCCGTCGAACATCCCACTCAAAATAACGAGAAACTCGATGAATCACTTGATTCAATCTTCTTTTTTTTAACCACGAAGGTGCACGATAAAAAGTCACTTCATTGGTTCGAATCGTTTGTAAAGGAACCGGCGATTGCTTTGCAAAGATCAAGTTTGAAAAAATCATGAAACCTAAAAATAAAATACTCACATCATCGCCTTCCGCTGAGTTGCCCATTCAGATAAAAGCATAGCCGCTACCATAAAAATTACTCCGGACCACTGAATCCAGTGATAGGACTCATTTGCCACAATAACCCCAAAAATAACTGCAAAAAAATACTCCGATCCCATTAAAAGCCCCGCAATTAAAGGATCAGTGTATTTCTGACAATGGGACTGAAGAGCCAGCGCCATTACTGTCGCAAATAAAGCTGTTCCTAAAATCCCCGCACTCGTTCTCGCTGTCATATCCCAGACCCATTGTTCATAAATCAAACTTCCCACTCCTGAAAGTAAAGCGGTCACTAAAATTTGGATAAAAGTGAGAGTCCAAGGTTCCAACTCAGAAGAAACTTGCGTTACTCCAATAATCTGAAGTGCAAACAAAAAGGCACAAAGAAGAACCCATCCCGAACCTATCGTCCATTTCCATTCCTCAAAATCAATTCCAGTCAGTAAACAAAATCCAAAAAAAGAAATAAGAATACTGATAAAATGAAATCGATTCATTTTCTGACCTAAAATAGAAAAAGACAAAAAAGGTAAAAAAACTAAATTCAATCCTGTGATAACAGCCGTTTGACCAGAAGGAGTCGTCTGAAGACCGATTGTTTGAGTGATATAGCCCAATCCAAGAGCAAGCCCTACCCAAATACCCTTTGTTATTTTTTTTGAGCTGCTTGCTTTTATTTTTCTTCGAAACATAAAGAACAAAAGAAGTGACGCCAAAGAAAAGCGATAAAACAAAAGCTGCATTGGAGGAAGCTCCGCAAGTGCATCTTTCATCACTACAAAAGTCGTACCCCACAAAAAACCTACAGCAAGTAAACCAATATTTGCGTGTAAACGAGTCATTATTTTAACCGAATCTTATGAGGACAAAACCCGGGGCGCGGTCCAATTTTAGGAAAACTTCGACAGACTTGTGGACGTTTTTCATAAATCTGACAACGACGATCTTTACCTAAAAAAAGACAATCTCCCATCGCAGTCCTTGCAATCACAAAGATTCCTGATTTTAAGTGAAAGGCATCAATGAGCTTTTCTTTTTTTAATCGTTTTGCAAGAGCCTTCATCGAAAGTCCTGCTTCTTCCTCGGTGGTCAATCCCATTTGAATTAGATCAAGAGCACTGACTTCTAATGGCAATGTACAGCACCCCGCCTGACAATCTTCACAAAGTCCATTTTTATATTTTCTCCAAGTCGAGGGTCGATCCACATGTACTTCGGCTTTCAAGACGCCCCCTGAGCCCACTGAACAAGAACACTTAATTCATCAATGACGTGAAGCCTGCACCCTGAAAAATAAGAATTCTCCATCCAATCCTGAGACCACTGGGGTGTATATTCTCTTTTTCGTAAGAATAAATCAATCTCCTCACCACTTTGCTGAGCAAGTGTAAGAGGAAGAGCCAAGTCTAAAGAAAAGACATCTCCGATAACCGCCTGAGGTTTCTCTTCATCTAAAATTTTTTGATAAAAAGGACGGTCAACTTCAACAAAGTACGACCCTACTTCCATCGTTTTAGGTTCGTTTCCTAATTCATACTTTTTAGCATTCCCACGAATTCGAATCGGTAATTTTTCGAGTTCAGCCATTTTTAAAATTCCTTCAATTCTTGAAGTTGAGGAATTGGAAACAATGACGACCTCTACCTCATGAGAAAGAAGTCCTTTTAAAACTTTTGTTACCTCGGGATCCAACGGATTTCTTTGCTCTGCTTGAGTGGTTTCCACCATTTTCTGAAAAGAAAGATCGAGTAACTCGACAAACGATCCAATTTCATTCTTCATAAGAGCTTTTTTCCAGGCATCAGCTTTATAAAGTCCTTCATAAGCCCATTGATCAAGACACGAGGCAACTCCATTCATCCGTATAAATAAATCTTCATTCGCAAAAGCACTGACTCGACCATTGCGCACCCAGCCGTGTCGCCAAGGGTTTTCATTCATCACCTGTAAAACTCTTTTATAAAGAGTCTCTACCCCCTGAGCCTGTTCGGGATGAATAGCTGCAAGCGTTTGTAAAAACGCGGTTTGTACTTGTAAAGCTTCTTCAACTTGATTCGTTAATACACCGTCAAAATCACATAAAATTTTCATCTGTTCGGAAATCTCACGGTTGCTCCCTTTTTACTAGAGGAAAAGAAAACCAGATTGTTTTAGTCAACTAAAAAGATTCTCTAAACCTCTCGAGAGTTCCGGTCGAAGAGTCCTATAGGAGATCACTTATGACGGTTGTAGGATTTATCGTTGTTTCAATTTGTGTATTTGGAGGATTCCTACTTGAGGGAGGGGATATCCAAGTCCTCATACAACCAATTGAAATGCTCATTATATGCGGTGCTGCTGGAGGCTCTCTTTTAATTTCCTCCCCAATGTCCGAAATTAAAGCCATCATTCATCAATCACTCCATGCACTGACCGGAAATGGAAAAACAAAAGAAGAATACACGGAACTTCTTCTCCTTTTGTTCGAACTCATAAAAACAGCCAAAGGAAACCTTCTTGGTTTAGAAGCCCACGTCGAAAACCCTGAAGGAAGCGATATTTTTAAAAGATACCCAGGAGTTCTTTCCAACCACCATGTCATTCACTTTATTTGCGACACTTTAAAAGTTCAAATTTCTTCACCGGTAAGTCCATATGACCTTGAAGACCTCATGGATGCCGATTTAAATACCACTCATCACGAAGAAGCAATCGCACCGGCCACAGTCACACGAATTGGTGATGCGATGCCAGGTCTTGGGATTGTCGCAGCCGTCTTGGGGGTCGTAATCACCATGGGAAAACTAAGCCAAGGAAAAGAAGTAATCGGTCACTCAGTCGCAGCCGCACTCGTAGGAACGTTCTTGGGGATTTTGATTTCATATGGATATATCCAACCTCTTTCCGCGAAAATGAACACGCTATTGGATGAAGAAGGACAATTTTTTAAAGTGACGAAAGCAGCTCTCTTAGCTTTTGCAAAAGATGCTTCTCCGAAAGTCTGTGTTGAATTTGCAAGACGAACGATTCCACCAGAAGTTCGTCCTTCATTTACTGAAATTGATGAAGCCACAACCAATGCAGGAAAAGCTGCTTAGGAAATAAAAAATGGCAGAAAATAAGGGACAAGTTGTCATCATTAAAAAGATCCAAGGAGGCCATGGCGGTGCCCATGGTGGAGCTTGGAAAGTTGCCTACGCAGACTTTGTAACTGCGATGATGGCATTCTTTCTTGTGATGTGGCTACTCGGCGCAGATGATGCTTCTGAAAAGTCCGTTTCTGAATATTTTAATAATCCAACTTCCGCTTGGCGTCCTGATCTTGCATCTAAAGAAAACTATCCTCTAGGAGAAAAAACTGGAGCAGGAGAAAATGTTCTTTCTGGAGTCGAAGACGGAAAAGTCCCCGAAGATCTGGTTCAACGTCCAAGCAGAGAAATTCAATCAACCAACCAACCTCCAGGGAGAACTGGTTCCACAAAAGTTATAGAAAAAACAATTAAAGACCGTGCTCCTTCTGTAAATGTAGAATTCCTAGTATTCTCACTTCCCGAACATGTCCTTTTTGATACGGACTCTTTTGAACTGAAACCTCAAGCGGGAGTGCATTTGGAAAAAGTTGCTCAACTGATTCGAGGACATCAAGGATATCTAAAAGTCAGAGGTTTTACTCATCCTCCTGATGGAGTTTATGGTCAACACATCGACTCCTATGAACTTGCAGTCACTCGAATTACCACCATCATTCAATATCTCGTTGAAAAAGGTTGGGTAGACGAAAATCGAGTCATGACTGACGTCAGCGATCCCATTGATCGAGGAGTGGCATCAGAATCACAAAACAATCATAAATTTGAATTTATGGTCATGAAAAACTCACAGCAATAAACCAATTCCTAAAAAAAGCCCTAATGCAAAAACTCCCCCTAAACCAGCATAAGGAATCTGTGTTCGGACATGGTCATACGGTTCGACCTGAGCAGAGAGAGAGGCGATAATAGTTGTATCTGAGAGTGGAGAAGCATGATCTCCAAACACACCTCCAGACAAAACCGCTCCTAAATAAAGTGGAAATAACTCTGGTGTTGCCATTGGAGCTGCTATCGGAATCAACAGTGCAAATGTCCCCCAAGAAGTCCCTGTTGAAAAAGCAACTATACTTGCTGTGATAAATAACCCAGCAGGAAATAAAGAGGAAGAAAGAGAACCTTGTAAAAATTCAGCTACAATAGGTCCAGTTTGTAACGAGGTACTCATTTCTCCGATTGCAAACGCAAAAATCATCAACACTGATAATGGTAAAAACTCCCCTGTTCCCTTAAAGAAAAAATCAACACCTTGATCAAGCTTCCCTCTTTTCCATCTCCATAAAATTAAAGAAAATACGGTTGCAGCAAAGATCGCCCAAAAAACAGAGGTTGAACCCGAACCCTTCATTAAATCACCTTTTC
Source organism: Pseudobdellovibrionaceae bacterium (assembly GCA_002722705.1). Classification (GTDB taxonomy): domain Bacteria; phylum Bdellovibrionota; class UBA1018; order UBA1018; family UBA6935; genus UBA6935. The sequence continues at coordinate 30,257 of PBMP01000019.1, read as the reverse complement.
CGGTAATCCAAAGACCTCCAATGACTCCAAAAAATAAAATAAATAAACTTCCTAAAATTTGAATCACACCGAAAGGATCGATCGAATCTTCTTGCTTCTGTAACTTATTTTTAAATTCTACTGATTGATCTTTCAGAGGTCCCCAAAAAAAACCCTTCCATGCAAATACTCCTGCCACTAAAACAGCACCCCAAGCGTAAAAATTATAAAAAATAGACGCTACCAAAGTCTCAACAGGAGATTGGACTCCTTGAGATTCAAGTAAACCAACGAGATAAGCCCCCCACCCATTCAGCGGTATAAGGATACAAATAGGAGCTGAGGTTGCGTCAATTAAATAAGCGAGTTGAAGACGACCTAACTTTAAGCGGTCATACAAAGGGCCAGAAACCGTTCCTGCAACAAGGCACGTCAAACTCGATTCCAAAAAAACACCACAACCAATTAAAAAACTAAAAACACGAACTTGTCGCTGTGTTTTAATTTTTACTTTTTGCGAAAGCAATGCACTCAATGACGTTAAGCCATTCATTTCATGAGTCAGCGATAACCATCCACCCACCATTGAACTAAAGAGAATAACCCGAGTCGATGATTTGGACTGAAAAACAGACACACACCAATCGAGGGCTTGCTCAATCCCCAGTGCAACTCCCCCCTTTACCAAAATACCTCCGAGAACAAGACCGATAAAAAGTGAAATCACTACCTGTCGTGTCCACAAAACCAGTCCTATTGCAAAAAAAGAAGGTAAAATAGAAAAAAAAGGGAATTCGTTCAGGATAGAATCTGTCATTTAATGATAAACTACCTACGATGAACATCTTAAGCAAATTATTTAAAAAACAAAAAAAAGAAGAACCCGTAAAAAAAATTATTCCTCGAGCGCATCGCCTAAAAACCACGCCACTCACCCATATTCGTTTAACCATAGAACAAGAAGGACAGAAAATACCTCTATCGATAGCGAATCTTAGTTTCTCAGGGATTGGAATTCTTCAGTCTTCCCTCTCTTCCTGGCCATCTCCTGGAGAAACGCTCTCAGGAACCCTTTTTTTTCAAAAAGAGTCCATTGAGGTCCTGATCAAAATCATTCACTTTTCTGAAACCACGGTAGGATGTATGTTTATCGATCCTGCTCCACACCTTTCTGAAACGATAAAAAATTATTTCGACGTGGAACTCAACGCGGCAAAACTTAATTTTGTAAACCCAAAAATTCTCGCACAACAATCCGATGGACAGCCATATTGGTTTCAAGGAGGAAGTCACTGCGAACTTTATTTCGTTAAAAATGAAGGCTTAATTGTTCGTTTTCACATCAGTTATTTTGGAAACTACATTGAAGGAGGAGAAAATCTTCCCACCCGTTATGGAATGCTCAATGAAGACGAATCACATCCGATGAAACCAAAATCTTCAGACACCATTCGATACCTTGAGCAAATAGATCCTTCTTTTTTAGAACAAATGAAACGCTTCTTGGAGAATATCAGTAAACTGGAAAATGAAGACAAAGAAAAAATCCTTTCGTTTGTCTCAAAACTTATTTCCTAAGGAGTACATGGATAACTGGAAGTCCCATCAAGAGTTAAAGTATGACTTCCAGAAGAATCTACTTTCACGAGGTGGGATTTTGAATCACCTGGAATTGAGTTTTCAATTGTAAGTGAATAAAGAACTCCTGGAAACAAGGGTCCAAAAGTAAAATCATTTTCTGACCCGGTAAACCCTTGTCCAGTAACCCCATTCGTAGAGACAAAAAACTCACCTTTCACATCCCGAAGCTTAATCACTTGACCACTATATCCAGAGCAATTTCCAGTCGCAGGAACACTCGGACTCCAACTCACGGTGACTTTAGCGAAATCAGATCCTGCAACCGTAACATTTGCTGGTGTTGCATCGACTGAAAATCCAGCAGTAAATACAGAAGCATTGATCGGCACAAAAAGCCCTCCCTCAGGAAGAATATCTACGACAGTTGGACTCATTCCCCCAACAGGAAAACTTGCTATCTGAGAGTTACAGTTTGAATAAAAAGTTCCAGTGACACCAAATTTTTTATGGAGTCCCTCTTGAACGAGTACTTCTGCAGAGAAAGCGTCTACACTTCCATCAAAAACAGTCCCAAAAGAATACTGTACTTGAGGTGAAGGGAGTACTCGAATATATTCTAAGGGAGCAATTCCTTGAGTATCTTCAACAACCACAGCAAAGTGATTCATTGGACAAGCAGCCATTACAGAAAGTTCATCTTCTTTTTTTCCAAAAGACAATAATGTCGGATTAAGTAATGACGTTTGGGGGCGAGAATGAACAGAGCCAATAGTTACCCACTGATACCCAGGCGGTGCTTTTTTTCCACAAGAACTCATAATGAGAATAATGAGCAGTCCAATTATTTTTTTCATGAATCCCTCTAAAAGTTAGTAAAGTTAACCTCAAGTTGACTTGGAGTTAAAGGTTTCGGTTGCCCTCCATCAAGAACAGGGTCCAGTGGAACCAAAGGGATTCCATTGTCATTCAAAGGAGGGAGAACTGTCCCATCCGCGATTTCTCCCGGGGGTGGAGGAGGTGCAAATTCGTTCATAAATTCCTGGTGATTTTCTTGAAACATTTTCATTTGTTCAGGAGTGGTAATCTCAGGAGGAGGAGGAGCTACCGCAAACGTGAGTCCCTCTACTTGTTCTGGTTTCATTTGTGTCACCCGAGGACCTTGTCTCACTTGTTCTGGATTTGACTTTAATCTCGTATCTGCCTGAAATGCATTCGCTGTCTTTAATTTTACTCTCATCATTTTAGGGGCATTTTCTTTTCGAGGAGTATTCTTATTTGCAGGAAGCGGTTCTACTTGATTCCGATTAGGAGAAGGATAAAAGACATCGGCCTCTCCAGATACAGTTAAAAAATTCAGTGGTTTTTCTGGATCTTTGGGACTATCGATATAAATATGAGTTCCTCGAACTCCCATTACTGCAGAACGGGTCCTAAAGCGAAATTTTTTTTGTTTCACTCCTTTAGATTTAACTAAAGAACGAATTTTTCCATACTTGAGCTTGAAGTCAGCTTTAATTTGTTTTCCTTCATTTAAATATTCATTTACTTGCAATTCACTCTCCGCATCTAAATGAATCACCGCATCTCGACCAAAAATCAAAGTAGCCTTTCCAGCTCCGATTTTAACAACGTCTCCTTTTAAAAGCTTTTGACCGACAAACATCTTTTTTTTACCAATAAAAGCCTCTCCCTGAACAGAAGCAACGGTACCCACTGAAGCAAAAGAAGACAAAGAAAAGAAAAAACAAAAGACATTAAAAAAATTCATAACTCACCGCCACTGTTCCGACATGTTTAGTAAAGTCAGCTGTTGTTAAATTCGAATTATTCCGTGTCAGATGATAATCCACAGTTGTAGAAAACCCTTCAAACCAACGTTTTGTCAGACTCGTTCCTGCGTAAAAACGAAGATCCCTTCGATTTGAAGTATTTGTGGGATAATCAATAGAACTAAAAGTTCCATCCAATCTCCACGACAAATTCCAAAAAATAGGTAAATTAATCCAAAACGGAACTTCAATCGTATTGGACTTAAAGTTCTTTCCACTAGCAAAAACGATATCGTAATGGATTCCAAAAGAGTAAATACTTTTTCCGAGCACAGACTGAAATGCAACACCTGGTTTTACTCCAAATCCTGTTCGGTCGTTCTCCGCGATAGTGCCTTCCGACAAGTTAAAGCTTTGGTATTTAATCGGTGATGAAAAGGTTAGATAACTTGTTTCAGAAAAATAATAAAAGGTTTGAAAATCAACTGAATTCACCCAACTAAACCAATTGAATGTAGAGTTTGAATTTAAAAAAGTAAGAGAAAAAGTATCCCCTACTTGAATACCCCACCCTTTTCCAAATTCTGGTAATTTTTTCCAAGAAGAAGTTAACCCCGTATACCAAGTATTAAAGGACTGAGTCGTTACATTGCTGTAATAACTAAAACTACTATTTCCTCCAGCAACGAAAGATCCACCTAACCACGGTTTCTCATAACCAAAACGAATCGCAGGAATAAAAACAGGACTCGCCATGGAACTCGCTGCAGTTGCAGGAGAACTTGAATCTGAAATCAGTAAAACATTTGAATCATACCCGGTAGTCAACGTACTACTCAATGACCACACTGCTGGAGGAGTCATTTTTAAATCTGGAAGGGGTTGTCTCGGTTTCATGACTTCTAACGCGTGATTTGCACTTTCCTCTGTCTCATCGTACCGATTTACAAAATTAAGAATTTTTTTTGCTTGTTTTCCCTTTCCGATTTGATTCAACATGTTTGCATAATTATAAAGATACACCGCTCGAATTGTTCCCTGACTCCTTCGAGAAGCTCTATAAAATGCACTTGCTGCTCTTCGAGTTTGACCGTCTCGAGAATAACTCAATCCCAATAAATTCCAAGCTCGGTGGTCTTTAGGATCTTCTTTTAAATGAGAAATAAGAGTATTTTCTGCTTCTTCAAAGTTTTTTTGTTCCAAATAAAACTGAGAAATCGTACGAGCAATTTCTCTATTGGTTTCATTATCGATGGCGGATGCATTTGAACTCACCCCCCACAAAAGAGCAAAACAAAAAACAACGACCTTTCCCCTAGGGTGCTTTGTTTTAAAAAAAATAAACATTTCAAAAGGAATTGAAACAATCTTTGAAAAAATTTGCAAATAAAATAAGAAAGAAAGAACCACTCAGGGTGAACCGAAGGCCAGAATCAGTGAGAACTCCTCATGCTGATTGGAACCGACTGCACTAAAAATATCTTTCTAGTGAGTAAGGCAGGCTATCTAGGTGGGACCTAAGAAGAGGAGAGAATGTCAGTGGCAAGAAAAGGTTCCGCAAAGCTCTCGATCATCTATTCCAACCTTCGGTCGATACTCCTAAGTTTCTGAGGAACTCATCATCCTCACAAATAATATAAGCAGGGGCCGTGCCAAGAGAGCTTTTAGTAAAAACAGTAAGTTAGATAAATCTGTGAAAAAAAGGACCGGGGTCAAAAGGAACCCACTCAGGTACAATATGCACACCTATGAAAACGCCAATCAAAGTCTCAATAACTGACCTGCATAAATGTCGCTTTTTCGAATTTGATTTCTTTTTTTGATTTGAGCAACAGTGACCCCGAAACGCTTAGCAATCGCATAAAGAGAATCTCCCTTTCTCACTCGGTAGACTCTCTTTTTTCTTTTTGAAGTCGATGCAACACGTCTTGTTTTTGCTTGAGTTAAACGAATCTTTTGACCTGGATAGATCGAACTTCCACGAATTCGATTCCATCGCTTCAGCGAAGATACCGAAACTCCCATTTTTTTAGAAATTTCACTCAGTGTATCCCCTCTTCGAACTCGATAAAAAATTCCTCTTTGAGAACGATATCCCACAATCAAACGCTGCCCCGCCTGAATATGACTTCCACGCAACGAATTAAGTTTCTTTAAACGGCGTACAGACGTCCTATTTCGACGAGCAATTCGACCTAAAGTATCTCCTCTTCGAACAATCACTCTTCTTGCTCGACCATAAGTTCTTGGTTTCCTCACTCCTCGAGCTCTGTATTTTTTTAAATGAGAGACTTTTTGGCTCACTACTGCAACTCGTTCTTTTGGGATCCAAACTGAATAGTTTCTCAACTGTGGAGGAGTTACCGCGTGAGTGAGGTGAGGATTTAACTCTTTTAAATCTTCAAGAGAAGTTGAGGTTTGACGAGCAAGATCTCTTAGTCTTAAAGGAGATGGAAGAGAAACCAGTTCTGCTTGAGGAATAGGGTTTCTCTCAATTTCACCTAATCCAAATTCTTTTGGGTTCTTCCCAATAATAACTGCTGCAAAAAATTTAGGAACATAGTGAATCGTTTCTTTTGGAATTTTCCTACGCCTAGCGAGTCTCCAATAACTCTTGGTTCTTCCCCGTTTAATTGCTCTTGCAATTCTACCTTGCCCAGCATTGTAAGCTGCCATCGCCAGATGCCATGATTGAAAAGTTTGATAGAGATACTTCAAATACTTCGCTGCAGCTTCAGTTGCGCGAAGCGGATCTCTTCTTTCGTCTGCAAAATACCCCACCCTCAAGCCAAAATCTCGAGCAGTCAATCTCATAAATTGCCAGGGACCAGTAGCTCCTACTCTTGAAATTGCTTTCGTCTGATAACCACTCTCTATAAGTCCTAAGTAGTAGAGTTCTTTTGGGAGACCATGCTTTTTTAAAATTGCTTCAATCTGAGGTCGATACTTTTCACCTCGAACAAGAAAACGCTTAAAACGTGCAGGATCTTTTTGAGTGAAATATCGGATCCACTGATAAACTCGCCGATTGATCTCAATTGGAATTTTCGGACCTTGAACCAGCTCTTTTTTTTCAGGTTCCCTTTTTTCTTTTTCTACTTCTTTAATCGACTCTGAAATCTCTGGTTCACTTTCATCACCAATTTGACTCTCAGCCAATAAAATTTTTTGAGCAAGCGCACGTGCTGATTCTTCAGAAAGTCCCTTAAATTCACCGTCAAACTCAGAGTCTTCTTCAATTAAGTGGGCGTATCCCGACTCATCATCCGTCGATGTCGTGGCGCATCCCATATAGGAAATAAAGATCACCGCACAAAGGAATTGAAAAACAAAAGAAATCCATTGATCTGGGTTTAACGACTCTAGATATCGTCTCAAAATAGCACTCCGTCCCTGGCAAAGGCAAAAAATTGACGGCCTAAAACTCCTTGGCCTTAGATCAATTATGCATGGACAGACATTCTATTGCAAACCTAGTCGAGCGACAGATCAAAAAAGAATAAAAAAAGTCCATAAAAACTCGTTTAATAAGTTTCTATAGACTTTCAAAAATCAAAGAATAAAAAACCTATCCTTCTTCTGAGTCTCGATCTCGATGTCCTCGAAATCGCTTCTCCTTCATTTCATGAAACTTTTTTCTTTGATCCTCATTGAGGATCTTTCGAATCGCAAGCATCTGCTCAAATCTTAATTTTCCCATTTGAGCTTTTGTTTGAGAAAGTTTTTCATGAAGTGACTTTAAGTCCGAATCAGAACCATTTGTTTTTAATAAGTTTTGCATTTTTTCATGAAGCTCTTTTTTCTGAGTGCGCAATGATTTCATTTGATCCCGATTTGCACTCCGAATCTCTTTCATTTGCTTTCTTTGCTCTTCTGAAAGGTTAAGCTCTTTCATCATACCTCGATGATGTTTTGCAAATGCGTTTGATCCCATCAATGTTGCGAACATCACCATCATCATTACTTTTTTCATAAAATCTCCTTATGAATTTTCATTTCCATTAATTCTACGTTCAAAAATCCAAAAAGTTGCAGTTATTTCTCAGCACCCCCTTGGCACAGAGTCACAAAGAAATATCTTATGTCTTTCAATAAGTTTGAGATTTTTTGAAAGACAAACAAGCCTAAGTAAATTTATTCAGTTAAATTTTCGATCCACTAAGAAACGAACTAGAGCATAAGTAATTGTAATGAAAGAAAAAAATTCTTATTCTCTGATTTCACACTCTTTTCTGTCCTGACTCCTTTATTCTTGAATTTCCGATTCAAATTATATATTTAACTCGGGAACCCATTTATGGGTGTTAAGGAGAAAACTATGGCTAATACACGCCAGGCGGCAAAACGCGTTCGCCGATCAAATAAAAACCAAAACATTAACAATCATCATAAAGGGCATGTTCGACATACATTAAAGCTTGCAGTTGAGTCCCTTACGACGACTGAAGAAAAAAATGTAGAAGTAGCAACTGCTGCTTATAAAGCGGCTACAAAAGCTCTTGCAAAAGCAGCAAGTAAAGGTGCAATTCCTGCGGGAAGAGCTTCTAGAAAAACTGCTCGACTCACTGCTTTGGCGAAAAAGAACTTCCCTGAAGCACTTCCGTTTAAAGTCAAAAACTAGAAATTTTGAATTTCAGATAAACGGCATAAAGATAAATAAGGAAGACCGGCCGCTCTGATGCGGTCGGCTGCTCCTTGCTCTCGATCCACTACAGTAAAGACCCCCACAGGGAGAAACCCTGCTTCTCTCACTTTTTCTACAGCTTCCAAACTCGATCCGCCTGTCGTAGAAACATCTTCTAAAATCATGACCCGAGTCCCCGGATGAAAACTTTCAGCTCCTTCAATGGGGTTTTGAGTTCCATGATCTTTCACTGTTTTTCTTACAATGAATGCAGGCCAATGAATTCCCTTTTGAAATGCAGCAATCGAAACTGCAGTTGCAATCGGATCTGCCCCGAGTGTAAGTCCACCCACTGCTTCGATTTTAATTCGCTCTTTTTTAATTTGATCAGTCATCATCTGACCAATCAAGGTTGCTCCCTCAGGATGCAAGGTAGTCATTTTGAGGTTCACATAAAAACGACTCTTCTGACCAGAAGCTAAAGTAAAGTCCCCCTCACGATAACTCACCTTACGAATGATTTCGATTAATCGTTTTTTTTGTTCTGAATCTGATGCGAAGCGATCCATTCTCTTAACTCCTTAAATACATAATCTTTATCTACACCTACCGCACATCCTTCATTAAATCCTTCATGAAAATAACCCGGAAGTTCAACTTTCTTTTTTTCTCCGAGGGAAAGAGCATCATAAAGTGCTTGAGTCCTCTCAGGCGAAACAATTTCATCATGAAGCGGATGGAAAAAAAGCGCAGGAACACCTAATTCTTTTTTTTCCTTTGCCTGCACTAACGTTTCTTCCATGGCATCCAAAAGCGAAATAAAAAAGAGGGGTGTTGCTCGATCATGATTCAATCGATCTTTTTTATGAGCCTTCACCACAGCAGGATCATGAGATAGTAACTCTCTTTTCAGACCAGAACTAAGCTGTAAAGATCCCCATAATGCTCCAATTGTACGAGCAGCGAATCTTTTAATCCATGGCACTTCAAAACCCAGTCCCAATAACGGTGCCGAAATACATACCGACTGCAATGGAACGGAAGTCTTTCTAAAAAGTAATCGCAATAAAATTAAGCCTCCCATACTATGACCTAAAACATGAAACTGAGGAGGAGTCCCGTCTTTCATCCTTTCTTCATAGATCATCTCCAAGACAGACGCCGTATCATCCACGTATTGATCAAAGTTTTCTTCAACATGACCTCGAAGTCCCTCTGAGCGACCATGACCTCTTAAGTCATAAGAATAAACATGGTCAATTTCACCGTCCAAATAGTGCGGAAAATGAAGATATCTTCCACTATGTTCTCCTTGCCCATGAATCACAAAAAGCACACGATTTTGAGTCGAATTTTTTTTATAAAAATGAACAGAAAAAAGACTAACTCGATCATCAGCAGATCGAATTTCTTTTGTTTCAACTTCCCAGTCTGAAGGAAGTCCAGGAAACCCCTCTGGAGGAACAAGCGTTCCTAAATACCGTTCTGTGCTATCCACGAATGTATTCCTCAATGGCTTTCATCGATTCTTCATCTAAGCGATAAAATCTGAAACTAAAGCCTCTTCCATCTTCTAACCAACGAACAATTTTACCCATAGCAACAAAGGGGCTCATCACTCCTCCAGAGGGGCTGACATTCAGTTTAATTTCAGTTCCCACAGGACCTGGAATCCGGTCGGTTAAAACTTGCATTCCACCGACACTGATATCCCTACAGATTCCGGTCATAATCGTTCCCTCATCCGTCATTAAAACACGTGCAACCAAGGGCGCTCGAGGAGTGAGGCGTTGTTCTTCAGAGTCATGAGAAACTGGACGCTGAGTTGGAATCCTTGGGGCCTCTTGTTCTTGCTTTGGCTCTTTTGTTTCTTTTGACTCTGATACAGAAATATCAGTCTCCACATCTGATGATCGATCTTCAGTGTGAACGATTTCTTCGTTTTGATGTAAGTCTACCGGATTGTCATTTGAAGATTCCGTTTGAATTTCTTCCGTTACCTCAGGAGCACTTGGTGCCGGAGGTGGGCCTGCTGGCATTGTTTTTTTAAAAGCGTCTAAGGACTCTATTCGAACCCAACCTTCAAATCCTTCTTTCCAAATATGAACACGAGGATTGATTTTTCCGATCTCTAAAGATCGCATAATTTCAGCGTGATTAAATGGACCAAACTGTGAATCGTTATAATAAAGAAACCACTCTCGGACCGACGCAGAAACCTCACTCGGAATTTGAGGTGGTGAGATTTTTTTTACGACAGGTTTCTTTTGTTCATTTAATTTAGCTTGGGCTTTTTCAATCAAACCTGCTTGAGGAGATTGAGGAACCGCAGGTTTAAATTCAGCGGTATCACAAATACGTTCCCATTCTGACTTTCCAGGTGTCCACACATAGTGTGCCCACGAAAGCTCATTTTTCAAAATCTTTTGATAAATTTCATTTCCAGTAAAGGGACCCAAAGTCTGCTGATGAAGAGCAATAAACCACTTTGGCGTTGTATCCCTAAAGATCATATCTTCCGTATTTTCCATGGAAGCAGCATACCGAGTTTTTTGAAGAAAATCACCCTCTTCTAAGTCGGTCTAAATTTAAATGGATACGTAACCTCGACAATTCCACCTCCACGAGGCTTTGGAAAGTCGATTCTTTTGATCACTTTCAAAAGACAACGCTCTACACTTCGATTTCGAAGTGAACTCGAAACAATTCCAGCTTTACTCACTCTTCCTGATCCACCAATCACAAAACTTGTACTCACCCGTCCTGAAAGGTCAGGATTTCCAGCATTAATTTCTCGATCATAACAAAGTCGAAACTCATCTTTATGTGCAAGGAGAGCTGCTTCAACAGCGTCTGCATCAATAGAACCCAAAACAACCGCTTCTTCAGGCCCACCTGTTCGAATTCGGACTTCGCGACCTTTTCCGCCAATAATACCAGAACCAGATCCTTGAGCTCCTAGTCCAGTACCGACTTTTCCTCCGCCACGCCCTTTTTTTCCAAGGCCACCCAGGGAAGTATCTGCTTTTCCTCCGCCGCCCAAACCGCTTCCGGAAAGCCCAAGACCGCCGGCTCCTTGAGACGTAAATCCGCCAAAACCTTTTAACTGTTCTCCACCTTTTCCAAGTTTTTGACCACTGTTTCCCAAAAGATTCTGAATCGCTTTTCCAGCTCCTTTTAGTGAATCAAGGTTTCCAATACTAGGCACTTGTGAATTTCCTCCTCCACGCCCTTTTCCTCCTTGAGCTGAAGGTCGGTGAGCTAAGTTTTGAGGCTTACCTCCTCGTTTCGCTGTTCTACTTCCTCGAGATCCTTCTTTTCCTTTTGCTCGAGCGCCCTCACCCTCTTTTGCAGCTTTTTTAAGCGCTTTAGGAACCGCTTTCTTTTTTTGGACAGCCACTTTAATTTCCTTAGGAACTTCTTTTGGTTTCTGTCTTTTAGGGCGAATATCTACTTTTACTTTTTTAGGCGGTTTTGGTTTTTGAGAAACAACTGTTTTACTCTTTTCCTTTGGTCGAGGTACTCTGAATGAAGTATATTTCTCCGGTTGGTAGAGAATCTTTGCAATTCTCTCGGGTAACTCCTCAGGCTCAATTTCCTTTTCAATATGAATATTAAAAATTCCAATCATCCCAAAAAGAGAAAGTAGCATTGATGTAAAAAAGAACTTCATAAAAAAAGGATCTTTTTCAAAAACTCTTCTTCGCTTCAAAGCAGGTGGTGCGGAAGAATAACTTAAATAAAAATCAATTTCGCCTACTGAAATTTTAGCAAAATCATCTTTACCAAGTAGAATTTGAGCTCCCCCACTGCCTGATGCCATTGTCTCTACAAGATCTTTCAGAGAACGAAGCTCACCCTTTGATTGAATCACCCCTTGCATTGAATGATCTAAATGCAAAAGGTACTGATCACCACTACGAGTAGCGATAACGTACTGTGAGTCAGGAAGCAAAGGAGGTACACCAAAGTCCGATTCCTCTTTTGTTCCCCATTTTATTTGAGACTGATCAGTAAAATGTTTAACATCAACGATCGTTCCAGACCAAGACATCACAACTTCAAGAGCAGGTCTCTGAGTCGGTTTAAAGTCAAAAATTTCATGAATCGCTCTTTCATCTTCTAAAGTTAAAACAGCAATATCTTCAGCTTCTCGCGGAGAAACAGGCAAAGACTGTCTTCTTTTCTGAACCTCTGGAGAAAACTCACTTGCTGCTTTGACATTAAACTCAAGAACGAAATGTCCAATTCTAATTTTATCTGCCTGAGACAGAGAACCTGTTACAATTGGAGCATCATTTACATAGACACCAGTAGATGAAGCAAGGTCATAAATAGTAGCAACATGATCTCCTGCAGGGTTTTCATGAATTTCTACCACCGCATGAATAGGAGCAACGGAATCATCAGAAAGTTTAACATCTGCTGATTCAATTGAGCCGATAACCACTCTTTTTTTATGAACTGTAAAAGTTTGTTATGAAACTCCCAAAGCTTTTTCTTCCCTCAGCTCAAAAACAGCGACATGACTGACACTTTCTTTCGAATGAGGTATTTTAATTCTAATTTCTTTCTGCTCGTCTGAATGATCTTTTTTATCCATGTTTTTACCTATCGAGCTCGAACAACATCTCGAAGCATTTCTCTATGAAAATTTTTTCTTCTCTTTACTAACGAATCAAAACGTTCTTGGGGTCTATTCTTAAAATAAAATTCACCTGGATTTCTGACATTTCCTTCGATATCTGCCCCTTCAAAATCAAGTTGAGTTTCTTTCGGGTAAAGAATTTTCGGTTTTTTATCTTTTGCTTGAGCTGGAATACCAAATAAAAACATCACTCCAAACAAAAATACCATTCCCAATAAAAATACAGATCCGAATATTAAATAAACTCTATTCATCTTTATTTCCTCCACCGATGACAGGACATTTCAAGTCTTTTCACCGATTCTTTCTCTAAAAGATTTTTCGTTTCAATATCACTTGTAATAGATTCGCACTTCCGAGCACCCTCTTTACCTTTTAAAGATTCACGAACGGCATAGTGAAATCCATAACCAAAAGAATCTTCATCCAATCCTTCTTTAACGGCCTTTTTAAAATAAACAATCGCAGGCCCCAATTTACCATTTCCCTGTAATGCAACAGCGAACCCAAGATAGTGATCTCGATCTTGAGTCTCCTTTACTGCCTTTTTCCAAAAGTTCAAACTTGGTTTAAAGAGTCGGTATTCATTATAAAGAGTACCTAAATTAAAGTGAACATCTTCATTCCTAGAGTTCGTCCGATACGCCATTTTTAACAAAGACTGTGACTCCAATAAATAGTCCCAACGTTTAGAATAAGAATGGAGTGCAACTGCTTTATTATTCAGTGCTCGTGCATTCTTTTTTTCAATTCCCAAAGCTTGATCATACGCAAGGATCGCTAACTTGGGTTGCCCTTGTAAAAGAAGTGCGTTCCCATAACGAATCCATAAAAAAGAATCTCTGGGTTTTTTTCTTAACTCAGTGCGGACTTGACTCAAAGATTCACGGTTTTCTCGGGGACCAGTCAATCTCATCTCTATAAATGGTCCTTGAGCTCTTAAGCCTCCTCGATACCTTCGATCAGCCAATTGATCTGCCACCTCTAAGTTCACCCCACTCAGAATTTCTTTTCGATTTGCTTGCTCAAAGGCTTGCTTTAAAGTCGAAAGAGCTTGTTGTCTTAGTGGTTTACTTACCGCAGAGAGTGTTTTTCTCATCGTTTGAATCTGAGCCGCAGTCGCTCCTTTTGGAGGAGAGATTTTATCCACTTCATTTGCGAAATTCAATGTCCAAAGCGCTAAGCGATGAAGAGCAGCCATCCCCCATGGACCACCTGCTTCGACTGCTTTTCCATAAGCTTTACTCAGTGGATTAAAAAACTGAAGTCTTTTTGACAATCCTTGTTGTAATTTCTTTTCTGGAAGTGTGAGTGGAGAAAAAACACCTGTTTTCTCTTTCAAAAGAGCGAGTTGATATCGAGCATACCCTACAAAAGGTGACCCTGTTTTTCTTACATCAGCGGCTCTTTGATAATTTATCTTTGCCGCCTTTTCGTTACTCAATCTCAAGTAAAGATCACCTAGGCGAGCAAGACATTCTACTCGAACAGAAAGTTTGATTTTTCTACACTGTTCATAGTGATATTTGGCATTTTCATCGTTACCTTGTTCTTCATACAATGCAGCTAATCTTCGGTGAACAAAAGCTCGATCAGATCGGGTTTTATAAGCAGCCAAATAAAGCTCAAGTTGTTTCATTTCGTCTGCTTTTTTTCCAAGGCCTTCATAAATTCGATAAGAAGTCCGCTGAGCTGATGGGTCTCTTTGTTGAACAGAAATTTGATGAAATAAATCTGCAGACTGATCAAAATTTCCATTAATGAGATACTCTGTTGCTAAACTCCTAAATGCTGATTTTGCTTTATTACTTTTAGGAAATCGATTCATCCATTGACGAATCACCCGTTCCGATTCACTGACTTCTCCGGCTAAGTTATAATTATAAAGAGCGTTCTGATAGCCTTTCTCAGCCTCTTTTCCTTTATTTTCCGCAGCGTAAACCTCGTAGCCTTTCGCTGCTTTGTGATAATCTTTTCTCTTTTCATTCAGCTCAATTGAACCAATCTTTAATTCTTTTTCAGTATCTTTCAACCAAGCCATCAATTTAGATTTGTTATTTTTTCGATCATTTTGAATAAGTTCATCAATAGAACCTATTTCATTCAAACCTTCTTGCAAGTTTTCAACTCGTTCTTCAAATTGATCAGCATTATTTTGATTCAAAACAGGAACATCTTCTCTCAAAATTTGACCCCAAAGCTGAGCTGCAATCAACCCTTGAGAAGACTGTGGATAACGTTTCGCTATTGTTCGAGCTCGATTCAAACCTGCTTTTCTTGTATCTGAATATCCCGCGAGAATCTGAGCTGACTTTAACCCCGCCTCTAGCGCTTCCTTACTTCCTGGTGTATTTTTATTTAACGTATCAGAAGCTTTTACAAACTCACTTTCAATTGCCGATGGGGTTTTTCCCTTTAATTTTTTCTTTTTCTTACTCTTCTGAAGTGCATAACGCTGAACACTTTGATCAAGAGAGGTTACCCATAAATTCCCAGCTTCTTTTGAATAACGATCATCTCCGGCTTCCAAAACATCCTTATACAACGAAGAGGCATCATCAACTTTTCCTTGAAGTCTCTTTACATCCGCAAGATACATTTTAATTTCATTCGATTCAGATCGAGGATCTCGGTCTTTTAAAAAAACATTGAGATAAGTTTGATAATAAAGTTCTGCTCTTTGTAACAACAATCTTGCTTTACTTTTACTTCCTTTTTTCTTTCTCACTTCTCGAAAAGCCTCATGGCTTTCGGTTGCAACTCTTCGTGTCTGCGCCTTTACATTAAGATAAGCGGTCTTAGTAAATCCATCAGCAAATTCAGACGACCCTTTAAGTTTCTGAATGTCTTTTGCTGCGGAAGTATATTGACTCTTTTGAATTTTTAAATCGATCATCCGAGTTCGAGCTCTGAATACAGCTTCAGGAGTAGGTTTTGCATCAATAATCGCTTGATAAACAGCAACTGCTTTTTTCTTTCTTCCTGTTCGTTCAAATTGAGCACCTAAGCTTTCAAGTGTTTTTGAAAGCGCTTTTGGATCTCCAGATACTTTTTCAAAATAAACAACTGCTTCTTTAACGCTGCCCCCTTCAACCATGAAAATCGCCATATCTCTCATTCCTTCTTCCTTGAGAGATAAATACTTTTCTTTAGACTTTTGAGCCTCAGAAATTGCTTTTTTCATCATATTGATTGCGTCTCGGTATCTCTTCTGACGGTAATAACTCCATGCAAGTTTATGGTAACTTCCCGGCCTTGTTTCAGCATTCCCCATTTGAATGGATTTTTCGTAATAGACTTGAGCTGCGCGATATCGATTTTTATTAAACTCCATCTCCCCTAACGAACGATACGCCTCAGCCACAAAAACACTTTTTGGGTACTTCGAAATGATCTGACTAAAGTGATATTTTGCTTTTTTTTGATTTCCACTTTCTTGAGCGTAAAAAGCCAAAAAGTAATGGACTCGATCTATTTTATTAAAAGGAATCTTAAGAGATAGAATTTTTTCACAAGCACTGATTCCTTTTTTCATAAAGGGTTTCGAATAACTTCGATCTATTTTTTTATCCTTTAAATTCCTCGCAAGTCGTTTTTCAAACGCTCTTCCTTCTAAAATAAAAGCAGAACGATAGTGTTCTAAGTAAATTTCAGCTAACCGAAAATAGAGCTCTGCTTGATAACGAACTTCTGTTTTCCTTTTGAGTGTCAGTTGAATCTGACGAATTTCTTGATCACGAATTCCTCTCAGATCTTTTTCTCTGGAAGTTTCATTTGCAAAAAGTTCCGAAGCTGAATAAGGTGCAGACCAAGAAGGAGAACACCAAATTATACTTAAAAGAAAAGCAGAAATAAATTTACGACTCTTTTTTTCCACACTCAGACTCCAGACCAAAAACATAGTCACCAATTTCATCATTCCAAAACTCACCATTAAAACCCCAGCGGTACTGATCATCTCTTCGACTCGGCTCAATATTTCCACGGGTTCTCATTTCAGACTCTGACTTAGCATAAACTAGCCGATCTTTGGCCCTTTGTAGCATTTCTAGCTTGATAAAAGCGATTTTATCAAAATCTGACAATAATATTTGGTGATGATCAATCAGACTATTTCGGACAAATGTTCCTCCAATCCTTTGAATGGTTCGAACTCTCCATTTTAATACCTGATTTAAAAACCCAACAAATCCTTTTTTTGAGTTCGCATACTTACCCGCATAAAACTGATCAAAACGCTTCATTGCAGCGGCTTCTCTGACCACCTGGTTTTCAGATTGGACCAAATTTTGAAAATACGGACTTCGAACAAATCGATTTAGTAGTTTATTCATTTTATTTTTTGTATGAAGCTTACCCTGTAATGCATTTTTCCCTTTTTGATAAAAAACCAATACGGACTTTTTATTTTGATTTAGAAACCTGTTTAATTCGATTCCGATTCGTCCATATTTTGCATTAAATTGATTGATGACTTTATTTGCATCTGAATACAAACAAAGAGCCAAATAAGACTGAGCTCTGAGAACATCAACCTCCGAGTTAAAAACAAACTGCAATGCAGGACTTTTATAAGAGACTAATTTTCCTAAAGAGCGGTTATATTCTCTCTTTGCAAAAGCATTCCATGCTTGTTCAAATAAAATATCAGTCCAGACAAACGTATCTTTTGAAATTCGATCATAAGCAATCTCAGCCTGTTCAAATTGATTGAATTGATAAAGAACACGACCTACTCCAGCCTGACACCTTGCTTTCAGGTCGTCTAACTGAGTTTCCGCTTGTTTAATATACACTTCATTAACAAACTCTCCTTCGTTTCTCTGATCAAGGCCTTCTAAACTTTGATCCGCAATACGCACACATTTCTTATAATCACTTAATGCTGCATTTTGGTTTCCTTGAATTGCAAAAGAAGTCCCTCTCACCATTAGACCAAAAGGAAAAAGAGGACTTTGAACAGACATACCGTTTACTTCATTAATTGCATCTTTTATATTCCCTTTTAAAAGAGATTCTCTCGAACGTGTGTATAAAAAAGCACTCCGGTTTCTTGGATCATAATCATTATAACTCGTGTAACGAATCAACGGATTTCTCAAAACGTCTGAACCCACTCGAAGCATAAGTGACTCTGAGTGTTTCAATACCACTCTTTTTGCCGGTAGATCATTCATTTCTAATGTTCGAATAAAGAAATAAAGAGCGGATTGATATAAACCTGCCTGCATTAACCCTGCACTCGTCCATGCATACGCTTTCGCTTTTTGGGCATTCGATCCCTCCGCTGCTTGAAAAGCATAACGAGCAGCTTGAAAATATTTCCCTTGATCGTAAGCTTGGATTGCTTGATCTAAACTTGCTTGAGCAGGCACACTCAAGCAAACGATTAAAGCTGGAATCCAACGCCGATATTGAAATTGTAATTGTCGAACCACGTTTCATCTCCTGTTATTCCAAAAATAGGGGCTCTGTAATGAGAAGCTGTAAAATCTACACGAACTTTAAACCACTCATTGACGTGATATTGATGTCCCGTTCCCCAAAAAATCGAAAATAAACTTTCTTTTACTAAATTAGAATCCGCTGCAAATGAATTTCGAGTTTCTACTTCAGTATTCGTCATTCCCGCACCTAATGTAAAAAACCAATCAAAATAAAGGATCGAATTAAAAACATTAATTTTTGAATACCAAGGAGCCCAGACAAACAAAAGACCTGCTTGGCTTGCAACCTGTCGAATCACAGGAAGAACAGGTGTACTTCCTACCGCATTTCTCAATGCATCAAGAGTGTCATTTTCGCTATTGAAGTTATAATTAAAAAAAGCTTCAAACCCAAAGGCTTCAGAAAAGTAATAAGAGGCCCGAGGTTCAATATTAATTGTATTTCGGTAGGCACTTGCGTTTCCAAGTCCTCCTGTCACACTCAGCATAATATGTTTTGCTTTTTGGTATCGACGATTCTGAAGCACATAAATCTTTTTGTCTGGATCTAACCAAGAAAAATTATACTCTTCATCAGCTCTTGCTGCTTTCGCTGGCCATATCAAAAGAAGGATTCCTGTAATCAGAAAATACCCCGCCTTTGCCCATTGGACTTGCGTCTTCATGCTTACCCCTTTTCCCTAGGTGCTACATTGCCATTTTCCGTGGCTTTTCATTAAGTTAGTTAGAGTTTAGCAACAACCCCCCTCTGGGGTCCAAGATAAAAACTGCCTTTTTTGTCAAAAAAATGACTCTTATAGAGAGAAGGACTTAACCCATTGGACTGGCTTACAAATTTTCTTCTGCTCTAAGCAAGTTTTAGAAACAGCTTTGTTTATTTTTTTCATATCTTTTACTGATATTTTTCCAGAAAAAATCGGTTCATACACCGCTTTTCCATTCTGATTAATTGAAACATGAATTAATGAGGTCATTTTTTGAGAAGCGGGATAACTTCCTACAGAGACAAATTCTTTTGCCATTTTCTTTTCTAAGTCTTCCCCTGAAAAACGAAGGGTTTCTATTACTTGTGCATCTAAAGGCTTCCCATAAAAGTTTTTTCCTGAAACATAAGTCAAACGGTTCGGAGCTTTATTTCCTTCTGGAAGACGAGAATGAAGATATCCGACAAAAGATCTGACGTCTTGAATCGTCATATCGTCTTGAAATACTTGAACCCAATCATCACCACTTCTTCCACTATTACTTTTGAGATAAGTAACATCAGCTCGGTTTCCCATTGGAGCTTTCAAAGATCTCTGCCCTCGGACAAAATCTTGTGTAATCTTTGCCGTTTCCTCATAAGATGACTCTAATTCTTTTGTTGCTGCTTGAAAGGACTTTTGGGACTCACGTACGATCGTGATATGTCCGGCCCTTGCTCCATCAATTGAAGCAAGTGCGTCTGCAGTATATTCCAAATTCATCGCACCTAAAGCTCGTGCATCTCCAAAGAGCCCTCCTCTTCCTGAGATCTCAGCAATATTTAAAGGTTCCCATTTTTTTTGAATCGCATTAGGATCCCATTGCTGTATTTTTCGATAGGCTTGAACTAACGTATCAACTTCTTCCCTAGATACTTTAGTGTGAGGAAACCGTTTTTCCATTTGCTCTAAAACAGCACTCAAATACCCTTGGTAATCGGTTCCTTTAGGCACTTCAATTTTTCTAAGAATTGCAATCATATTCCGTGAAGGAATCAGTTTCCCAGAGTTTTTCCCTTGAACTAAAATTCCTTCTTTTAAAAATTTTTTCTTTTTCTGAAGTTTTTCTAAAAGCGAATCATATTGATTTTTAGATTTTCTCCCAAGGTCAATAAACTCAATGTCATCATAAGATAAAACTCCAGCCCGTTCACGACTACTCAGCTTAGAATTCGTTCTATTTTTTTTCACTTCTCGATACCGACTTCGATTAAACTTACTTACCTGATCGGCTTCTTCTGCAACTCTACCCACACCAATCTGAAACCAGTGCTCTGGATCCGCAGCTAAACGATTTGCTTCTTTAATTTTTGCATAGGTTCTAGGATATTTTTTTTGTAACTCTGTAACGAATCGATTTGATGCCGCCAAATGAGCTTTTGCAACTTCTTCTGTCACCAATGCCGCAACTGCTGGGTCGTCCTCAACATCAATTTCAATTCGGTAAGTTTTGAAGTCACCGTCCGTTCCAAAAGCGCCATCCCATCTTCTCATCGTTAAAACAGAAGATTTATTTAACTCTTCTTCTAAAAGCTTTCGATATCGATTATTCATGGCATCAACCAAAGTTTGACTTCTGATAACTCGATCATTCAACTCTTTTTGAACAGCATTTACAAAAGAAAATACTCGCTTGTCTTCTGATAAAGCCTTGCCACTTAAAAGCATTTTAATGTCTTCGTCATGATTTTTTTGAAAACGTTCTTTTGCTTTATCTGAATGCGACCGGTGTCGCTTCCACTTCTCTCTATAAAGAGCAATTTCATCTTGCTCATCAGGACTGAAACTAATTTTCAAAGAATCTTCAGAACTCACAGGATTTTCAACAATCCCTTTATCGCCCAAAATACACCGAATAGACTCCGGCGTATCCCTCTTGGAAGAAGACGCAACTCCGTACTGAGGATAAACCCCCAGAAAAAATGCGAAAACCACAGCATACAAAATCGTGTTTCTAGTCAAAAACTGAAACAAATTCATTATTTATAGGATCTCATACTTGATTGTTTTTGTAAATTAATGAAAATAAAGAACATTGACCATGTAATCTAAAACCTAAAAAATCAACTTCTAAAAATAACTATATGATTTTATAAGATTTTTTAGTGTATCTTTTTAGTAATGAACTTTGACATTCTATAAAGAATAAGGTAGAACGGCGCACAAATGTTTACTCCCACCCTCTTTTTTTACCTTCTCTTGTCTAGTACATTTGGAATAACCCCAATTAAGTTGATGAGCTGGTGGGGGTTTCTGCCTGAG
This sequence comes from Pseudobdellovibrionaceae bacterium, assembly GCA_002722705.1. Lineage (GTDB taxonomy): Bacteria > Bdellovibrionota > UBA1018 > UBA1018 > UBA6935 > UBA6935. Next base: position 9,204 of record PBMP01000019.1, on the reverse strand, counting down.
TCTACACTGACGGACCTTCAAAAATTGAACTACAAAATTGATGCAACACTATATCGATCCAATCAAATTGCTCTCGGTTCAATCGCAGCTAAAACAGAATTATACGATATTGCTATTCTTTCAAATTCGTCTTATAAAATTTTAAACAGGCATGGTTATATAAAAAAAAATACTCTAAATCAGTTGAGACCAAATGAGTATCTAAAAGAAATTAGAGCACTTGCTCCACACTGCATTCCCTACATTTGGTCAGTAACTGCTTACGTTTCTAGAGGCAATATTCTCACCCCTCCTCCTGATACTATTTTCGACTTTATCAATCTAAATAAAGAAAAGAAGAAAATTAGACTTATTGATGAAGCCTCTGAAATTTTTATTAGAGCAATGATTGATTCTAAAAAAAAATGTACTCGTTCTCTAGAAGGTCATCCTTACTCAATAGAAAAAATATTATCAAATTGCACAGAATCTGAACTAAATTCGATTACTGATAAATTTAAAGGAATTTCTGAAAAAGACTTTAAATCTTCAATAGTTTTCTTAAAAAATAATTCAAAAGCAGCGTCTTATGGGTGGCACGGCATCGGAACCAGAGCAATAAAAACTAACAAAAACATATCCTATTTCATACCTAAAAACTATCCAACAATAGGGGCTGACTTCGTCTGCATTTTAAATAAAAGCTACTCAAAAAAGAGACTAAATTCTTTAATAAGTTTTGTAAAAAGAATAACAAATAAAAAAAATACAAAAACACTGATTGAAGAAACTTTTTATTTTTCTCCCTATAAAAAAACAAATTCATCTAGCAATCAAAAGATTGAAAATCTAAAAAAAGAAGCCATTAATTTTTTAAAAAAAGAAAACTATTCTATCATCCGTGAACCAGTGGGCGAAAACCAAGAAAAATTAAATTCATGGTGGAAAAAAATAAGGTTTATAAAAAGTGAAAATTAAAACGATACTCATTATCACTATTTTATTTTCGGTTGCAGTTCCTCTTAGCTTAGGATTATTCTTCTTAATTCAATGGAAAATGCAAAAAGATCGTGAAAGTTTCGAAATTAGGGAAAACCTTAGAAATCAAATAGAAAAAAGCATAAACCATAAAGTAGATCGAACTAAAGATCGAATTAGTAACATTTCTCAATCAACAGAAATGATAAACTATATTCTCTCTCCAAAACCATTAAGAACTCACATCAAAACTCTCTTATTCTCTAAAATCTATTCTGACTTAAACGAATTTAATTTTATAACAAACTGGAAATTCTTCATAAAAAACGAAGAAAATAAAGCAATAGCGACAAAAAAAAAGTGGATTAAAAATAATTTATATATAACCAAAAAAATTTCATTTGACGACAACCATCACCTCATTGCTAACGGACCTCCTGTAGCATATATAAAAATTTCAATAGATGAAGATAAACTTATTGGTTTACATAGAGATCGTGTTCAAATATTAACAAAAAACAAATCTAGAGAATTATTCTCTAATGAAAGAATTAAAATTAATTATAAAGATAACCAAAAAGAGAATAGCTACGTTTTTCTTATTTCATTTATTATTTTTTTAATACTAGGAGTTACACTTAGTCTTTTATTTTTTAAAATAAAAATAATTGACCCAATTCAACACCTAACCTCAAAAATATCTCTTAAACTAAACGAAAACGAAAAACCAACACTAGAAAACAATGAAATTAAACGTCTAGAGCATGCTGTCGAAAAATACACAGAATATCTTAATGTTAAAAACAAACAAGAAATCTTAGAAAAAGAATCTAAAGCAAAAGCAGAAATAGCAAGACAAGTCATTCACGATATAAAATCTCCTCTCTCAGCTTTAAAAGTTGGAATATCTGGAATCGATGAATTCAAAACTGAAAAAAAATTAATCCGCATGGCCTCGCACAGAATAGAAACAATAATCAACGACCTAAGTCAATCTCATTATTTTAATGGATCTATGAAAAAGAAAATTTTCATTATTGAAACCATTGAGGATTTAATTTTCGAAAAAAAACATGAACTTTATTTAAATAAAAATATTCAAATAAAACACCTTTTTTCAAAAGAACTTAAATCGAGATTTTTTTACGGAAACTCTAATAAATTTATTCGAATTTGTTCTAATATCATTAATAACTCTATTGAAGCAATAGAAAACAATGGAGAAATACTAATCTTTTACGAACTGAAAAATGAGAAAATAAAAATAAACATCCAAGACAATGGAAAAGGAATTTTAAAGGAAAATATTGAAAAAATATTTTTTCCAGGATTCTCCACAAAAAACAAAAAAAAGGAACTCAAAGGATTGGGCCTATGGGATGCAAAAAAAACAATTCTCTCATGGGGTGGGGAAATTAATCTCGAAAGTGAGAAAAATAAATTTACAAGAGTCACAATTGAACTTCAAACAGAGAGAGAGAAACTTCAAAAAAATGAAATTTCTCTCTCATCGTCTTTAGAGTAATTTTACTTACTTCCTAAATCATCCATGTTTCCTTTTCTAAATTGACACATTCCATGTGTTGCAGAAAAGAACCATTCTCCATATCCAGTTCCTTGAAGCGCACCATACGGAAAATAATCTTCAGGATTAGCTACTGTCGTGTAGTGAGCTGCAAGAGGATCTCCAACTACAGAGTTATCTTTTGGACTACTGAATCGATAAGCCCGACCTCTGACTCTAAAAGGTCCTCCATAAATTTCCCACGATCCTGAAGCAAATTTAGGAACTGATGCAGCTAACGCCCATGCCTTTCCTGACTCTAAGGTAATCACAATAGGAGCCATAACAACATGATCATCTGTTCCACCTAGAGTTTCTCGATATCTAAATTGTGCACTCGGAGGTTCTGGAAGCGCTCCTGTTTCTACAACTACCCACACAATATTTTGTTCCCACCAGTTTTCTGGAGCATCCCACTTTTCTTTATTGAAGTGAGGTTGGGCTTTGTGATCAATTTCAAGTTCATAAATGTCTTCACCAACAGGTTTTCCTTTTTGATCCAATTGAGAAGCATCCACAGTCGCTGGTTCCATATGAGTATTTGGAATATTTTGCCAAATCCAAGAATAATGAGATAAACCTGGTCCTGTCCACGTCCACTTCATATTCTTAACAGGATACTCATTTACCCAAACAGTAGTCGACTCAGGAATCTCAGTCCCAGAGTATCCAAGGGGAGTCACAATTCTTCCTTCAGTATAGTCTTCAAATCCTGGAAGCTTCATTTTAGCGAGTTCGGAACAAAGCTCATCAACATCCACCTCAGCAGGCTCGTCAACTCTTCCATCTGTATCTGCATGACAATTTTCTGGATCATCACCCGGTAAAACAAGACATCCATCTTCAATTTCACAGCCTGGAAGCCAAGTTAGAATCAAAGCTGCTGCCACAAACAGTTTTATCTTATTCAAAACAATCCCCTCTCAATGATCGTTATCTTGTCTTTTAAAACAAAAGACATTGTTGTTAAAAAAAGAAATGAGCTTATGACTGGAGATCTATTTTCTGTCTAGTGAAATATTTTTGAATAAAAAACAACAACAAAGCACAGCGCATCAACACAAAGCTGCTCGATCACAAAATGAAGAGTATTCACACACTAAACAATGAGCTGAAGGAGTCGCTTGATGTTTTTCAGGAGCTGCAATAAGTTCATTAATCCGAGATGCAATTTTAAATGGATGAATGTTTGGAGATTCTGAAACCGGAACTTCTATTTCACGTACCCCACTTTGATCAATTTGAATTAAAAATGCTTTTATTTTCTTTGGTGAGTCAAACAAAAGCTGACTTAAGGCCCAACAGTAAAGTTGCAATTGAGCTTGGTAAGCTTCAATTAATGCTTCTGCAGATTTTGATTTCAATGTGACTTTGTAATCAAGAATATAAAAAGCATCCTTACTCTCGACAACTCGATCAATTGCTCCAACAAGAACTTGCGCTTTTCCTGAGGTTACAGGAACCTCAAAAGGAAGTTCATTCCATGTTTGAATAAAATTCTCACTAAACCATTGACTCTGATTTGACCATTCTAAAAGATCATCCCAAGGTAAGATATTTTTCCATTTTTTCTTTAAAAAGATAAATGAAGATTCACGGTCTTCATTTTCAAAAGCAGCATGAACATCTGTTCCCAACTCCTGAAAATTAATGGAAGAAGAAGAAGAAGAAGAATCACGTACCTGGACTTTCTTTTGTGGAGCTCTGCTCACAATCGTTTTCCAAACATACTTCCTTTCACAAAGAGAGAGAATATTCCATTCAGTCACACTATGTCTTGGACGTTCTTTTTGATATGAATTGATTTTATTTAAACAAAAAACCTCTTCTGTTTGTGGATTTTGTTCAAAATTTTCGTTTCGAACTTCTTCCTTCTGAATAATTTTAGAATCACCCGCGAGATCGATCCAACCTCTCCAGTGATCAGACTCAAAAATTTTTTCTGGTTTCTCATATTCTTTTTCAAGTTTTTCATTTTCCGTTTTTACTAAAATTAATTGATTCTGAGGACGAGTCAATGCGACATAAAACAGTCTCATACTTTCTGCTCGAACATGTAAAAGCTCTCGATCTTTCCACAGATTTTCAACTGAATCTTTCTTTAGTCTTGCCCCTAAATCGTCTCTTCCTGCTAAATATGCACCATCATTTCTATCCCAATAGAGAAGAGGAGAATTAGGTGCTTTTGTTTTTCCTTTTAAATCTAACAAAATCACTCTTGGAAACTCTAACCCCTTTGATCCGTGAAGAGTCATTATCGTTAATTGGCCTTCATTGTGCGGTGGAGGAACTTCTCTTTCCCTAAGACTTTTCTGAACGGCATTTTCCATCTCACTCACATTCATCACAAAATCTAATCCTCTTGAAGAAGATTCCTCCGCTCGATGCCATAATCCTAAAACAGCAGTTCCTAATTCTTCTTCTTGCCCTTCCTCTAAAAAACTCCAAAGAAGCTCTGAGGGACGAACCGGTTGATTTAAAAACTTTGAGAGCCTCTTCGCTAAAGGAATCTCTAATTCGAAAAAAGAATCCCAAAGATTTTTATCTAATTTTCTTTGCTCATCAATCCAATCATCTGTGACCGGAACCCACGGAGCTCGTAAAAAAACAGCTCCTGAAAGTTCATTTTCAGGTTGTGACCACCACTTTAGAAAAGAAACAAGCTCTCTGACTCTTGGGTCTTCCCAGAAAAGCCCCCCCGAACTAATCGCTATCGGAACACCAGATTCAATAAGTGCTTTGATCCAATTCTCATTTCCTCGAATTTTCCTTAAAAGAATAGCCATATCCTCTAAACGAGCTCCTTTTGCTCGCTCTGATTGAACCCAACCCGCAAACTCTTTCGGATCCGTAATGTTCAACTCTATGATCGCAGGTTCATCAGTCGAAGATTTCTTTGGCTCAAGAGGTTCATAGTTCATTTTCGAATAAGGAAAAATTTTTTCACAAATTCCATTTACGTAATGAATAATTTCGGGTCGCGATCTAAAGTTCCAACTCAAAGATTTTTTCACTGGTAAACGAGAGCAAAGGTCATCAAAGACAGAAACATCAGCATCTCTAAATCGATAAATAGATTGCTTCGGATCACCTACAACACAAAGGTTAGATTGATCGTTTTTAACAAAATTCCACAAAAGTCTTGCTTGAAGCGGATTTGTGTCTTGAAACTCATCAATCATCACCAAATCAAAACGTTGTTGGTAATGCTTTTGAACATGAGAATAAGATAAAGCTCTATCGGCTCCTTGTTCTAAATCCTGAAAATCAATCGTTCCTCTTCTAAACTTTAAACGATTGTAGTGCTCAAACAAATACGACAGCACCTTCTGCAAAGCTTGTTCATCTGAGTTTCTATTTAGATATTCTATCAACCCAAAAGACGCCAAATCTTTTGATCTCTTGAGTAAATCCAAAAAAGAACTTCGTGTTTCTCGCTTAAGTAAAAAATCAACTGCTCTTTCAACTTCTTCTGGAGGATTATCCCACCAAAGGCGCTGAACACAACGCTCCCAAAGCTCAAGACTTTCTGCTTCAGCCATCACAGTCTCTTCGCCATCAAATCCTGCTTCAGTTGGAAAATCACGAATCACTGAAGCACAAAGACCATGAATAGTTTTTACCCAGTGCCCTGCAAAGTCAGGTCCTCCCAAATGAATTCGATCAGATAACTTCTCTTTTAAATCACTAGCAGATCTTTCAGTAAAAGAAACTGCTGCAAACCGAGCATCAGGTTTTCTCTTCAAAAGAGTTTCACATTTGATTACAAGAGTTGTTGTCTTACCAGAACCTGCCCCTGCCTGAACAGCAAGGCCTTGTCCCCAAGAATCAACTACTTCTTTTTGTTGAGGAGAAAGATCTTCATATTGAGTCATGCCCCTTCTTATCAGAAAAAAAGGCATGACTCTTAGAGTTATGGATTAAAAGAGATCTTTTAAATGAATCGCAGGACTACAATAAATTCCATTGATAGGAGCTTTAAATGATTGAGCAATCTTTCTTTTCGGTGGCACATTTACTAATTTATAAAGTTTATCTTCTTGCCAAAGAAGAGATGTTTCATCAATTGTATTGGCTTGATCAAAAGTCGCTTTTTGTAGGGTTTGATAATAAGTCAAATAAGTTTGGTCCAGTCCCATTTGCGGCGTAATTTCCAAAGAATCTCCTGCCTTGACATGAGTCACAGGATTCTCACCGATCCAACGCCTTCCATCACAAATACCATTCTCATCACAGATATCTTTCTGAGCAACATATCCCTGATATGCAGTACATAGACGCCCCCCACAGTCACTTTTTTTTCTAGACTTTATTAAAAAAACACGTGTCAAAGTCCCATGAACTTCTTGCACTTTTTCAGATCGATTTAAAATAATAGACCGATACATTGATAAATTTTTTCTCAGCTTTCTTTTTTGAGAAGAGGAGAGACCCTCATATTCTTTGACAAGAGAATCTAATGTCGACTGCATACATTCATCATCTTCTGTCGTTCTTACATGGACTGGAATTCCTACTTTTTTTGTCACATGCTTTGCGACTTGGTGAATTTCACACCCCCCTAGGCTTAAAGCCAGAATTCCCACCATTAAACTTGAAACTTTCATGATCTCTCCTCATCTCCACTAGGAGCTAAAAAAAAGATCAAATTATGTCAATATGCGTTATATAAATTTCTTTTCTTAAAAAATTCACCCACTCAATACCTGTTTATTTTAGTTTAACGAATCATTTCAACAAATTTGAATCTACGCTTTGATAGACTGATAACCAAAATCAAGATCACCGGTTCCTTTTAATACCAGACCTTTTTTTAAAAAAACGCTACTCATCCAGATCAACACGCTGCCTACGTTTTCCGCAAAGATCAGAATATACGCATGATCGACATTCTATTTCTTTTCGTGGAACCGCAGAATACATTCCAGATTCCATTTCTTTTAAAGTGTGCTCGATCGCCTCATACGCCCGGGACCAAATAAATTCAGGCTCTTCTTCAAAAACATTTTTTTTTGAACGAGTATGAGTCAATCCTTCTTTTTTATCATTCCATTTTTTGTAAAAAATACCGTGATTTCGATTCCCACTTGAATTCAATTGAATCAATTGAGCACCAATCACAGGTCTTTGATACTGCAATGGAGCTGCTAACGCGTAAAATGGAAGTTGCAACCGATAATGATCTTCAATCATTTCTACTCCCGCAGGGAGTTGTGATGATGTTTTATAATCAATTACAAATAATCCATCCGGATGTGAATCAATTCGATCAGGTCTTCCATAAACTCGAGTTTTTCCTATCTGAAGTGAAAGTGAATTTTGATCTTCTAATTGAAAAACGGCTGTACCCGAACGAAGGACATACTCTTTTTCTTTTTCACAAAAAACTTCTAAAATTTTCTTTATTTTTCTAATCAATGCATGATCAGTTAATCGGTTTTTCATCCACCCTTTAATACGAACTCTTGATTGAGCTTCTTCAATGACTTCATTCAAGCTCTTCGTAAATGTTCCTTGATCTGTTCGATTTAACAATAAAATCTCTACACACGCATGAAGGAGATTTCCAAGGACATCCGGCCAAAGTTCTTCCTCTGCATGGCGAACATCTCTTAAGTTCCAACGATAAGCAGCCAATCCTTGAAATAAACATCGACTGTAACGATCTAACTCTGTTGCTCTGACTTCTTCTTTCACAAGAGGAGTTAACTTTAAGTTATTTTCTTGTTTTTTCATCAAACCAGAAAATGATTTTTTCCACCTTGAGTGCGTTCCGTAATGCTTAGTTTCCAAAACATTTACACTTGGCCACTCCTGAAAAGTCGCATGAAGACTTTCCTTTTCTTTTCCATCCCAAGCATAATGAGAATCTAAAAAGGTGACCTGTTCTGATAAATCAAGCCATTGATCTAAAATCAACATTCTTTGTTCAATGACCCTAAAGGTCGAAGTTACATTGAACTCAGAGGATAAAAGATCTTTTTCTCGATCATTCATTCCATAATCCGCAACAGAATCGCCCGAGAGCCATCGCGAGGAAAACCCTAAAAAGTAAAGGTTTTTTATTTTTTCTCGATTACTCCAAAAAGGAACTTGAGAAAATCGATAAATTTGAACTCCATGAGTGGGTTTGATTAAATCAACTAAAGCTCCCATCTGATCCAATCGATCTCCCACACGCTCTAACCACCAACCGACAGGTGCTTTTTTTCTTTCAAGTCCCAGAGCTTTTAAATCGGTTTGAAAAGATTTCCAAAACTTTTCTAAAAAAACAAAAAGTTCTAACTGATGAGAATCAATCGATTCACTATAGCGATTTAAAAATTCAAGTTGTTTAGACGAGATCTCTTCTAAAGTCATCCTTCTTCCAAAAGACTCTTCTAAAATCAACAAATTTTCATAAAGAGATTTTAATTGAGGACAATTATAATTTTTTAGATCCTTTCGAATTCCATACTCTGCGATCCAATTTTGGGATTTTCTTAACAAATCTAAATCAAAATAACTTAAGTAGGAACGAACAGAGAGAGTTTCGTACCGAGACGAAACTACTTTCAAAGGAGAAAATGCCCATTTTAAATTTTCATCCCATCGCAGTGCTGTCGGATCTCGAGACTCTGCAAGTGGAATTCCTCGTTCTTTTAAACAGCGATTCAAACTCCTTCTTAAAGAAGGATCGTCTG
>PBMP01000018.1 GCA_002722705.1 Pseudobdellovibrionaceae bacterium | reverse complement strand
TATTCTTTCTTGGCCTGGTAGCTCATTTCTGACTCCTTTTCTTTGAGTTGGTGCGGCTAAACACTTCTTAAAAGTTTACGGACATCATATCTGAGCTAACCAGGTCGTTTCAATGCTGCGTTATCCTTACATTTTTTATGAATCAATTCGCGGAGAATCGCTACAGCGAGAAAGAGTTGATTTGAATTGTGCGATGTATTATAGCTGCGGCAAGTGAGGGTTGATCGGAGAGTATTTATGTGGTCCTTAATAGTTTCTTTTTTTGCAGTGTCTCTAGCATCCGCAGGTGTAGATTTTGTGGAATATCGAGGAGCGGGATATGCAAGTTGCAGCGGTTTTACATTAGTTTGCCTAGCAAAAGAAACGCTTACGAAGAGAGAAGCAAAAAAGCTTGCTAAAGAAGATTCCGAATTCAATTGCGCAAATGACGGTGGAGAACCGGTATTTTCGAGAGCTACTGCTCAGTGCAATCATACTGGCAGAATAGGAAGCGGTAGAATCGTAGAATGTTCAGCGAAAGCTGTTACTCGCTGCCTATTTCTTTAGAGAGGATCATGTCTCGAAGATTCCGATAAGCGGTGATCCGCGTCTGTTGCATTTGTTTAGGCCATCAGTCGCGTCGTATTTTCTTGCTTTTTTACATGCGCCTTGCTCAAATGTCTTGAAATTTCCCCGAAAAAGAGACCACTTGAGGACTGCCAGTGATATACCGGGTAGGGCTGTTTATGATTTGCCTACCAGAGCCCTCTAAGTTAGAAGAATTACTTATACTGGGGAGGGAATTATGGGGAAATATACGGCGGCGATTCTATCGCTTTTTGTGTACCAGATGGTACTAGGAGCAACTTATCATCTGGACCGACCAGACGGTTCTCAGATTACATACTATCTGGAAGAGCCGAAGCACTCACCAAAATTCCCAATCCTGATTCTTCTCCAAGGTTCTCAGTGTACCAGCGTTGATGGAAGATATGACGAGTTTGCCACACTCTTCACACAGATCTTTCAGACCGCTTTCTTGACTGTTGAAAAACCGGGCTTTCCTTCGAAAGAGGAAGGTTGTCCAAAAGAATATCTCGAAAACAATACCATCGATCAGAGAATCGAAGACCTTCATACTGTCTTTGCGGAATTGCGTAGTTCAAAACCAGAATGGAATCGAGAACTCATACTCATGGGAGGCTCAGAAGGGGCTACCCTAGGCGGACTCATTGCACATCAGATTCCTGAAGCACGGTATCTGATGCTTGCTGCTGGGGGTGGGGGTATGACCTTTGCCGAGGAATTGTTATTCCTTCAGCGAAAGAAGATGACTAATGAAGGGGCTTCGCAAGGGGAGGTTGATGTTGCTCAAGAGAAGATGCGAGCAAAGTTTGAGGAGATCAAAGGCAACCCTACACCAGACAAGTCCTGGTATGGAGAAACCAATACTTACAAGTGGTGGGCATCGATCTTGTTTCGAGATCTTCGAGAATCCCTTGCATCGGTAAAAGTTCCAATCTATATCGTACAAGGGACTGAAGACTGGTCTGTGCCTGTAGAAAGCTCAGACCAGTTGGCTTCTTTTCTTCAGAGCCAGAATAAGAAGGTCACATATGTGCGACGAGAAGGTCTCTCTCACAATTTTCAGCATACCAATGGTCAGAGCTACTCGAAGTATGTTTACGCTGCTTCGGTATTTTGGTTGATGGTCCAAGAGGATCAGGAGCTTCGTTTTAAACTTATGGAGATGATCAAGGACGATCCCAACAGTCCTTTTTTACCCGAACTTTGGCAGAAAATTGCCCAGATTGATCAAAGGAATACGATGGCCACGAAGGTTCTAATGAGCCGAACAGGTTTTCCGTTAATTTCTACTCATGGTCATCAAGCCAATCGTGATGGTTGGCTAATTGCTCAACATGCAGATCGTGATGTCGCTTTTCAAAAGGAAGTCCTGGCAATTCTGGAAACGGCTTTGAAGCAAAATGATACCCATCCACCCGATGTTGCTTACCTAACTGACCGGGTGATGGTGAACGAGCGTGTTCAAAACGGTCAGGCGGCGAAGCAGCTTTTCGGTACCCAGGGAAGACTGAAAGATAAATGTTGGGAGCCTTGGAGCATGCAAGATCACAGAACTGTTGATGAGAGAAGAGCAAGGTATGACCTGGGTCCTCTTGCTGACTATGTTCGATTAATGAATGAGTTGTATGGAAAGCCAGAGTGTCTCTAGCCTACCGAAAATCACTTTCGGGAGAAAGTATGGAGTTGGAAGAGTAAGGTAAAAAATGAAGCAGAAGGCTTTGTTGTTAATGTTTTCTTTTCGCCTGATGGTAAATTTATTGGTGCCAACTCTGGCACCGGAAGTTTCAGAATGTTGGATACAAAAACTGGCTCAGAAATTTGGAGTTTTCTGCGGAATGAATTTGATCTTTCGGAATTTAATACTTCATTCTCTCCAAAAGGTGGAATGGTTCTTTCTTCCATTGAGAGTCTGTGCCTGTGCCCCTAAGTGTGCCCAACTACCTCTGTGGCTGGGACTTGATCCTGTCTTGAGTATTTTTGATGAACTCTTGTATCTCTGAGGAAGTCATATCGTGCTTCTTTGCGTTACGGATCACACGAAAGAAGTTTCTCAGGTCAACCAGCTCACGGTCGCTGCCTTGGCAGACCTCACAAGGGCCACCCCAAGTTCTCTTTGCACAAGTACATCTTTGGGGAGTATTGCGAAGAGCAACTTTCAGCTTATTCTTCGTATCTCTGACGGCCTTAGAGTCGCTGATGCTGGTGTCCTGTTGTTGCGCAGAGCTGACCATCTCAAAAAAGCTCCGTAGGATGTTTCGCTCACTTTTGGTTGCTGTTGAAAGTTCTGTATCCATATTTACTCTACCAAAATCCAGGGACGGTGCCTTCGGGAGAAGTTATCAAGTCTTTCGAACACTCTGCCTTGGGGCAATTTATACCTTTATTCAGATCATCAAGCCAGTCAAAAACCTCTTTCAATAATTTGCCAGCGATATCAGACCTTAACTTGTCGGGGAGTGAAGTCTCGACTTGTTCAAGACACCAACAGGTTTTTGGATTCATTTCAGGTTTTGAGGCTTGGCTGCCAAATAACTGTTTGTGACCGAAGTTCGCCAAGGTAGCAAGCATTGAATCAATGTTCTCGGAGGAAAGGCTTTCGCAAGCGATAGACAAGCACATCCCAGATGGAGCCACTCTTAGATCTGATGGCAAGGCTACCTATATGGCCGCCGCCTATCGAAAGGAGCTTAACCATGAGCGTGCGGTGGCGATGAAAAACCCTGACCTCGCACATGAGCACTTTCATTGGATCAATATCGTGATCTCAAACTTGAAACGCTACCTCCTCTCAACCCACCACGGTGTTTTTAAGGGACACCTGAAGCAACTACCTGGAGTGACCTCACTCACTGGAGGCGAAAGATGAGCAAGAATCACGAAGACATTCCTTTCTACATTGTGCTGAAGGCGTTGGAGCAGGAACGGAAGTGGAAAGAGAAAGACGTGCTCGCCCGGGTAGATGTGCCGCGGAGCACCTATCGGGCTTGGCGGGAGGGCGAAAGCGAGCCGAGCAAGCGGATCTACTGGAGGAGGCTTTCGCTGGGATTTGGTGAGCCCTTGGAGGAGTTGCTTTGGGGTGAGGTGATCCAATATAAGTCTCCAAGGCCGTGGTTTCTGGACTAGAGCTGTCATAACTACTTGATATCATTACGTGTCATTGCGTTGATGCGTTTTGTTATTATGGTAAAATATGGTAAAATATGGTAAAAGGTGGCCGATACGTGGTAAGGGACTTTAGACTTCTGAAAGGAGGACCATGCTTTCAGCACAACAAAACGACTTTTTTAAATCTGTTCCGCCTAACGACTATTTTGGATTGTTTGGTCCGGAGGGACAGCCAGACGCACAAAAGATTACCGATCTTTTGCGATACCGCCGCAAGGATGTATCTGTAGCCTCCGACATACCCCTTAATAAGGTTAGGCTTGAACCGACAAGAATTCCTCGAGAACTTCTCGAACGCGTCGCCGAATGGGGAGTAGCCTTGAATCTCGTTGGAAATTTCTTCAAAGATAAAAAGAAAACCATCCTATGGTTTCAAACCCCTAACCCGATGCTCGGTAATATGTCACCACGAGAAATGATTAAGGTGGGGCGTTTCAAAAAACTTCTTACCTTTATTCAAACGGCGCTAGAAGAAGGCTCTACCGAATAATGTCTGATCAGTTTAAGGACGAGATTGTCCTAGAGCAGTTGTCATTGGGCGAAATGCGCGCCAACAAGAAACGCGTGAAGGAGGTACTGGACTACTACTGGAAGTTTTATTCCGAACTAGCCGGACAGCGAAAAAACATTCAAGATGAACTGCTCTCAATTCTTTCAAGGGATGCGATAGGGCCCGTTGAGGAGAAAGACTGGCAGCGCGCAAACAAGATAAAGTACTCCCTTCACCCGTTGTGCGTAGTTGGAAGTCTCAATTCTCCAACAGGCGGCAGATTCAATATTAGTAAGAAATTAAATGAGATAAACTTTCCGTCATTTCCTGCCCTGTATGCGGCCGAGGACAGAGAAACGGCTGAATTTGAACTACTTTGCCAAGATAATTCGGAAGCGGAATTATCAAACTACGACTTTGCGCTTACGAAGAAGCAATCAATATCCGTTTCTAGAATCAGTTTTAAGCTCGATAAATGTTTTGACCTTCGAGAAACGAAGAAATTGAAAAGGTTTGTAAATAAGATCAAAGGCTTCACGATATCTCCCGACCTGAAGAAGATGGCAAAGCAACTTGGACTAGACACCCCTGGAATGGTGACACTCCCATCACAGCTCAAAGAGACACTCCTTACTCCCGACTGGCGAGATTGGCCCATGCAATTCGACGTTCCGGCGAATCCACAGATATTTGGCCAACTTCTCACTGCCGCCGGAATTCAGGGAATACTGTATCCATCCAAAATGACCGGTCGTGACACAGTTGCTATCTTCACCAGAAATTTTGAAAACTCGGATTCGTGGGTTGAATATGAAGATGATCTGCTTGTTTCGGCCGTTCCCAAGAAGATCGGGGCATCTAATTATGGGATGGCTGAAATGACTCCGAAACAACTTGGCGCGAAACTTCTCAGTGAAGAGGCAGAGGAGCCGGGCAATCTTCACTAGCTAATAGTTTCATTCCGTCTTCTTAGCACCCTTTACTAGAGTCTCCAGTCTTTCTGCCGGAGATCCGCCAGCTATCGATGAACGGAACAACGATTCTTTGAGGTAGCTGCATAAGGCATCAGTTGTTCGAAATAAAGAAAATCGATTAATCCCCATCACTTCAAGCTCCTCCATGATGAGATTTCTTTCTTTGACGGAGAGATTGTACTTTTCCATATAGGTCTCTCCTTTTCCTTTTTCATTTTCTTGGATGTGGCCAGCGATATCATCGACATTTGTGAACATGAACTCATTACCTTGTTGAATCAATTGTCGTTCATTCCCCATCGACTTTGGTCTCAATATTGAAACGTGCGGAGTTGTATCCGTGTAGTCGTACGTCTGTCGAAAAGTTTGCGTCCACTTCAAGTAATTAAAGACCCAGAGAGAAACCTTTCCCGTTTCACTAGTTTTAGGGGTGATTTCGGAAAATGCGAAGAAAAGCGCAATATATGGAGAATGACTCCAGTCTAGCAGTGGAGTCGGAAAACCGTGGTGTTGTAAATAGGCTAAAAAAGAGCCGTTCACCTCCGCGTCGACTACATCAATTGTCCTCTTTTCATAGGTCCCGACAAAATCCGCGAGGCTTTTTACAATTTCAAAGTACTGGACGAAGGTGAAACCGCTTTCTATACGGTGAAAACTAGTCCGAAGCCCCCAAGAGGAATCTGCCTGGCCTCTACAAAGGACTGGCCCCTTTTGTTCCTTCAAGTGATTCGAAACTTCCGTCTTCAATTCCTCCCAAGTTAGATCTCTTTCAATCATTTGTTGTCTTTTCCTGAATCGAACTTTGAATTCTTCTGCAAAAGTGCTCTCTTCAATTGTCGATTCTGATTTCTCAATTTGGTGCTTTCAAGGAGACTTTTCTCGGTCACTTGGATCAAGGAGGTCAGTTTCTCCTCGACGGACCTAAGATTGACCTTCACTATCGGCGCTGGCGGGCGAAAGTAGATCGCCAGGATAATCGGAACAAGTATTGCCCCAACCGCTGCCAAGAGCGTCCATTTGCCTATACCCATCGCCTCTTTGTGACGATTCTTAGCAACGGTATCTCTGTTTCGATTGTATTCCGCTTGCTTCGTGTCGTACTTAACGCGATATTCCGCTTCCTTGGCCAAAAAGTCTCGAATGGTTTCAAGTTCATTCAAGGTATCCATTTGGATCTGATCCATCATCGCCTTGTGTTCTGTCTCTCGAGTTCTCGACTCCTCAATCGAACGCAGCGACTCTTCAATTCCAAGGGAAACCGATCCAGGCACTATTGTGGGAGCTTCAATTGGAAGTTCAAAGCTTGGTATATCGAAATCGGGCATTGGCGGGTTGGCGATTTTTTTCAAGACCTTCGCCGAACGAGCTAGCGGAGCCATCGCCTCTTCATACTGTTTTTGCTGCTCAGCAAGCGCTTTTCCAAATCCCATAGACGCCTTTTGAAGTGGCTCTGAAAATTTCGCCAACTTCGCCGCTAGGGACTGGTCAGGCTCAAGTCCCTTATTGATGCTTGCCATCTTTTCCGCCAAAGATGCAAGTTTCGGAAAAGTCTCTGTCTGTCCATTTTTATTCTCTTGAGCCCCATCAATTTTCTTCATACAGCCTCTCTAAAATCCGCTCGATTCTAGGGAATTTGGAGTAATTCGTCAAACGTCTCAATTCCCCTTTCTTTTTTACAGGCGGTACACAAATGCAAGAGTTGAAGGCTTTAATAACGTAGCAAAGACAATAAAAACGAGAAGTTATGGGTTTAGGTCTTTTTTAAAGGGTTTGATTGGTAGCACCCACCACGGATCGGGTAGAGTCAATAGAAATTGGCGTCCCCACGGGGATTTGAACCCCGGTTGCCGCCGTGAAAAGGCGGTGTCCTAGGCCTCTAGACGATAGGGACGCACACGTGAATGAAGAGACTGATTATCCGGATTTTAGCAGAAGATCAACCTCGAATTGAAGAGGAGAGTGAAAAAAAGTACCTTTTTTGATTTTTGATGTCTGTGGAGACTAAAAATTGACGATTTTAGTTCGATCAAGAGGGAGATTCATTGGTAGAATCGGGGGAGTGAGTAGGCGGTGTTGGCTTATGAATACTCTTAATGGGGGACTTATGAAAAAAATAGCTTTGGTGATGATTTTCTTCTCGCTTAGTGGTTTTGCCCGAGGAATGAGCGAAGATATGTATAAATTGGATGTCGGGGGAGGGATTGCCGCTCCTGCATATAATACTGCCGTTTTTCGAAACGCTGCGGGTTTGATTTATAACCAATCGGTGAAGTTAAATGTGAGTTCATATTGGGTGGATCGAAGTCAATTAGGGCAGCCTACTGTGGGTGCTGATATGATCTTTGGGAATGGTTTTTACGGGGTCGATATTGGTGGATTTTATGATGTAAATAGTGAAACCATGGGACTTCAGTATGGAGGAGCTTTTTATATTCCTGCAATGGAGTTCGCACTTGGGGTTTCAGGGAGATCTGTCTTTAGTTCGAATTTTAACGATTTAGATTTAGGGATGATGTTTTTACCTCATGGAGTCTTTAATATTGGGGTAACGGCTTATAGTTTAGTGTCAGGTGTGGATGCTTTGGGATTCGGTTTGGGGTTTAATCTCGGGCAGCATGTAAAGCTTACTTTAGATACAACGACAAATATGGATTTTGATCAGATTGCTTTAAAACCAGCCTTTCTTATTGGAAAAGGAATGTTTGGGTTTACCGTTGGATATGCGGTTTCAATCGTAGGTAGTACGATTCTTGCGATGAATCAGGGACCTTCAGTGGGGCTTTCTTTGGTTCCAACTCATGCATTTACATGGGGAATTTATTGAGATCAGTTATCTAATCTTGCAACGAATTTTAGTTTTAGGTTCTAGTTTGATGAAAGAAAAAAGCCCTCTAAAGAGGGCTTTTTTTTATCTTGTGATTTGTAAAATATCGACAGAAGACTCAGACTCAATGAGTTTTCCACTTTTCTGAGATCTAATTTTTTCCTGTCTTTGGTAGCATTTCGAAAATAAAGGATGTTCATGGTCGATGGTTTGACCGTCTTCCGTAATGCAATGCTGAGCAGGTTTGAGTTTTATTTTTAAACGTCTATTTTTTTCACTCACTTCTTTTAACGTAAGATCTTTATCTTGATAGTGTTCGGCTGCTCCACCTGAGGGGAAAATAAGAGCTCCTTCTTTGGACCACTGAGCTTCGTTTGTTTTTACAGAAGGGGTTTTGCGTCTTTGAAGTTCTACAGCTTGACTTGTAGAAATACTAAAAATCAGGGTAAGGAGTATTAATTTCATTTCCACTGCGATTTATCCAAAAGCACAGACAGTTTCAAGAGGAGAGGTCTTTATTTTGCTGAAATTGCCTCTGGGTGTCGTATGGTCTGTTTTTCTTCTTTTGAGTGCGTTATTTTATTGAGTAAATTACTGACTGATTTAAGCGATTCTGTGACTGCGTGAGCGTAATTTTGAGTACTGGCAGGAACTTGTAGGCGTGCCATTGTTTCCAAGCAAGGAAATTGTTTTTTTGATTTTCTTTTGTGATGATCTTGTATTAATGCATTGAGATGAGGGATGTGGTCTTCACGGTGGTTATCGTAGTAGTTTGGCATTGCAGTCACCATTGCATCTAAGATGGTGTTGTTACACGTTTGAACTGCGAGTCCAAAAAAGTGACTCATGAGAGCGTCTTCTCCACCTTGTTCTTGTTGAGTTCGTTTTTCGGCGATTTTATGAAGTCTAAAAATTTCTTCTTTGAGTTGAGGTGAGAGGAGCTCTACTTTTTCTTTGAAATGATAGGCTTTGGGATCACATGTTTTATAATATCCCTGAAGATGCCCATACTGTTGTCTCTTTTCAGGTACATCAGTATCAATATAAATAGAACAGAGTTTGGTCAGTAATTCTGGTCGATCTTTTTGATTTTTACAGACACGACTGAATTGATTTTTTCCATAAGAAATAACTTTCACTCCGGAGCAGCAACGATCTTCCCATTCTTGGCTAATAGCAAAAACATCTTTTCTAGGTGAGTTGCACTCATTTTTTTTTGCATGAACTGAAGAGATAAAAAGAAGGTGAGCAATGAGAGCAAATTGATATCGTTTCATGATGATCTTTCCTTTGAGTGAAGTTCCTATTCTCTTTTCGGCATTTTTTCTTTTAAACTTTAATTGAATTTTGACGGCCGAGTTGCCTCATTAAAGATGTTAGCGATATATGATCCTGTAACTTTATGAAAAGATTTTGAAAAACACAATGTCGCTGTGCAGCTGTAATCTACCTATGTCCCTTTAATTTACACCAGGACCTTCGATTTTTTATTGCAACGACCCACTCGTGATTGAGATTTCAACCCGTCGCTACTTGCTGGTAACCACTGTTTGATGAACAAATCAGTGAAGCCGTAATTTCTGCAAGTCAAGTTCAGATTCAGACGATTGATAATTGATTAAAGATTGTCGCAATCAATTATCTCGTTTTGAATTTTATTTTTGTGAAGTATTTAGAGATTTAATTTTTATTTTATCGGAATTCAGTATTTTCGATTGAAATCGACAGAGGATTTTGATGGAACCCGGAATCTGAAATATTCTGGGTTCCATTAAATAAAGAACCATTAGCGGGCATCCGTGGAAAAATTACCTTTTTCATCATAGGTTCCACAAAGCCCATTATCATGACAGTAAGACTGTGAAACTTCTTTGACTGAACTTGTTGATATTACACTTGGATCCTGAGAATGAGCGTCATCTTGAGGAACCAATACAGTTAATGCACTATGGAAAGCATCTTGAAGATCTCTTATGGTCAAGTCTTCGGTTTTTACGCTTCCCCATCCTCTACAGGTGACTTTGATTAAGTTCGAGTTTGATAGAAAGAGTTCGATTTTTGAGTGGCCATCATTACTTCTCACCAATTTGATCTCTTCGATTACGGCAATGTCACCTTTTAGAGAAGTTCCATTGTTTCTTTCGACGGAACAAAATGTAGTTCTTTTTGAAAATAGCCCCTCACTTTTTTCGACTGGTGGAGAATGTAAGCGAACGCTTTTCGATGTAATTTCCCCCTTTTGTCGAAAAACCGCTAGAGCTTGGTTTTTTTCTGGATTCTTAATCCATAATTTTAGGCCCTGTTTATGGTCGACAAGTTTTTCATCCAGGGGTTCGGCAAGTGAAGGCAAGCCAATGGTGAAAATTAATCCTACTGTAAAAAACTTAAACACTTTTAACATAAAAATTCCTTTATTATTGAATATTTAATTCGACTTCTTTTCAAAAAAGCAAAATTTAGGCCATGTAGGTTGGTTTGCTAGGAAATGAATCACTAACGAGTGTTTTTAAAGTTGGTTTCATTTGTTATCTTGGGGTTTTACGTAAATAGATATTTCGGAGAGTGCAAGATATTGAAATAATTGAATTTAAAAAAAGCGTATGTTTTGCGTAACAACTAGTTGACTTACGCAAAACATACGCTAAATTAGTTCAAAGAGAGAGGTTTTTAAATGGCACCTGCACTGACACCAAAACAAAAAGATGTTCTTCAGTTTATACAGAAATTTGATCAGGAGAATGGTTATGCACCTTCTCAAGCAGAAATTGCAAAGCACTTTGGTTTTAAATCATTAGGAACTGTCCAGAATTATCTCGTTCGTCTTGAGCGTCATGGTTTTTTAAAAAAGACCTTAAATGCTCGTAGAGGAATGGAGGTGGTTGATCCACGACCCACACCGACATCCACTGCCGAAGCAGTTCCTTTACCTTTGGTTGGAAGAGTCGCAGCTGGATATCCGATAGAGGCTGTTGAAGTTGCTGATACGATTGATGTTCCTGCGACTCTTTTAAAGAAAAAAGGTGAACATTTTGTTTTGAAAGTCGCAGGAGATTCTATGATTGAAGATGGAATTTTAGATGGTGATTTTGTTGTGATTAAAAAACAAGAAGAAGCGAAAAATGGAGAAACGATTGTTGCTTTAATAAATAACGAAGCAACGATTAAACGTTACCAAAATAAAGATTCAAAAATTCGTCTATTACCTGCAAATTCTCAATACGAACCTATTGTAATTGATCAAATGCGAGATCCATTGCATTTTAAAATTGAAGGAATTTTAGTAGGTCTTATTCGAGATTTATCGAATTAAAGTTTTTCTCAGTCTTAGTTATAAAAAATTTTTTAAATGGTCACATTGAAAGGGACTCGTGTGTCTAAAGTAGATTTACCGGATGTTTTTAAAGCAAGTGAGCTTCTTAAAGGCGGAGAACGGTTTAAAAAACAGTTTTTTTTCTCTAAAAAAGAAGAAGTGAAAATGACTTACGGAAGTCTGATAGAAGTATCTGGAAGACTTGGTTCTGGAAAGTTAGAAGTAATTTCTGATTTTTTAATGAATAGAGAAGATCGTCATTTAGCTATCATTGAAGAGTTTCATCACTTTTTTGAAAAAAATCTTATTGAAAGAAAACGAATTCTTTTTATTCAAAGTAAAAAAGATATTCCTTGGATTGTTGAACAGCTTTTTAAATCAGGACTTTTTTCTATTTTAATTATTGATGTTCCTTCGTTTTCTGTTTCTGAAGGATTGGTCGGATTTCGGAAATTACAAGTTTTAGCAAAACGTTATGAGGGACTTATTTTTTTCATTAGCCACTTCCCCTCCAATCATGAGCACTGGTCATTTACTCAAAAAATAAGAGTAAATCGACCGGTGTCTCAGATGAAAGTAAGTCGTTTTCAGAAAATAGATGATTGGATTGAAAAGGGTGATTTACGTGATTCATTTTTATTTTCAAAAAAAATTAAACCATTAAAAAGGGGGCATTTATGAGAGTGAAGACATTTCAGAAAGAAAAAGAGTTGGGAATTGGGAGTGCAGTTACAAAGTCTCTAGAAATAGTTGAGACGCCTAAAAAACATCTCACTATTGTTGAAGATAAGATCTCAAAAGAAAAAATAAAAAAACTAAGAATTATTTGTCTTTTTTTTAAAGATTCAAAAAAAGATTTAAACCGACTCGCAGAAGCATGTCTTCGTTTTACTCCTCAAGTTTCAGTTCGTGAAAATGAAGCTATTTTTCTTGAGGTAAGTCAATGTCGAAGAATGTATTCGGAGTATGGTTTGATGATGCGGTTGAGTTCTTTGGCTAAGCGTTTTGGAGAAAATCCTCAAATTTCCCTTGCGGAGGATGTTTCTTCAGCGCTAGCCATGGCTCGATTTCAGGTAGAGCAAGTCGATTATTTGCCCGTAGATGCACTATGTGATTACGCTTCTCCTTTTTGTTTTGATGAAGAGTTAGATAAAAAAACAAAAAAGATTATTTCTTTTTTAAAAGTTCTTGGTATTGAGTCTTTAAAAGACTTTTTTTCACTTCCATCAGGGACATTGACTTCTCGTTTCGGTGCGATAGGAATGAAATTAGTTCAAAGAATAGAGGATTCTTCTCAAGAGCCTTGGCCTTTATATAAAAAAGAAAAAGAAATAATTGAGTCTGAAAATCTTTGGGAGAATGGAGATTTTTATTCTCTTGAAAATTTAGAGTCAATTTTCTTCAAAGTTCAAAGTGCAGTTGATCGAGCAACTGCTCGACTCAGGGGGCTTTCTTTAAAAGCAAGTCGTGTTGAACTTTCTTTTGAACAAGGTAAAAATGTTCCTTTAGGGAAAAGAAGGAGAAGTTGGACTCTTTCTTTATCTTTAGCTCAATCTTCTTCTTTGGCAATTGTTCCTTTGCTTTATGAAAAAGTAAGTCTTTCCTTAGGGAAGTTTCCTCTTGAAGGTAGTGTTGAATCACTTTCTTTTCGAATTATAGAAACAGTTCCAGGAAATAGTGCTCAGAAAAATTTTTTCTC
Organism: Pseudobdellovibrionaceae bacterium; assembly: GCA_002722705.1. Classification (GTDB taxonomy): domain Bacteria; phylum Bdellovibrionota; class UBA1018; order UBA1018; family UBA6935; genus UBA6935. The sequence goes on along the minus strand of PBMP01000018.1, from coordinate 4,141 downwards.
ATTTCGAGAGGAAGAAATGGAAGAATGGGATTCTCTCGTTCTCCGTCTAACTCGTAGAGTTGGAGAGGGAAATGTTTTTTATAAAAAGCCAAGGGAAAGTTATTCTCCAGAAAAATTTTGGACTCGAATCAGTGAGTATGATCTTCTTTTAGAAGAAAAAAACGAAGATGTTCATTCTGAGCGAGCAAAAAAACCCAATCGAATTTTAAAAGTACCAGAGCCTTTAATGCTTGTTGGTGATTATTTTTTGAAAAAAAATGGAAATCAAGTTTGGAGAATTTTGCAATGGGGACGTCCAGAGGCTTATTCTCCTGAATGGTGGGATTTAAATCACTTAGAAGAAGATGATCGGCATTATTATCCAGTTCAAACGGAAGAGGGAAATTGGATTTGGGTTTTTAGGACTTCTCAATCTCCAGGGAACTGTTTTTTTCTACATGGATTTTTTGATTAAAAAATAATTTCAGAGGTCAAGTGGTAATGGACTTCGTAGAGTTATTCTGTAAAACACATTATTCTTTTTTATCTGGTGCTTCTCGTCCACATGAAATTGTCGAACGTGCGATTAAGCTACAATATTCAGCGATTGGAATTTGTGATAATTATGGGGTTTATGGTTTTCCAAAAGCATATCATTCAGTAAAGACAAATGGTTTTCCAATAAAATTGATTATTGGTGCAACTATAGAAATTTCTGGAAAAAACCCTATTTCTCTTATTGCTACTTCAAGAAGATCTTATGGGCTTCTTTGTCGCATTATTACAGAGGCTCATAAAAATGAAGTAAAAGGATATGCTGAGCTCAGTTTAAGTCAATTTTTTCATTTAATTGAGACTTATCCTGGAAGAGATGAACTTATTTTAGCTCTTCAGGGAAGGGGAAAAGAACCTTATTCAGAGTATGTGGATTTTTTTGGGAATAGAGTTTTTTATAAACTCAGTAGAAATTTTGATGGGCAAGAGAGAATTCAGTTTTCTTATGCAAAAAAACTTCTCTTATCTTATGGAATTCGTCCTTTAGCGACTAATATGGTTTATTTTCATGATAAAGATAAGAAGAAACTTCATGATGTATTGACTTCCATTCGCTTACAAAAAACACTACCAGAAATAGGTTATCAGAGAACTCAAAATTCTGAACATTATCTAAAATCTCCGCATCAAATGATAAAATTATTTTCTGACTGGACAGAGTGTTTAGATCACACTATGGAAATTGCTGAACGTTCAAGTTTTTGTGGATCTGAATTGAGATATTATTACCCATCAGAGTGGATTCCTCAGGGGGAAACTGCAGAAAGTTTTTTAAAAAATATTATTTATGAAGGAGCTAAAAAAAGATATCCTCACGGACTTCCTGAAGCTGTTTTAAAACAAATAGAGCATGAGCTTAAGCTTGTTAGGCGTTTAAAATTTGCAGATTATTTTTTAACCATTTGGGATATTGTTAAATTTGCAAAAGAGAACCAAATTTTGTGTCAAGGAAGAGGTTCAGCTGCAAATTCAATTATTTGTTACTGCTTAGGTATTACTGCTATCGACCCTGTTCGAATGGATTTACTTTTTGAAAGATTTATTTCTGAAGAAAGGGGAGAACCACCTGATATTGATGTCGATTTTGAACACGAAAGACGTGAAGAAGTTATTCAATATGTTTATAGAAAATATGGCAGAGATCGTGCTGCCATGGTTTCTGCCATAGTTACTTATAAAAGTCGTTCAGCACTCAGAGATGTAGCCAAATCGATAGGCGTTCCATGTGATCAAAAACTAAAAAGAGCCCTAACTCAAAAAGAACAAGCTCTCATAGAACCTTTAGTAGAAGAAATAAAAGGATTTCCAAGACATCTCTCTATTCATTCTGGAGGGTTTACTCTTTCTTCAGAACCAATCATTGAAACCGTTCCTGTGGAACCTGCACGAATGCAGGGAAGAACGATTGTGCAATGGGATAAAGAAGATTTAGAAATTATGGGTTTATTGAAAGTTGATCTTCTTTCTTTGGGAATGTTGACAGCAATCCGAAAAACCCTGGATAATATTTCATCATTGTCATTTGATCAAATTCCTGCTGATGATTTCAAGACATATCAAATGATCCAGAAAGCAGATACGGTCGGAACTTTTCAGATAGAGTCCAGAGCCCAAATGAGCATGTTAGGTAGATTACAACCTAAAAATTTTTACGACCTTGTTGTAGAAGTTGCGATTGTTCGCCCTGGTCCTATTGTTGGGAAAATGGTTCACCCTTATTTGAAGAGACGACGAGGAATTGAAAAAGTAACTTATGAACATCCTCAGTTAAAAAAAATTTTAGACAAAACTTTAGGTGTCCCTTTATTTCAAGAGCAAGTCATGAAAATGGCCATCGATTTAGCTGGTTTTACTCCAGGAGAAGCTGATGAGTTGAGAAGAGCGATTGGAGCATGGAGAAGTGTAGGGTCAGTTGAAAAGATAGGACGTCGATTGAAAGTAGGTCTTTTAAAGAAAGGTCTCTCTCAAGAGTTTGTACAACGAATTTTTAATCAAATTAAAGGGTTTTCTGAATATGGATTTCCAGAGTCTCATGCAGCATCTTTTGCTTTAATTGCTTATATTTCTTGTTACTTAAAATGCCATTACCCTGCTCAGTTTACTCTTGGGCTGATTAATTCTCAACCCATGGGGTTTTATTCAGTTCATTCGTTAATTGATGATGCGAAAAGACATGGTGTACGAGTATTAAAAGTAAATCCTCATTTCTCTGAGTGGGACTCTGTTTTAACATCAAAAGGTGAAATTCAAATGGGTTTTAGAACGGTTTGTGGATGTCATTTTGATGAAATTTCTTTTTTACTTAAGCAAAGAAAGATAAAACCGTTTAAAAATCTTTCAGACTTTGTTTCTCGAGCTCAGTTAAGAAGAGACGTGCTGTATCGACTTGCTATTGGCGATGTTTTTTCTGTTTTTGGCTTTGATCAACGACATGCTCTTTGGATGATTTTAGAATATGAAATTCAGTTAGAATCAAGGTTAGATGATCAGTTGAATTTGTTTGCAGGATCTCAAGGGTCTATTCCAGCAACTCCTCTTTTTGAATCTATGGATACTTGGGAGCGTATTCAATATGATTATCGATCTTATCGACATTCTGTAAGAGGGCATCCAATGCAAGGTTTAAGGGAAAGAGTAAAAACTCTTTCTCAGTTAAATACACTTAAAGTAAAAAAACAAGTTAGTGGAAGCAAAGTAAGGGTTGCAGGGCTTTTGATTGTTAGACAAAGACCTCCAACTGCGGGAGGAGTGAGTTTTGCAACTTTAGAGGATGAGTATGGATTATTAGATCTTACTCTTTTTAAGAAAACATTTGAAAAATATGAATCTATTTTTTTAACAGAGTCTTTTTTAGAGGTTTATGGTGAAATTCAAAAGGACGGAAATTCTATTAATTTACTTGTTCATTCTTTAAAAAAGATTAGATTCACAAAAAAGACAATCAAAGCGCTCAGTCCAGAATCAATGACCAATTCTTCTTTTATGCAAAAGAGAATGTCTATGCGAAGGTATCGAAAACAAATTTAGAGTTTAAGTATTTGTTCTGAATTTTCAGAGAGAATAAGAAGACCTATTTTTTTATCGTCTATTTTAACTTCGTATTCTCCGAGAGGAAGTGTTTTTTTCTTTTTAAATCGAATGGCCCCTCGTCTCCGAGTCATTGATTTTTGATGATAACTTACATGTTCAGAACAAGGTCTTTCAGAGGTTTCGAAAGAAATAAGACCTATTTTTAAAGGGGTTGCTCTTGTGATAGAAAGGTTTTGAATTCCAAGAGGACAAATGAGCGATTGATTTTTATCCGTTTTTTCTTCGGAAAAAAATTCAAGGTAAAAGTTTTTATCTCCCGGAACCTTAAAGCTTTCTCTTTGCCAAAAAGGTTTTCCTTTTCCATAAGAAAGATCAATTTCCATGGGGACGGCATGAGCAAAACTCAGGCTTTGAAAAATAATGAATAAAAAAGAAGATGCAAACCACATAAAAACTCCACAGATCTTCAGTTTCATCCTTGATGATTTTTATCTTCTCTTCTTAAGAAGCAACGTGATCATACATTACTTGATTTAAATAATCAACATAATAAATATTAAATAATTACATATATTTA
>PBMP01000017.1 GCA_002722705.1 Pseudobdellovibrionaceae bacterium | reverse complement strand
TTTTTAAAATTTTCATCTCCAATAATTTCTTTTACTACCTCGAAATCTTCACTTAATGACTCTAGAATCCGTGCAAAATAAGCGTAGGCGTAGACTTCAAATCGATCCGAAGATTTAAATTTTGAAGTAGACCGAATCCATGGATCTTTAGATAAATCCCATGATTCATTATTTTTTAATGCATTTAGAAACCAACTCTGTAAGGACATTAAATCTAAGTCATGAGACATTTCCCCACTCCTCTGAAGCAATTTGTTTTGCTATTCCCAATTCCTGACATAACTCTTGATAAGGAGGAATGTTATCATCCCTTTCAATCATCGTACTTACGGGACCAATCTTTTTTATTGCATATCGATAGAGATCCCATACTTCAGGAATAACATCTTCATCATGAGTATCTACAATATGAGTCTCTGTTAACGTATGTCCTGCGAGATGAATTTGTCCCACTCTTTCCATAGGAAGTGAATCAAGGTAGTCGTACGGATCGATTCCGTGATTGAAGTGACTCACATATACATTATTTACATCTAACAAAAGTCCACAGTCAGCTTTTTTTAAAACAGCATTCAAAAATTCATACTCTTTCATAGGGGTAAAATTAAATTCGATATAACTTGAAACATTTTCAATTAAAATTCGTTTTTTAAGTCGATCTTGGAGTTTGAGAATTTTTTCAGAAATCCAGTCAATAGATTCTTCAGTATAAGGCATCGGTAACAGATCATGGGCATACTCGCCATGAACACCTGTCCAACACAAATGATCGGAAACCCAACGAGGTTGGTAACGATCAATTAGTTTCAGAAGTTTAACCACGTAGTTCTCATTTAATTCATCTTTACTTCCCAAAGACAAAGAAACACCATGACAAACAATGGGAAACTTCTGAGCAACTTGATCTAAAGTTTGAACTCCACGAGAATGTCCATCTCCTTTTAGTCCCATATAGTTTTCAGAAATGACTTCAAACCAATCAACAGACTCAGTCGAATCACTTAAAATATCATCGAGGTGGTCACCTCTTAATCCAAGTCCAAAACCTAAGTACGGAAAATCAGATAATCTGTTATTTTGCATAAAAAAAGCCCAGAGAGGAGTATACCTCTCTGGGCCCTAAAGTCACTGAACAAATTTTTTATTCGTGATGATCGCCTTTTTTAGCTCCACATCCACCTTTGCAAGAATGCTTTTCTTTTTTATGGTGTTTTTCTTTTTTATGATGTTCACCTTTACAATGCCCTTTACACTCACCTTTTCCATCATCACCTTTATTATCATCATGTCCTTCGTGGTGATCTGCAAGTGCGTTTTCTGAAAACGCGACACTTCCCGCAACTAAACCTGAAACTGCAGCGGCCATTAATAATTTTGAAAATTTATTTGTTGTTTTCATGAAATTCCTCATTTCGTTGTTTAAATTCACTTCATATTTGAGTCCTCATGGACTCGAGTTATTTTCTATACCTATAAGTGTAATTGGGAACCTCATTGTTACAAATGTTTTTTTATCCGACAGAAGTAATTTTTGTATGTCAAAATACACCTATATAAAAGAAATCATTGAAATCATAAGGAGATTCAAATGTTAGCTAAAATTCAACGTTTTGATGACCAAATTGGAAGTCTATTGGGTAAAATATACCCCGTCCTCCCATTACTGACTCGACTAATCCTGGGCTATGTTTTTTTTACTTCGGGATGGGGGAAGTTTGGGGATCTCCAAGGAGTCACCCAGTATTTTGAATCGATTGGAATACCTGCAGCCTCAATTCAAGCCCCCTTTGTTGCTGGACTTGAACTCATTGGAGGCACCTGTATTGCTTTAGGAGTTTTTACAAGAATTTTTTCTATCCTTCTCATCGGAGTCATGAAAGTTGCAATTTGGACAGCCATCCTTGGAGATCTTTCTTCCTACACAGATCTCCTCAGTACGAGTGAGTTTCTCTATATTATCCTTTTTGCCTGGCTAACTTTTCAAGGTCCCGGACCGATTTCAATTGAACGAAATCTTTTAAAGCGCTGAACGAAACATTAAGAAGATCGCGCGTAGACCCGCTGGCGTCTCTCGCGTTCTTCTGCTCCTTCAAGAGAAAGCTTAGTCCATGGTAAAGCAAGGAGTCGAGCTTCTTCAATTGGCTCTTCGGTTTCTTCACAAATTCCATAAGTTCCTCTTTCAATCCGAGCAAGCGCATCTTCAATCTGTTTCAAATGCTGAAAAAGCTTTTCATTTCGAATTAGATTTGTTTCTTGATCTAAAAGAGTCGCAACCATGTCTGCTTCGTCACCCTTTACTTCTTGCTGAACAGATGTTTTCGCTTGACTGATTCCATTTAAGACTTCTTCTCTGAGCTTTAAAAGCTTCTGATGACACTCTCTGTATACTTTCTGTCTTTGCTCACTCATTGTGGATTCCTTTCCGTTTTGAGATCACATCCGTTGGATCTCAAATGCTTCAATAGCCTGTTGAAGATTATCCGAAACTTTTTCAAAGAAATCAAATCACCTGGCGCGTTAAAAACGTCAATTTTCCAACAGACGTTGACCTCCAACAAAGAGATTGCTAAATCGAAAGAATGAATTCACTCATAACGATGTTCTTATTTTCCTTTCTCACTCTTCATTTGAATGCAAAAGACTTTGAGTCTCCGTTCCCACCTACCGCTCCAGGGATTCAGATTCCAAATGCTCATGTTCTCAAAGAGAACAAACTGATGCGAGGAATGGACCCTTCAAGATGGATTGAAGATCTTAAAACAGCGAATATTAATCAAATTCTTATCTTTAAAAATAATAGTCGGCACTCAGTCACTAAAGAAATAAAGGTCCTTAAAAAAGCTGGATACAAGATGAATCAAATTCATCACATTCCTTTTTTGTGGAAAGATATGGGAGGGTTTAAAAAAACATGCCTTCAAACTATAGAAGCCCTTCAAAAAATCAAAAATGTAATGAATACTCCGAATCAAAATTTATATTTTCACTGTACAATGGGGGAAGACCGAACGGGTTATCTCGCAGGTCTCTATCGAATTTTAAATGACCACTGGACTGTCTCCCAAGCCTTCCAAAGAGAAATGTGTGAACGAGGATATGCAGGAGGAAACCCCTACAAACCAATGGAAAGAGTTACTCTTCCTCTTAGAAAAGAACTCACAGTACACTTTGTGCAAATGCTTAAACTTATTCGATCCAAAAAACTCCGCTGGGAAAGGCTAGATCCAAGAATATGTGAACATGAACCTCAGGTGACTAGAAATGAAGTCGAATCCTATTTCTGTGAACCTCAGCCTTTATAGTCCTATCTCTTTTTTTCAAAAAGGGATAGGAACTCTTCGTAACCTTCTTCTTTTAGTTTTTCCTTTGGAACAAAACGAAGTGCAGCAGAATTGATACAATACCTTAATCCCGTCGGAGCAGGCCCATCTGCAAAAACGTGGCCTAAGTGAGAGTCTCCATCTCGACTTCTCACTTCAGTCCGAACCGCTCCGTACCAAGAGCGATCCTTCTTTTCGATGATCCTTTCTTTTTGAATAGGGCGTGTAAAACTAGGCCATCCCGTACCCGATTTATACTTATCTAAAGAACTAAAAAGAGGTTCACCGGTAACGACATCAACATAAATTCCGTCTTTTTTGTTATCCCAGTATAAATTATTAAAGGCTCTTTCTGTTCCGTTCTTTTGAGTCACTCGATATTGCTCTGAATCCAATTTTGCTTTAATTTCTTCTGAAGAAGGTTTTTTATAAATTTTCAATTTTAAGCTCCTCAACTGTTGCGCATAACTGTATTTTGTCAAAACATAAAAATTTCGAATGAAGGTAATTAAAATAACAAAAATAATCTTTCTCATTTTGCTAAAGTCCATATTTTTTCCTCAACTCAGGGGAACAACAATTCACATTCAGACTTTTTGGCCCCCAAATCCACCCCATCCTCTTTCCTAAAAGAGAATTCCAAAAAACTTGTATCACTGCTACAAAAACACTCATTCGTCCCACTCTGAGTTTAAAAGCATAATCTGTGTAGCCTTTAATATCCTTAAACTGATCCATTCCTAACATCAAAACGGGATCATCCGTTAAATTCTGCTCTAAAGTAAGTGCTTTCTGATACGGATTTCTTACAAATTCTGGAATTTGAATCCTCAGTTGATCCCAGTAAATTGAACTCTCTGGCATCGTTTCAAGAGCTTTTTGTTCAGGATGAACCCCCTTCATCAATTGATCAAAAGCTTCCTGAAGATCCTCAACGCCTCCCCGATGGGCCCTTAAAAGTACAAAGTCATAAATAGGGTGTCGATGAATGGTTTGAAAAATATGATGAATAATCGTATCAGCAGAACAAAGCAAACCCACGGGGTCCATCATCGAACCAGGACAGGCCAAAAATCTCCGAATATTATGAAACACCCAAGGAATACCCTGATTTTCATAAAAAATTCTCGTTTCATCACTTGCAGTAAGTAATATTTGATCTCTTCCTGCAATCAACAACTGAGATACAGTAGGTGTCTCTGAAATATGTCCTAAGCTCTTTAGTCTGTGTAGCCTCTCTTGCACAATGGGATTCCCAAAATATCCGGATAAAATATGAATCATTTCTTTTATTTTTTTAGAGATTTGTTTTGGAGTACCAATGACTGCAAATAAAAGGCTGAGTCGAGATCGAGTGGTCCACACGGGAATCGTTGAATTTGTCTTCATAAACGTGATGAGATCAAAAACACTAGATACGGTCAAATAAAATAAACTCTTTTTGATCCCTTGACCCATAAGGGAGTTCTCTAGATAATAACTCTATGAAAACACTCTTTCTGATTACTTTTTTTACCCACCAAATTAGTTTTTCTCAATCTATTTCTATGGCAACCTATAACGTGGAAAACCTTTTTGATTCGCTTCACGATATGGGAAAACAAGACTACACCTACCTTCCTCATTCGATAAAAAGTAAACAAAATTATCTAGAAAAGTGTAAAAAACTAAAAAAAATAAAATGGAGAAAAGAATGTCTTGAAGCAGATTGGACTCCAGAAGTTGCTGACGCTAAACTCAAAAATTTAGCAACAGTGATTCAATCCATGAATGATCAACGTGGTCCAGACGTCCTCTTACTCCAAGAAGTAGAAAATCTTCATATTCTCAATCGACTAAAAGAGCTGTTTTTAAAAAAATCGAACTACCGAATTTCTGTTTTGAAAGAAGGTGGAGATTACCGAGGAATTGATGTAGCAGTTCTCTCTCGCTTGAGAATGACTCAACCTCCCATTCTTCACCATGTCCCTGCACCTTCAAACCTTAAAATTAAAAACGACTTTAGAGGAATCTTACAAACAACTTTTAGAGTCGATTCTGAAAGAAATATTCATTTTTTAAATGTGCATTTTCCCGCTCCTGGACATCCTGCAAAAAGTCGTAAAGTTTTAATGAAAAAACTGAGTGAAATACAAAAAAATGTCCCTAAAAAAGATTTCTTAATTGCAGGAGGAGATTTTAATCTCGTCAATTCATCAAAGAAAGATCAAGAAAATTTAAAAAACATTCTTTCTCCTCATTGGGAAATTTCATATCAATTAGGTTGTCAGAAATGCCACGGGACTACTTATTTTCCTCCAAAAAAAGAATGGTCGTTTTTTGATTTCTTTTTAATTTCGAAAGAACATTTCAAAGACAAAGAATGGAAAATAAACTCTCAAAGCATTAAAGTGATTACTCACGAAATACAAATGACTCAACAGGGATTTCCAAAAAGTTTTGATTCAAAAACAAAACAAGGGGTCTCAGATCATTTTCCAATGTATTTAGAAATAAAAAAAAATTAAATCCATTTTTCATACCAACTTTGACAACCGAAATGTCCTGTATTTCCAAGAGGTGAATTTCTTTTTTCAAAACCTAAACTTTGGTATAAAAAATTGGCGGATTTCATTTCAGGCATCGTTTCTAAATAAATACGCTTAAACCCACATTCTTTCGCTTTTTTAATTAAAAGAGATAAGAGCTTTTTTCCAATTCCTTGTCCTCTAAATTCTTTTAAAAAATACATCTTTCTTAACTCCGCAGTTTCAAAATCCCCTCCCTTGAGTGGAGCAATCCCAGCACCTCCAATGATTTTAGAATGATATTCAATGACATAATAAATGCACTGAGGTTTTTGGTAAGCTTCAAATAAATCATTGACTTCATCATCATGAATGGCAAACCCATCTCCCTCAGCACCAAACTCGGGCATCACTTGATGAATCACTTTTTTCATTAAAAGGTTATCTTTACTTTCAATAGGACGAATTTTTAAAGAGTCTTTCATATGGCTCTAGGTACCAATAATTCTTATAAATCCAAAACTTTTGTCCTCATTACATCAAAAATAATACTTAGCGTTATTTTTTTACTTTAAAAAAAATCAATCATTTCAAATTATTGAACAATTTTTTTTTATAAAATGACACATTATTAATTCAAAATGGCCGATCTTAAATTCAGTTGTTAGTCCGAACGCATCATTATTTGACTGAGGAGGAGTAAATATGAAATTAAAAGTGATCTTTATGGGACTCACACTTATTTTGGGGTCAAATGTCCATGCAAAAACAATTAACACACGAATCTTTGAACTCTTTGACTCTCATAAAGAGCCCAAAACCTTTGTTGAATCAACGGCAGACCGAATGGTCTACTGGATTCCAAACGAACAAGTTGAATTAAGAAAATTACTGGAACTTGCACAAAATAAAGGAACTCCAATTCGTCTCAAAGTCACTACTGACCGAGAAATTAAAGGAGTAACCCCTCTTTCTACCGAAGATGCAGAAAAGTACACTGATGATTTAATGAAAGCCAATGCTTCAGATGCAGAGCTCATTGAAGAGCATCTCGAAGCGAATTCTGCACAAGAATATTACCCTACTGTTCTTTCATCCTATGCGAGAGCTCAAAGTGTTTTTTACTCTCAAAGTCCTCTACGACCGCGCTCTCAATGTTATCAACGAGCTCATGTTTGGGCACATAACCTTTATGTTGACCAAGGATTAAAAACCATGAAGGTCTTTCTTTTTTTCACAAAAAAATACATTGCTGAATACAATTACAAGTGGTGGTTTCACGTCTCTCCATTTACTTATTACAAAAATGATCAGGGGTTGGGAACAGAGATCGTACTTGATCGAACATTTACCGACTCCCCTCTTCATATGAAAGAATGGACAGAGGAGTTTATGGAACCTGGTATGACTTGTCCAACCGTCGATACTTATGCAGAATATGCTTCGAATCAATGGAGTCGATACTGTTATCTCAGAAAAGTACCGATGTATTACTATCAACCTTTAGATGTAGAAGCTCTTGACCACCAAGGAAGGGTTTTACATGGATTTATCAGCAGTCAAGTGGATCAAGCTCGAAGAAAAAATTGGGCTCGAAGAAGAAACTGGAATCGAAGACGACGAAGATAGTCCATTTTATATACAAATTCGGAAAAACGATAAAAGCCTACTCATTTGAGTGGGCTTTTTTGTAAACGATAAAAAAATATTTTTTTGCTCACAGCAAAACAAGCTGTTAAACCCCTTCATTATTTACCCCCCTAAAGGAGACCTCTAGAATGAAGGCAATTAATTTTTATACCGGACTGATGATATTTTCACTTATGCTCTCTGGATGCAATGACCGGCTTGATTTATCAGGAGAAACCTCAATTCCTGTAAGAATTGAAGTTACTGGAGACCAAGGAACACTTCCAATCGAACAAGCCCTCATTCGACAATTTTACGGACTAGATCAACGAAGAGTCACTCTCTCTCTTGGATCTTTAGAAATTGAACTCACTGGACGACCTTGTAATAAAGATATGGCAAAGAGCCTTGCGTATAGTGGTCATTCTATTCCTGATTCATTGATTGTCACTAATCTAGTCAATACAGAAACTCAAACGGCAATTCACCTTTCAGTCAATGGAGAGTTTTTTGAAAATCATGTAATTGATCGAAATGACAGGTACACCAACTACGTCGATTGTGGTGCCAAACGACTTCAGAGTGATTCTGAAGCTCAAAAGGAATCCTTTGATTTCGCAAAGAAAATTATAGAAGAAACGGAAAAAACGTTAACAAACAATTTAAATAGTGCATACTTGGGTGTTTTTGATTCAGAAAAAAATCAATCATTCAAAGTCCCTTTCTCAAAAGCAGAATTTCGATGCACCCTTCAAAGGAGTGACTTCCAAGGATTTGACCACGGAGGTGGACAATACGAAATCGACGTTGATGATATTCTTGAGATCATTGGAAACCAGTGCGCAGTTGTACTCTCAGCTGATTTCTAAATAAAATAAAGTAGAGAAATTAAAGAAGAGGTAGAAAGGAAAATTCCTATCTACCTTTTTTTTATCTTAAGGAACAGACTTCAAAAGACCTGCCTTTATTAAATTTGAAGAAGGTTTCATTCGATTTAAAGAAGGAAATTTTTCATCAGGCTCTATTCCTCTTCCTTCATAATGTCTTCCTGAAGGAGTCAAAAATTGTCCAAAAGTATATCGAACAGCTGAATCATTCGAGAGTAAAACTACTTTTTGAATATTCCATTTCCCAAACGTTCGAGTTCCAACAATCTTCACATCAACAAGTTCTTTTAAAGTTGCTGCTAACCACTCCGCGCCTGAAGCCGTTTCCTCATTCACAACAATTTTTATGGGTTTACGAGACCACAAAGGTTTCTTTTCTGAATAAAAAACAATTTCTTCCCCATTTTTATGAAGACCTCTTCCTAAAACTGCTCCTTTAGGAACAAAAAGGTCTGCAACATGGACTGCTTCTTCAAAGACCCCTCCTGAATTTCCTCGAAGATCAATCGTAATCTTTGAGAAATTATGATTTTTCTTTAACAGATTCTCAAACTCAGAAGCACTTCCTTTTTCAAACGCACGAACCTTAAAAGTTTGAGAAACAGGATAAAAAACAACGCTTGGAAAAGAAAATGAATGACGATTTACTGCTTTTTTAAATTTCTTTCTTCCTCTAAACCAGGTCAATTCAACTTGAGTCCCTGGCTCCCCTCTTAAGTGATGAATCACCTCACTAAAAGAATGATCCTTTAATGAAACTCCATTAATTGAAACGATTTGATCTTGGACTCGTAAACCTGCTTTTTCCGCACCTGAACCTGGAAATACAGAACGCACTTTCATCCGTCCATCTTGAGGACGAACAGAAACCTCCACTCCGATCCCACTGAGCTTCTTGGAGGGAGAGTTCATATTTGTCTGAAGCTCAGTGGGAGAAATTAATCGATTCCAAGGTCGACCCGGAGTATTGAGATTTGCTAACATTCCTTTCAATGCAGCTTCATAAAGCTGTTCTTCATTAAGGTCCTTTCCGTAGTATTCACTCAATAAAAGGTTTTTTACTTTTTCAAATCGAGCTTTTGCTGAAGAATCTGCATAAGCAAAAGGCCCCATACACCAAATCGCTAACAACAAGCTCATTCGCATCTAAAACACTCTCAATTTAACTGGAACCACTGGAGACTGAGGACTTTTCCAAGGATTCTGATCTCTCACCGGTTCTAATTTTATTTTCTTTGCCACCTCTTGATTTTGACGAGGTTCACTCCATTTCCATACCCCCAGAGCAACTAAAAGCGCTGCAGCTGCCGCAAAAGAAGTCTTTTTATTAATGAGGCGAAACGGAATCACCATGGACTTTCTTTGTGGGTTAAAAGCTTGTTGAACTTCTAAGAACAGCTTCCGTTTCGCCTCGGTTGAGGGGGTTTGTTTAAATTGTGCTTCACTCCTAAGCTCTCTCCTAAATTGAATAAATTCAATTAAATCTCTTTGCGAATCCATCAAACGGTTTTCAACTTCATCCCACTCCGATGGAGTTAATAATCCTAGCTCGTATTTCCATTTCCAGTCATTCATGCGCGTAAGGCCTCCTTTAATACCCCGACCATCTGATGCATTCTTGATTTAACTGTTCCTTCAGGAATGTTTAGTACTTCACTCATTTCTTTAATCGTCATTCCCTTCATCCTCATTTGATAGATCCCACGAAGCGACTGGGGAAGCTGATGTGCGGCTTCTTTCAAATCAGAAGCAAGCTCCTGTGCAATCTGATTTCCAAAACTCTCAGCATCCTTTCTTTTATATACTTGCTCATCATCCATCTCAGCCTCCCAGCGATTCGCCCTTTTCAAGTGATTTAAACAAAGGTTTCTTGCCACTTGAAAAATCCAACCCTTAAAACTCCCTTTTGAAAAATCTTCAGACTCAGACTTAAGTACCTTCATCCAGGTTTCATGAAACATCTCCTCAGCAACAGAGTCCTGTGGAATCCATCGCTTCACCCATAAGAAAAGAGGTTTTTCATAACGTGCGTAGAGGACTTCGAAAGACTTCATGTCTCCTCTACGCACATTCATGACTAATGTTTCATCAGTTTCTTTCATCATTTGCCTTCACTCTATAAAACAAACGAGTCCAAAAAAAAGTTCGAAACTTTTAAAAAAATAAATAAACCGACTTATTTACTTAATTAAAAAACCCCTCAGATGAGGGGCTTCCTTTAAATACAAGGATTTTGAGGAATATCCTCTACTGGATCCTCCGGATCTGGCTCCGGCAATGGGTCTGGCTCTGGAACGGGGACAGGAGAAGGTTCTGGAACGAGCTGTGCTACGGCTCGAAGTGTATTTGCCGCATTAATCCTTCCCCCTGTTTTCACCGAATTTCTTAATGCCCAAATACGATCTACATGGTCATAAAGAAGCTGATTCACTTGTAAATAAGTAAGGTCCGGTTTCACACTTAACATCAAAGCAACCACTCCAGACACCAAAGGAGTCGCCATTGAGGTCCCACTTAAAGTCTCATATCCATTCTCTGTACTGGTTGAATAAATATCGACTCCAGGAGCAGCAAGGTCGACTCTTTTCTTACTAAAGTTCGAAAAAGAAGCCAGTCGATCATCCTGTGTACTCGCTGCTACAGAAATAATATTGCTATGACTGTATCCTGATGGATACGACCGGATAACACTCACATTTCTTCCCGAATTTCCTGCCGCAGCCACAAAAATTACACCCGCTCTTTGGGCCCTCGTAATTGCATCTTTCAGAGCTCGAGACTGACGACTTCCTCCCCAGCTGTTGTTTAAAATTCTAGCGCCATTTCTAACTCCATAGTCGATCGCTCGAATTGCATCAGAAGTATACCCTGATCCATTACTATCTAAGAATCGAAGGGACATAATTTTTACC
This sequence comes from Pseudobdellovibrionaceae bacterium, assembly GCA_002722705.1. Taxonomy (GTDB): domain Bacteria; phylum Bdellovibrionota; class UBA1018; order UBA1018; family UBA6935; genus UBA6935. The sequence goes on along the minus strand of PBMP01000017.1, from coordinate 4,320 downwards.
GTTTGAGCATGTCCAGAAATTCCTATTCCATTATTTCCGACCGCTCCAATGGTTCCAGCGACGTGAGTTCCATGACTGGAATACACCGACCCTGGTCTGGGAAACCGATCTTCATCCACAAAGTCCCAACCATAGATGTCATCAATGTATCCGTTGCCATCATCATCTTTTCCATTCACTATTTCGTTTGGATTCCTCCACATATTTTCATTCAAATCAGGATGTTGATCATCAACTCCTGAATCAATAACACCGACAACAACATCTTCTGAACCAGTAGAAATGTTCCATGCTCCAGAGGAATTCACAACTTCATGAGCCCATTGACGTTCAAGTTTTGGATCATTTGTTAACTCAAACGCATGAAGCGGATAGTCAACTTCAACTCGTTTAATCTTTGCTTTACGAGAAAGACGCGTCATCACCTGACGGGAATTCATAGGAAGGCTTGTTTTCACTAAATAAATATCGTCAACCAAAGACTGAACGTCACTTCCTTGTCCAGCAGCGTCTTCCAGATTATTTTTTTGATTTTCATAGTGAGAAAGAGTCATTGGTCCCATTCTTCCTCGTGGATCTATTGTAATAATGAAACGCTGAGTAACCTCTTCGCTTTGAGTGAAAGCATTTACGTCAGCGCTCTGATCGCAAATGGGTGAGATTGGAATATCGGGAGTTTCAATCCCTTCGCATGCCGTCATTGAGAGAGCGATCCCTGTATATAGGCACAGTGATCGTGCTATTCGATTCGATTCCATGATTCCTCCTAAATCGCTTAATCGAATTCACACTCAGCCCCGTCGTTCAGTGTAAAATCTATTTTTCCTTTGTCTTCGTCCTTAAAACAAAGTTAGTTCTTATTGTAGACGATTTTATTAATGAAAAAATCTCTCTTAAAAAAATAAAAAAGGCAGTAAAACTTTTACCTAGAAATCCGCCTTTTATTTTGATCTGGGCAACAGTAGTAGGAATTTTTTTCCCAAAAACAACAAATTAACGCGAATATAAAAATTGAATCTATGCAGCATAAATAAGTTTTAAAAAAAGAGTTGATTTTATTTTATAGGAAAAAAATTTTTATTTTTAAAAAAACAAAATACTTTCAATAAGTCGACGCATAGCTTTCTTAGAATAAAAACAAAAATAGAGTCAAAATGAATCCCCTCTTTGCACCGGGCAAAGCGTTATTTTTTTTAAATCAAACACAACTCACTTTGAGACTTCTCAAATAAAAAAAAAGTTGGTCTATTTTTTGAACTTCACGGTTTTCATAACGAATAAACCGCAGAAGGATCTGCTTCATTTTTATATATAGAGGGGAAAGAAATGATAAAATACGTGAGAATGCTCAGCGCATTCTTTTTATTTGGACCAGTTGAAAGTTTTGGTGCGGTTGCTGATGGAACATCAAAACAATCAAAATTCACCGATAAAGTTCATCTCTCCTATTATGGAGACCTTGTGGGACCATCTTTTGCGGATCCCATTTCTTCAAACTCAGCCGGAGGAAGTAAGATCAGTCTCTATAACTCCGTGACTGCGAGCGTAGATGCATTTGAAAAATTCACCTTCAAAGTGAATCCTCGGTTTTCACTCACTCCTTTTCACGGGGCTGAAACTACACTTTTGGATCCACGTTTGAAACTTTCTTATACTGAAGGTTGGTCAATTGGTGATCTCAATTTTTCTGGAACGACACTTGCCTTTCAAATCGCAGCGACGAACGGCTCTCACGAAAACCGACATCTCGTTGCACCTTATTTTTCTCAAAATATGAGTTTAAACTTAGGAAAATCTCGTTTCTCTCTTCAAAATTCATCTTATGTACGCGCATATATTCATGCAAATAGCGGAACTGGAAGAGACTACGAAGTCTACTTTAACCCTGCGATTGTTTATCAGGCGACTCCAAGTTTAAAAGCAGCTCTTACATACGAGTATGTAATTGGACATGAAATGGGACTGGATGAATATAAACTGCAATCATTCACTTCTGCAATTAAACCAATGGCTAAATGGCAGGCAATGGAAAATCTCGCGGTCAATCCATACGTAATGGTGAATACGATTGCTCCAGAAGGAGCAGATAAAGCAAGCTTAGGAATGGAGCTTGTTGGAACGCTTTTTTAAGAGATTTGATAAAACATTAAAGAAAAGCAGCAAGAGCATTATTGCTCTTGCTGCTTTTTATTTTAATTTTTCTACTGTTTAATCCATTGGAAGGTTCTGAATTGAGCATCTTCACTCATGATTGAATATTCAATTCCAGAAACTTCTTCTTCGTTCCCCTCACCGTCGACCGCTGAAATCATTCCATTCAACTGTTTATTCCACGATTCATTTTTATAACCTTCGAAAGAAACTCGATCTTCTAAAAGATCAATCAAAGAAAGAGTTTCCCCAGATTCCGCTTTTACAGAATAAGTCCTTCGCACTAAACTCGAAGGAATTGTATTTTTAATAGAGAGTTCATTCAGATCAGTATCAAGCGCAGTCTCTTTAAAAAGCTGTGATTTAGTATCAAAAAACATTTTTTGACCTTCTTCATTTTTTAAAATCGGAAGTTCGTTAAAACTGTAATAAATAAAAGAGCATTTCTTATTTTCATCTACAACACACTCAGATGAAACTTTCAATTGGGTTTCACTTTGATCTCTTTTAATCACTAATCCATCACAAGTCTCTTGGACAATCTCAATACTTCCTGGCATTTGTTGTCCACTAAACTCTGGTTCTAATTCTTTTTCAGATAGAGGTTTTTGAATGAGCATACGCTCAATGTATTTCCCAGAGAAGTCAGGACAATCTTCTCCTAAAACATCGGATTTTTTTTCTTCTTCTTTCTTAACCTCAATTTTGTTTTTCGTTTGAGTAACCTTTGTTTCTTCTTTTGAGGAAGGAACCCCTTTTTTCTCATTTGTATTTTTCTTTGAATCAACTTGAGGTTGATTAATCACTGTTTCTCTTGCACGATCGATTTCTTCTACTGGAGTCGCATTTGCGTTATCATCTTTTTTTTCAGCAACTGCTGGAGCAGAAGCTGTTTGAGACTGATCACTCAAATTTGTTTTTTTCTTATTTTGATTCTGCGATGACCCACATCCGGAGATCCATAACGTAACTACAACTACACTTACAATTTTAAATTTTGACATTATTTTTTCCTATTTTTTAACCCAAAAAGCGATTGTTTCAATTTCATCATTATTTTCATAATCAAAAGCAAGACTTTGACGGTAAAGCCCTGGTAAATTTAAGTTATTTCCATTTTTATCAACTGTTTCAACCATTCCATTCTCGCTGATTCTCAAAGACTCTGACTCAATGGTGTTATAATAACCTTGTTTGAATACCTCAAAGAGGCTTAAAGAAGTTCCTGGTTTTTCATTTACTGGAATAACTTCTTTGGTCATGATTGTTGGAATAGAGTGAGCACTAAACTTAATTTGATCTACATCTGTATAAGAATCTTCTAATGAGTTTTTTTCCACAACAAAGAGTTTTTTATTTCCATTTGTATCTTTTACAATTGGATAATTCGCAAACCCCATATAAGTAATTTCACAAGTTTGCTCTTGAGTAACAATACATTCATTAGAGAAATTCCAAAGATCTTCTTTCCCATCTATTTTGATTGTTAACTGATCACAGTTTGTTTGAACAATTTCAATCTCACCGGGTGAATGATCTACGATGATATCTTCATCCATTTTTGGACCGAAACGAGTCAATCTCTGTTGAAAATAGACCCCAGAGACCTCGGGACACTCTTTTCTAGCAGCTTCATTGATTTGGGTTTCATCTCCTTTGACAGATACGTCTAAAGGTTTATTTTCAGGTTTTAATAATTCTTCTTCTACCTGAGGCTCTTCCTTAGGAGAATCAGTCACCACTGTATTCTTGTCGACTTCCTCGGTATCATCGTGAGATTGAACATCTCCCTTGATTTCAGATTTTGTTTCATTTTTTTTAGGCTCTGCCTTTGTTTCGACAGTTTTTGAAACACTCGGGGATGAAGGTGCAATGACCTTTTCATCTAACAAGCCTGCTCTTTTCTTATGATAAGCCTCCCCTGGATCAGGAGCACACCCAACAATCAACAAACTCAACACATAACCAGACAGCACTACAATAGGGTTCATCTTCATAACGAGACGAGTTATACAGTTCAGAGCAATAAAAGTAAACCAAAATAATCAGTTATTTTAAACCGAATTGATTCATAAAAAATGTAAGGATAACGCAGCATTGAAACGACCTGGTTAGCCTAAGACTATGATGTCCGTAAACTTTTAAGAAGTGTTTAGCCGCACCAACTCA
>PBMP01000016.1 GCA_002722705.1 Pseudobdellovibrionaceae bacterium | reverse complement strand
GACTAGTTGTTAACAAACCAATCCTAACGCATGGATTCCCACTTTGTCTTTATCTTCTCGTTTTTATTCACCTATTTATGCAACAACGCCGGTGGGAGTTTGCACAAATACACCCCAAAGATGGAGTAAACTCAGTCAGATGATTTACCACTGGATGGGAAGTCGGTTGCCATCAGCGTAGTTTCCACCGTAAAGCTCACCTTGTTTTTCAGTGAGGTCAAAAATAGCACCCCCACAGGTTTTACTGGTATGTTCAGATTCATTTTTTGAAATACAGATTCCTTCTGGAAAATCTGTCTGAAAAATTTCTTCTTTTATTTTTCTCCAGTCTGAAAGAGAGGTTTTTTCAAAGTATTTTTCAATAGCAGTAAGTCTTCCATGAGTGGTTTTACTGACTCTTTCAGAAATTTCAAACGGTTGAAGAGATCCCAGGTAGTGATTGGTATGGACTAAGTAGCCTTCATTTTTTAAATGTTTGGTGACTTCAAATTGAGTTCCAGTTGTTTCTACATTGTAAGCCTCATTTACATCTACAATCAGGTAATTGTGTCCTGAACAAGGGAGGTTTTGTTCTAAATAATTGAGGGCGTCTTTTGCGGTCTTTTGTAAGAGCATTCCACGGACTAAGGCTCCCCACATGAGTCCGATTTTGGTTTCTTTACAGTGGAGATTATTGATTGAAATAGCCACTCCATATTCATTGATTCCAGCAAGGGCTACACAGCCTGTGAGAGTCAGAATGTGAGCTTTTACGGGTTCTTGAACCTCTAGAGCAAGCATATAAGGAGCAGCTGAAGCGTGCATGTCCCACGTTTGGCCAGTAATCATTTGATTATTCTTTTTTAAAGCAAAGATGCTACATCCAGCGTCTCCCTTATCGTCTTTTTCATTTGGACTAAAATCACGCATATCCGTATAGTTATTGAGAATCATGAGCAATGCAGGGTCAATTTCAGCGCCTTCAGAGATTCCTTTAAATTCTTCATAAAAATCAGGATAAGATTTGAGAGCTTCTATCTGATCATGAGCGAGGTTTAAAATTTCATCTTCAGTGAGTTTTTTTAAAAAATTTGAAATCAGAGTTTTACGAATTTGAGCTAATTCATGAATCTCTTTTTTAAAGGTTCTTCCATGAAGAAGTCCCATCTCATAAGCAGATCCTTTTAAAGTTAGTTGTTTCATTCATCACTCCAGTTCTAAGATACGATTGACATAACTCATTAAGCTTGTTTCATCTCCATCCCAAGTAGAAATCATTTGAAGAGGTTTATCTAAAAATAATGAGGAATGAGTTGCTACGAGTCCAAGTTGATTTCCTAAGTATTGTATTATTCCATCAGGTTTTAACTCTTCAGCTGCATAGAAATGATTTTTTGAATACTGATAGAAGCTCGATCCTGTTTCTTGAAAGATCACTGGGATTTCGTTTCTTCGGCAAATTTCGATAATTTCTTTGAGTAGTTTTTTTGTTTTAGACTGACCAGAGTTTTCAGATTTAGGTTCGATAAAAAAACCAAGTATTTTCTCAGATCCAATGGATTGAATCATTGGTTCCAAAAGCTGTGGTCCGTTTTGTAGATCAACAGTAGGCCATTGAAAAAAGCCTAAAGGTCCTCCACCTAAGCTTCGTGCAGCGGCAGTGGTGGTACCAAAAGAATCACCTAGAGCACTTAAGGCAACAACGCCTTCTGGTCGCTGGTTTCGAAGCAGTTTAATCATTTTATCGACGGCTTCTGCTCTTCCAGAGGTGAGATAAATATGTCTTAGTTCTTCAGGGAGAGTAGATCGAAGGAGATGAAGGTGGTCGATATAGTTTTGGCTCACAAAATTTGAGAGAGTGAGTTTATTCGTAATACTATGTTTTCTTGAATCATTGATTCCAATGGTTTTTAGTTCAGGGTGGAGTTCAATGCTTTGATACCAACAGGTTGCATCTCCTTCATAGTCGTGATGATTGAGATCAAAGACGGCTGCAGAAAGTTTTCTATTGAGCTTTGCCATTGCTTTTGCTTCTGGAATTCGATTTCTACTTCGAATGACTTTTGCATTTTGAGCCAGAAGTGCAATGGTTTGCTCGACTTTGAGGCGAAGTCCTATTTTATTCCGATGTTCCGATGACTTTACAGATAGAGCAGCGGAATAATAAGTATCAGGATCTTGTTTAAGAGGGTCTTCGTTTACCATTTTTACTTTTTGATAAAATTCAATGGGTGTTGCAAGACAGCTTCCCACCAGTTCCTCTTTTTGAAAAGCGGCGAGATAAACGGTACGAGGATCATCTGCTTGTTCTGCAAAGACATGAGTATTATCTCTTCTTGCCGGTTCATAGAGTTCGTTCTCTAATGTTTGAGAGGCATCGATTAGTTCAACTGCACGCTGAGCAGTGAGTCGTTCCACTGTTAAGCCAAATCTTCGACTGCAGAACCACATCAGATCAAAACAAGTGAAGAGTTCATTTTCTTCATAAAGTTTCCATAGATCTGAAGAACTCATCTGATTTAACTCATTGAGTGAAATTTTCTTATTCCATTCGGACCGGATGATTTCAGGGTAAGAGCGGATAAACATCTGAAACACATCATGCCATTGTGTCCCAGAGATTGCGGAAATTTGTCGTTCTTCTGTAGGAATCCAATCAGGAATCCATGGAAGCGACCGGTGAATCCCTGGAGGTTCAGAAGCAATCTCTTTAAAGATTGAAGGAGCTTTCTCAAGCCATGTTTTTTCATCAAAATCAGCTTCAAGCAGACCATCTTCTTTTGCTTGCAAAAAAATATGAAAAATCGAATGAAACAAATAAGCCAATTCTTCAGCGGTAGTATCGATGAGTAAGCGAAATCGAGCAGTATTTTCTCCAGCAGGATAAAAAAGAATTCCTTTGGGGAAACGTCTTTTGATGAGTTCCATCAGTAGAGGGCCTTTTGGAACGTCAAATGCGAAGCAAAGCCCTTGATTTCTAGGGTATTGAATCCACTGTTCTCCAACGACATCTTGCAAGAGTTTTAAGTACTCAGTGGTTTGCTTTGATAGTTCGTCACTGTCATTTTCACGAATCTGTTGAGAATGGATCAGACCTCTCATAATCGAAGCTGCTGCGGTCTCTAAAGGAATTTCTTGTTCAAATTGACTTAAACAAACTCCCACTTGAGATTTTTTTGCAAGAACGACACAGTCTGGAAAATCTTTTGTTTCATCAAGTTTTTGAAGATTAAATAAAGAGTGCCAAAAGAATGGACCTCCTAAACCTAATCCGGTTTGGACTTCATCAAAAATTAAAGGTGTATCAAACCGTCGAGTGAGAACTCGCAGGGCTCTAAAGAATCGGGCTGTTCCATACTTATCTCCTCCTTCGCATTGCATGGGTTCAATGAGTACCGCCAGAGCAGGGCTTTTCTCTAAAGAACTTCTGATGTTTTCTAAAACTTCAATTTCTTTCAAAAGGAGTTTGTTGTTTTCAGCTTTCCAGCTTTCTGAAAGAGAAGAGCTTGCAGATCCATTCCAGTAAGTCAGCCAATGTTCCGGTTCTTCTTTTGTTTCATGAGGAACTTTATCTTCTGGAAATTCAAAGAATTCAGCAAGACCTGGATAAATTTCAAAGGGAAGTCTTTTTGCAGGGTTATAAGTTGCGTGAAGAGAAAGAAGACTTCTTCCATGAAAAGAGCTTTGAAAAGAAATGATTTTTTTCCGATCAGGGTAGGTTTTTTGACATCCACGAAATGCGGTTTCAACCGCCTCGGAGCCAGAGTTGACGAAATAAACGTAAGGCAGGCCTGATTCTTCTTTTAGAAATTTACGAAATGCTTCGCTCAGGTCCCAGTTTGTTAGATCTAAATTTTGAGAAAAAATCTCAGGACGAAGTTTCATTGATTGTTTTGCTGGGTGATTATAACCAATGGGTAAACTAGCGATCTGAGAAGCGCCATCTAAAAAAGTTTTGGGTTCATGATCTGTAGAGACTAAGGACATTCCTTTTGATTTTTCTAAATCCACTACAAAAGGTTTTTTTTCAGCAACGATAAAGTTATCTTGATAAAGCTCAGAAAGGAGGTGTTTTGAATCAGAGTCTTGTTGATCATCAAACCCACCTGGGTGAATTTGATCTGTTTTTGCCCAAAAACTTTTTTCTTTTAGATTTTCTTTTTCAATATTCTCTGACCAAAAGCGAATCAATTCGAGTGCTTCATTAAGTTTGGCATAATGAGTAGGAACATTGAATTGAACAACTGAGTGTTCCCAATTGAGTTCAAGAGGTTTAAGCCAATTCTTTAATTTAGAGACTTCAAATGGTCTTGTTTTCCAATGAAGCTGGGCTAAGGGCTCAAGGTTCATCTCAATTGTTTGTTCTGAAACGATTCGTACAGTAACAGGGAGATGTCCCCACGCTCGTGTGACTAAACCAACAATATCTTTTGCATTCATCCCCCTTTTATACCTAAATCCTGACTCAGAAGGAGATCTTTTTTTAGAGAAAATAATGAGGCTTCAGTATTGACACGCCTTCTGGGATTCGCGAATCTAACGATGGAGATTGACTCATGAAGACATCACAAAATAAGCAGGCTTCAATGAAAGAAGCAATCGCCTCATCCCTTCGTTCTGGGGATTCTTTGGTGATTGAAGGCTTTACTCATTTAATTGGTTTTGCTGCAGGGCATGAAATTATCCGACAAAAGATCAAGCGTTTAAAGGCGATCCGTCTCACCCCTGACCTGGTTTATGATCAGATGATTGAAGCAGGAATCGTCAGTGAACTTATTTTTAGTTGGGCTGGTAATCCAGGAGTAGGCAGTCTTCATGCGATTCGAAGAAGAACAGAGGCTCGTTATGGAAAACCAAAACTCAAATTAGATGAGTATTCGCATTTTGGGATGTTAGGAAGACTCATGGCAGGAAGTGCAGGCCTTCCTTTTTGGACTTTAAGGAACTTTAGTGGAACCGATCTTCCTCGAAATTCAAACATTAAGTCGGTTGAGTGTCCTTATACAGGGGAAGTTTTAGCAACCGTTCCAGCAATTCATCCTGATCTTGCAATTATTCATGTTCAAAAGGCAGATCGAATGGGTAATGCACAAGTGTGGGGGTTGATGGGGACTCAGAAAGAATCTGCTTTTGCAGCTAAAAAAGTAATTATTGTTGCAGAAGAGATTGTTGAATCATCAGAGATTCGAAAAGATCCAAATCGAACATTGATTCCTGGAGTAGTGGTTGATTTTGTTGTCCATGAACCGTGGGGAGCTCACCCCAGTTACGCACAGGGCTACTATGATCGAGATAATGATTTTTATATTCAGTGGGATGAAATTTCTCGAGATCCAGAGACTTATCAAAAGTGGTTAAATGAGTTTGTCTATTCGGTATCAGATCGTCGAGAATACATGCAAAAAATGGGAACCAATCTCATGGAAAAAATCAAAGCAGATGCACGGTACTGTCAAGGAGTAAACTATGGATTCTAAACTCTCTGCTTCAGAAAAAATGGTTTTTCGGGCGAGTCTTGAGCTTACGAACGAAGATGTCGTTTTCGTTGGTATTGGGCTTCCAAATTTGGCCTGTAATTTAGCAAGACAAACCCATGCACCTGACCTTTTTATGATCTATGAGTCTGGAGCTGTGGGAGCGGTGCCTGACCGGCTTCCTGTTTCTATTGGGGATCCATGTTTAGTGACAGGAGCAATCTCGGTGGTTTCACAATCTGATATTTTTCATGGTTTTTTACAAAGAGGAAATATTCAAGTGGGGTTTCTTGGCGGAGCTCAGATTGATCGATATGGAAATATTAATACCACTGTTGTGGGGGATTATGATCAACCTCAAGTAAGACTTCCTGGAAGTGGGGGAGCGTGTGAGATTGCAACTCATTCAGAAAAAATTTTAATTGTGATGAAAATGTCTCCTCGTTCTTTTGTGAAAGAATGTGATTTTGTGACCAGCCCTGGACACCGTTATCAAGGAAAAACAAGAAAAGAGCTTGGACTTCCGGGGGGAGGTCCTTCAAAGGTGATTACGGATTTAGGAGTCTGTGACTTTATTGAAGGGGAAATGACTTTAACGGAAATTTATCCAGGTGTTAAAGAAGAAGATGTGCAAAAGGCATGTGGTTGGGATTTAAAAATTTCTGACTCTTTGAAAGAGATTGAGCTTCCTTCTTCACAGATTCTGACTCTTTTAAGAGATGAACTGGATCCTCAACGACTTTATTTAAAATAAAGAGAACAAAAGGGAGAGTCTTTTCCACTGAGTTCTTTCTTTGTATTTTCGATGAATTCATAAACTCGTTTTGGCTCTGACCACTCTTTTGGATCGACAATCATTGCTAGATGAGCAATGGCAAATTCGATTGAACTGAGTCTCGACTTTATTGAAGGGTGATCCTCGTTTAAGAGTGAAAGACTATCGTGGTATTCAATTAAAATGGGGAAAAGGTTTTTCATTCTTAAAATGATTTCTTTTTTTTCATAAAAATACTGTTTTTTATAATCTTCTTTTAGAGAGAATCTTCTTTGTCTGGCTTCAGTTAGCGGAAGGCCGTGAGAAGATAAAATAAATCCAATTAAAAAAATAAGAGCATCTTTTCTGGAATACTTTGTTTGATCAAGTCTTTCCTCTTTTAGAAGTTTTGTAAGTTGAGGAGAAAGAAAGAAAGACTCAGGTGTGTTACTTAATTCTTTTGCAAGAGTAAGGTTTTGATGAGTTAGATTTTTGAGTTGTGTTTCTAGAGGGTTTTGTGGCGAATCTGCGTGTAGCATCGAAGAAAAGCAAAAAAGAAAAAGCGCCACCACAGTCATGACTTTGGGAGTACCTTGTATGATGCATAATATCAAACCTAAATTCGGGTTTTAGAATAAAATCTTTTAAAATCAATAAGTTATGTTCTAATTCTCTTGCGCAGCGAGATTTTACTTCGATGCATGAATGTCCCAGCCGTTAACGAACAGACTTTTTGGCTTATCTCTGGGAGTACAAGGGAGTTATCGAACCTTGTGAAAGACGTATTTTCATTCCCACTTTGGAAAAGTATGAACAACCCCTGAGGCCTCCGGCTTTCCCCAGCAGTATACTTTCTGATCAGATCCGATCGCACACGCGTGAGCATGCCCCGCAACAATCGACATGGAAGCCATCTGACTGACCTTCTTTGGCACTTCAATTTCCGAATCTCCCCAGCACTTAGTCCAGTCTTTGCCTGAAGCGCACGCAAAACCTTCTCCGACCGATAGTTTTTCGACCCCTTCGATATCATTTGGAACCTGGATTTTAGAACCCGATTTATCCCAACAATAAACAGTTTCGTGATCGATGACACATGTTTGATTCGCCCCCGAAGAAAGCGAATGTGGAGCTGAAAGAGTTTGAACCACTTCATTGACGATGTTTTCTTCTGAATCATACTCCCAACAGTGAACGAAGTTATTTTGAGTAGCGCAATAACGTCCTTTATCCACACTCATTTCTTTGATTTGACTTCCTAGTCCGGCAGGCGTTTTTCGTGGGTCTTCCCGTTTAAAGCATTGCAAACCGTTATGATCTACTACGCAGGCATCGTCATAAAATCCGCTATCGATTACCATTGTTTTTACTTGGTCAAATTTTTCACCACTCTCTAAAAAGTCACTCATCCCCCAACACGTAAGCTTTCCATGAGACACGCCACATCCCTTCCGTGCGCCTCCCATGCGGGGTAAAAACAGTGCTGAAAATTTAGCACTCTTAGGTATTAGATAATCGGACCTATAGGAATAAGTCAGGTTGTTTCGCCCCCAGCAAGCTTGTCCGTTATCATCGATGAGACAGGTTTCATAAGCTCCTGAGTAAAGTTTTTTAGGATTACTCAAGGCTCGCATAATATTATTTTGGCCAAAGTAATTTAACCCCCAGCACTGAGAAACGCCTTCGACACTGGTTGCACAAGCATCCACACCTCCGACGCTCAAATGGGCGATATTTTGAAACGGAACTTCCATACTAACTGATTCTTCTAAATAAGGATCAGCAACGCACCCAAAACGGCCGTTAATTTTTTCGAAACACGCTAAATTAAAAGATCCGAGCCAAAAACGCTTCACACGCTCACCCGCTTTAAGAGAAAGAGCTTCAAGCACCTTCGGAAGTCTTTTGCCGCGAATTCCGTTCCCCCAACATTTTATTATCGACTGATCTAATGCGCATAGATATGCGGCATCCCAATCTGCCAGAATCTGAATGTCTTCAGGTGCAACCAATAGCCCTTGAGGTACCTTAAAGTTTAAGTTTTTGTTACCGATGCATTTCAATCCATCTGCATCAACATCATCATGATCAATGACACAAACCATTTGAAAAGAGACGGCTAGTTTGGTGGGATTAACGAGTTTTAATTCTTTTGCGGCATCTTCAAAAGGGCCGCTACATGAAAGACCAGAGCTTTTTCGAAGGACGCAAATTTGAGCATCCGTAACCCCGTAGTCGATGACATCATCAGAAGGAACTGCTTTAATCCTATGCCCCGGATATTCCGAATAACATCTCAGATAGTCCTGATCTAAAATACATGCATTTTTACCGAAATTAGAAGATATTTTAACTTCCTTAATCTTATTGAATTTGACATTACGAAAAAACGAATATGCTTTGACCCCACCCATACATTGAATGGTCGTATGATTATAAACGCAGTGGGAAATGCCTGAAGAAGCCGTTCTCATTTGTTTACTTGAATCCATCTGCTTATTTGAAGCCGCCAACCCCGAGAGACTAAAAAGGAATATTGTAAATACGAGTTCGAATTGTTTCTTTATCATTAACTTAATCTCCTCGACTGGGCTAACCAAACCCTGCATTTTTATTTTAATTCGAATAGACAGTACCCATATATTTTTGAGGTTTGCAACTTCCCAAAAAATAAAATATAACGCAAAACAGTATTAATAATGCCTCGCATTGTATTTTAAGGAGTGCTCAAATGAACGTTTTTTTGATTTTGATGAATCTTTCTGGATTTGCTCATGATTTAAATTTTTCTTTTCAACCTTTAGTGAGCGAACACAGAATTGAGTTTATGGAAATGGTGGGGATGCCGGTGTGTGTTCATCTATCAAATAAATGTGACTCTGTTTTGGTTTCGACAGTATTAAATGAAAAGAACAATGCTCCTATTCATTTAGTGGATTCTTTTTGCAAAGGACTGAAGGCACCAGTGAAACAAATTAATTTTTGTTATCGAATAGGGATTAAAGATTATCTTCTTAAAGAAGAGTTTTCAAATAGTCATCAATTGATTTCGAGGTATCAAGGGATCGTAGAACAAGTCCAGCATTTAGACCAAAATTTAGAGAGAGAGATTTATAGGGTCTTTTTTAAAAAATTAAATCAACTTTATGAAAATGAAAAAGTCCTCAGCGAACAAGATCGCTAAGGACTTTTGAGAGAGAGGGAGTGTGGTTTATGGATTTAGAATTTCATTTACCACTCGATTTGAAAGTTTTTTAATAAAAAAGTATTTTGCTTCTTTCGCAGAAAACCCACCACACTTAAATGCCTTTTTGTTGTTTTCAGAGGCGAATCGTTTTCGAATTCTCCTTGCAAGCTCAAGAGAACTTATTGGGTTTTCTCCATTTTTCCTCAGTTTTTTATTTATTTTTTTTAAGAGTCTATTCCAAGTATAATTACTGGTTTCATTTTTGCTGGCAGTGATGATTTTTTCTTGAATTGAATCATAATAATGAGGGTGACAAAGATGAATCTTTGTCTCAAGGGAGCCACAGCTTATGTTTTCATCACTTTGAATGTAGGAAAGCCCAGAGCAATCGGTATCTGTATGAAGATTTCCCTTTTCAGTAGTAGCAACAAAAACGAGGTTACTTTTTTCAGCTTTAATATCTGAAATCAGCGTTTTTTTAACTTCGATTTGACTTTCATAAGCTTTTACTTTTTTTATTTCTAGTGGGAAGTACCGTTCATTGATCTTATAGTCTACATTGGAAGCAAATAAAGATGAATTTTGTAGATTGATCTCTGAAAGGTGATAACGACTATCATTGATGAGAGTGGCTCCATTCAGTGTCAGATCACTTAAAGATACTTCAGGAAAGCTGTTTTTGTAGTACCAATCATGAATATTTGATGAGACGACTTTACTTTTAGTGCAAGTACTCGAAGTGAGAAGGGAGGAGTGAAGATCGATTAAACATCCATTAAAACGAGATGAGTCAATCAGCGAAAGTTTTCCTTTCATATCAATCCGACTCTGGTTTAGAATCTGAGTATCGGTGATAGTAAACGCAGATTCATTTTGTTCAACAATTCGTTTATTTAGAAGAACATGAGAGTTCTTCTTTATCTCCACATTTTTCATTCTCAGCTTGAAAGAGCTACTGTAGCTATTTTTTTTAGTCATGAGTAAGGAATTACTTAAGGAAATATTTTGTAAATCAATTTTGAATTGATTTTGATCATTTTTGATAAGAATGACGAAGGATTGACTTAGTTTAACGTTTTCCATTTTTTCAACAGGTTCACTTGAGACAAAGAGAGAGTCTAGTGGCACTTCATTTGTTGTTGTGATTTCATCGATTTCTGGGCAGTTGAGACAAATTCCACCTGTTTTTCTTTGAACATAAGTTTCAGGTTCATAAAGATCCAGGAGCATTAAAGCGCCTTTGAGTAGACTCAGTCGATCTTCTTTTTCAAGTAATCTTTGTTGAATTTTGTATGTGATGTGTTCTGGTCTCTCTGGGATGATTCTCCGGTGGAGATAGGACATTTTTAACGCCTGTTGGTATTCTTCCTCTGAAATTGGCGTGAGGTCTCCTTTTCTCTGTCTTTCTAAGACGGGAGAAAGATAGTGAGCTGCTTTGGTTACGGTAAGGATATACGGTTCTTCGTCGCCGTACCCAATATTATTAAAACTCATTATAATATGAGCTATTTCATGAAAAATAATCATTGCAAGGTGTTTTGGGTCAGATTTAATCATCTCAGAAAAGATTGTGTTTTTAATCTCAATCGCCCAATTTGAATCAAAATCTATTTTATTTTGATCAAAAAAATGAAGGTACCGGTGAGTGGCTGCACATTCTGATTTTTTTGCGTGTTTCTCACATCGTGAAAGCTCTTTAACGAGATAATAATCGAAAGTCGATAGATAGGAAGGAATGTCTATTGATGTTTTGATGAATGTCACTTCTGCCATGAGTTCTAATTCTTTTTTCACTTCAGGGTAGTCATTTAAATTCAATTTTTCTAAATAAGAATCTGGAATGGCTTGAAAGGTTTCAGCTTTCCAAACGAGATCATGTGGGATGGCTTTTCCCCGAGAGTCACGGATCACTTCGTCATTGCCACCGACTGCGCTTGCGCCTTCTTCTCCAAGAGCGTATGCATTGATGCTCACTAATAAAGTTAGAGCGAGGTTAAAAAAATATTTCATTTGAGGTCTCCTTCGGGGGTTGTGAGTGGAAAAAATTGAATATTCAATTGATAAACTTCGGTTGATGAAGCTGTTGAACACAGTTTAACGATTTCTTCTTGAAAGCGATCAATCGTTGCTTTCGCTTCTTTTATTTTATTGGGTTCAACAGAGAGAGTGACTCCACCGATAAATCGATTTTTAATATTTTTTGGAGATCGGATTGAAAGCTCTTCTTTTGCGGCTTCAATCATTGAATCGTGAAATTTTCTGATGGTCTCATTGGGGCCAGAGGTAGGGACATAAAATTTTTTATGAGTTTTCTTTAAAGAACCTTCTGGGGTTTCTGTAATCAGACCAAGTCTTAAAAGTCTATTTCGGATATCCTGCGCAGCCAGTTCTGTGATTTTCAATTTTTTTGCAATCCAACAAAGATCATTTTTGAACTGTGAGGTAGTACAGAGATCCATGAATGCAATGTGATATCGATCACTCATTAAATTAAATTTGTCTTGCGTAATTTGATCGTACTCTAAAAATGATTGAGTTTTGATTTTGAGTTTTTTTCTGTTTTTTTCATTTTTCTCAGAAAGAGATTGAAAAAATAAAGACTTCTCTGCTGCTTCCATTCCAAGTATATCTGCAAGCTCTTCGGCACGTTCAATCGGTACAGAGCGTTTCCCTGAAAGAATCATACTCATGTACCCGGAACTGACACCGAGATCTCGAGCAAGGGCTCGTGAAGAATAAGCTGGTCTTTTTCTTTGAAGGCGACCAAGTGAATTTCTGAGAAGTTCAGATGGAGAAGGTTTTAAGTTCATGAAAGGGGTATAGAAGATAATTACGCGATGCACAATTGTTTTGTAATCATTGTGCTTACAAAGAGTGATCAATGTTGATTAATTTAGTTTTTATAGAAAAGAACTGAGAAAAAGAAAATAAAGCCAACGCTTGTGGGGCATTGGCTTTATTCATAGGTTCCTAGATTTTAAGGAGACTATTGGATTGGGTACGACCGCGGCACTAAAACCGGTCTGGGACGGGGCATCGGCTGAGGCAATGGTCGTACCCGAGGACGAAAATGAACGAGCTGAATACTCACACTCTCTATATTTAAATCTCCGCGCAACTCTAGCGACAGGTCGTTCAATTCGCGTCCAATATTTTGTCCCCTCAAATGGATCGTACTGATTCCATTTCGAGATTGAAGGGAAACAGCTTCAGAACAGTATCGATAACTACAGACTCGAGCACTACTTCTGCTGAATCGACGACTTCGAGTTTGTAAAGTCACTGATGAAACTTGCATTCCTCGATAGTTCTGAAGTTGAAAAAGTGATGTCAATGAAAGAGTTTGAATTCCTCGAACCGGAAAATGAATCTGTCGATGAAGTCGAAGTCCGGGCCTTGTTCTTCTCCCAAAAACAACAGTGATTGACTCAATATAAGCATCACTTCCTTCAGCGATGAGTCTCATGCTTCTCGCTTGGGAGAGAAGTCTGAGTTGAGTTGAGCGATCTCTTAATGAAAGTACTCCTCGAGCGAGTGTTTGTAAGCGATCTCCTTTGATGGTGAGTTGAAGGGGTCCAAAATCAGCTCTTCCATGGACAATGACGGATTGAACAACTCGCCCTCGAAGCCTAAAAAGAGATTCTAAAGAAAAAACAGTACGACCTTTTACGTATTGACCAATATATTGATGTTGAGTGTCTTGGATAGGGCGTCTGAGGTCTGCTTTTGCAGAAACCCCATAAGTCAGCAGTGAAGTAAATGCGAGTAGTGAGGCTAATTTTAAGCTCATCCGATGTCGTGTTCTAGAGTTCATACAGTGTCCCTTCTGTTTCATTCTTCAAGAAGCAAAACGCTTCTTTACTATTCATGAACAGACCTAAGAGCAGGGAGTGTGCCAATGAGTGTTTCTAATTATTTGTAATAAAAACAGTTTTCTGAAAATACGCGTACGAGTTAAACGCAGTGAATTAAGGTGCGAAACGGCTCTAAGAATGTGGAGTCAAATGAGCTCGGGGTGCTTTTTGTCTCTAAGGTTTTTTCTCAGCTTTAGGAGGTGTTGTTTTTTTTGTATCTTGTTTCTTTGGTGCCACTTTTTTAGGAGCTGGTTTTTTTTCTGATTGAGGAGCGGTCGCAGTATCGACTCGTAGTATTCGTGAAGCCACAATGACATGGTTGATTTCTTCTCCTTTGGATTCAATCACATCAAATTGAACACAACGAGTTTTATCTCCGACTAGATTTTGAAGGGCACGAATCGTTTCTGGACCATGCGGAGCATCTTGGTCAATTCTAAAAATCGGTGTTCCTGCAGGAACTGCAGGGGTTGGAAATGCTCTTTGTTCATCAAGAAGAGGAGGTGCAAAAACCCATGCTGTTTTTTTTGAAAAGTGTCCTTTTGCTTCCATAAAAACTTCAGGCTCAAAAAGCCCCCACTGAGTAGTTGCCTCAGTAATGAGGTAGCAATCAGAATGAGTAAATCTTTCTCTAACGTGGTTTCTCACTTGATTCATATTGGGAAAGCTTTGATAGGTTTTACTTTCGCTTTCTCTCATCCAGGTATGAATTTCATCTGTTGCACCTACAAAGTTTTGATAGCCTCTGGATTTGGGTGTTGAGGTACAACTCAAGCTTAAAAGCAGGATAGAAAGAAGAAAGAAGCTCATCGCAGAAGATAATAGTTTAGACATAAATTTAGGCTAAAAGGGATGTGAGTTGGGGTCAATAAAAGAAGAGTTTATTCTTTTCTTTTTTATTTTTTTGGCAAAATATTGACGAATAAAAAGTTAGGAACCTCTTCTTTTTTCATGAAAAATAAAATGAATGGCTAAAATTCCGAGGATTCGTATTGCCGCAACATTCCTTATTTTATTTTTTTTAGGTGGAGTCGCTACGATTGCAATCGTTAAGACGAGCCCAAAACTGTCTAGAATGACTTATCCTCAAATTCAAAAACAAGCAATTCGTAGGGTGAAAGAAGATGCTCGAAAAAAGAAATTCAAAATCCCTCAACCGGTTTGGGTGACTTTAGCAGAGATTCCAGTTTCTATACAAAGAGCGATTGTCTTTAGTGAAGATGGTGGTTTTTATCATCATTATGGTGTGAGTTTTGAAGCGATCTGGGAAGCTGCAAAGAAAAATTATCGACTCAAAAAATATGCTTATGGTGGCAGCACAATCTCTCAACAAGTAGTAAAAAACGTATTTTTATCTAAAAGAAAAACAATCTTAAGAAAACTAAAGGAGCTCTGGACGACTTTTCAAATGGAAAGAAAGTTGAGTAAAGATCAAATTTTAGAAATCTATCTCAATGTAGCAGAGCTCGGACCCGGAGTTTATGGAGTCAGGCAAGCAGCTCAGTTTTATTTCAAAAAAAACATTTCTCAACTTGAACTTGCTCATGGTTTATATTTTGCTTTGATGCTTCCTTCACCAAGAAAGAACTATCTGTCTGTTCATCAAAACCAAGAAATTTCTAAGTATAAAAAAAGAAAAATAAGAAGAATTCTTGATGATCTTCTTCATATGAGAAAAATTACTCAGGAAGAATATAATCAGGCTTTAAATTTTGATTACTTCTCTACAGAGGAGAAATCATGGGCTGACCAGTGGAAGGATTTATTAGATCTTTAAGATCGTCTTCCATCATTTTTGGAAGAAACCAGGATTCTCTGGCTGAGAGCTTTCCATAGGTAGATCCGGGTTTTGAGACCTCATCGGCGAGTCTTTTAATTTCACTTTTTCCAAAAATCAGAGGATGGTCGTAAACGATTTGTGCTGTCTTCTGAACCCATTCGTCGACTGATTTAGCATAAGCATCTTTATCTTTTGGGTTGATCGATCCAAGAATGACCATTTTTAGATCATCAGAAAGGTCCTTTGTAATAAAACGTTCCAGTTGATTCACTTGATGGACGACAGATTTTGCCCTTGAAACCATAATGAGTTTTCCATGAAGGTCAACTGCCTTTTGCATGGAGTCCCGAACCAATTGGCCAACGGTCCTGTTTTTTGAATCTATTTTTTCCACAACATGTATTGTGTTCGTTGATTCGAGAATCATATCTCCAATTCGAGAACTACAGTTCTTTTTTATAAATCCATACTGATTTCTTTTAAGCTGAAGAGAGTCGTTAATTTTAGTGATAAGAGTTTCTTTTTGATCTTGACTCAGATTGAGTCGATAAGAGTGAATTTCTGATTTTGGTCTTTTTAAGAGGGGATGGTTCTTTTTTGAAATAATTTGATATTCGTTAGTAGTTTCTAAATTAAGCATCTGTATCGGCTTCGGGGTGGTGGTAACAACTCCAAACTCAAAAAACCAAGTTCCATCAATGAATGCAGTGTCATCACAAAGAGCCCAGTTTCCCTGATCGTCTTTTTGGTAAGACTCTTGTTTTACTTTTCCTTCAATTTGAATAACGACATGTCCAAAAGCAGCGGTGTACTCTTTCCCCGGATCAGTGAAAATAATTTGAGAGGGATTTGCATTTTTTGAAAATAAGAATGCTTTTTTTAAGGAAGTGTTTGTACATACCGCAAATGCAGAAGGTACAAAAGAAAGAGCAAACAAGATGCTAAAGAGTTGTATTTTCATGAGCCGCTTTATATCTATGTTGAATATTAAAATCAATTTTAAAAGGCGCGTTATTTAGTGGTTTGTGGAAAATATAAAAAGTAAATAAAATAAAAATATTAAAATCAAATACTTATAATTATTTTCAGAGGTTGACTTAGTTGTCTTAAGTTGATAAAAAAAGTATGAAATGAAGCGGTTTTTATTTCTAATTCTTTTTTCTGCGGTTCGTTCCTGGGCGAACTGTCCTGAGATTTTTAAGCTCTCTGACTATCATGGGGTCGCAGGAGGAGTTCTGACGTCTGCTGTAGAGATTGAAGATGATCAGGTCATTTTTTATGAAGCAGCAGGAATGGATTACTTTTTTGTAGGTGGGGGAGCGAGCCTTGAGGCGGCTAACTCAAGAGAGGTTTCTTTCGCTCTCACTGGAAGGGTTTTTGGTGTGGAGCTCTCTAAAGCGCTTCTTTTTGATTGGCACGGAAATAAAAGGCATCGAGATATTGAGACCTATGCGCTTCCATTAAATCTTCACTCGTTAAATGAAGCGATTTTTTATTTTAATTTAGATCATGACCTCCATCCAGGAGATGAGGCATTTTTAAATTATCGGTTTTTCTCTCATAGATCCCGTCATTATAAAGGTCGACCTCATCTTGAAAGAAAAGTTTTTCTTAAAAAATTTGCTTATGAGAAAAAAATTCCTTTGGATGACCGAGGGAATTTAAAAATTCATGATTTAAATTATCACGGTGCTATTCTTGTTTTTCCTGATGAAATCATCAATCGATCATCTCGTATTGC
Organism: Pseudobdellovibrionaceae bacterium; assembly: GCA_002722705.1. Lineage (GTDB taxonomy): Bacteria > Bdellovibrionota > UBA1018 > UBA1018 > UBA6935 > UBA6935. Next base: position 94,879 of record PBMP01000016.1, on the reverse strand, counting down.
TCGTTTTTTTTATGAATGGATTTCTTGGTTAGAAAAGAAATACTCAGGAGGAATGCTTTCTTCTAAAGTTCACCGTTCTATTGGAGGATTGTCTCAAATGCTCTTTCAGGAAACTGTGAGTTACTTTGATGAATACTTAGGAAACCTAGGATCTGCTATGTTTATTTATTTGTATCAATCGGACTATCACTTTAAAAGAAATGACGATTTTACTCGCGCTGATGCTCTTTTAGAATTTGCTCAAGCAGTCTCATTTTCTGGAAATGATCCTTTTGATTGGATACAAACTGTCTTAACTGATCGAGAAGTTTTTCTTACGACTCGGGATGAATTTGAACTCTATAATTTTCTTCAGGAATATTTAGAGAGCCTTTCTGTAGAGCAACAAAAATTCTTTTTTGAAGATAATTTTGAGCCTTTAAAGGGGTTGAGTCAAAAAGAAAGTCTGATTTTTTTATTTAAAAAACTCAATAAAATTCGTTCTCTTTTAAAAGATGAAATCATTGTGATTCATTAAAATTCTAGTACATCCAGCCAAAAGTTAATCCTGTTTGAAGGTGGAAAAATTTTTCATCACGATCTTCAACCGGTTTTTTTAATCCTGTTGCATTGAAATAAAGAATGTCACTTATAATTTCTTCTGTTTCCATGTGAAAACTAAAAAAGAGTTTTCCAACAGGGATTTTATTGATTTTAAATCCAAGATCAAACTTTTGTTCGAATCGATGATATTGATTATTTCCAAAGCCAACCTGATCTTGAGTGACGTGATCACCATTTTTTTCAGCTTTGAAAGCCATTCTCATACTTTGTGATCCTGAATAACGAATTTCTCCTTTAATAAAGAGAAAGTCTTTAGGTTCATATCTCCCAAAAAGAAGGATATCTCCTCCGTAGGAAACAACAGGATCTGCTACAGCACCATCTTTTAATTTTCCGGTTGGCTTTTGAAAAGGAATAAAACTAAAGACCAGTCCCCCAATCCAACGTTTTGATCCCATGGTCATCCCAAACATACTGAGGTCAACTTGAGTTGTATTGGGTTCTGCAGAAAATCGAGCAGAACCAATGATAGGAACAACCCATGAAAGTTTTTTGTCTTTTTGATTAAAAGAATACTTCCAACCAAGATTTCCTAACATTTTTTGATCCGTACTTCCACCAAGCGCACTTTCAAGGGAGAAGTAATGTCCTTTTTCGTCCCATCTTAGCCATTGAAATTGAACTCCCGAATTGAGTCCATGACTTTTTTCAGGGGTGCGACCAAAACGTCCTTGATAATGAGCATATGCTCCTGCACTGATTTCGTTTTTCGGTTGGGGATCGTTTTGTTCTTGAGGGATGACCCACATCAATCCTTGAGCAGGAGTTCCTGGTTTTCCTTCAATGAGAAGGGCTGGAATTCCTTGAGAGAAAGAAAGAGTTGATACAAAAAGTATTAAAAAAGAGAGTTGCTTCATTTTCTTATCCATTCATATGCATTTAATCGATCCTCATCTAATTCAAAAAGATCAGTAATGAGATACGCATTCTCCGTATCAATGATCCTTCCAGAAAAGAGTTCGATCACTTCAAAATAGGTAGTGGTATGTGACATCGTCTGAATGAGTCTGATGAGCTCTCTTACGGTGATAAAGCGTTCTTCTTTGATTTCAAGAGATAATCCTCTGAGCATTTCTATTCGACTACTATCAAAAGAAAGAGCGAGACTTGCATTTATCAGCTCGTTTACAACTTTTTGATTCATGTGAGTGAAATCAGGAGTCGCTTTGAAGTTAATCCACTTGGTTTGAAGCCAAACTTGAAGGTTTGTTGTTTTTGGAATTGCAATTTCAACTTTCTCTATACAGAGTCCATGAATATAAGTGACTCCTTGGATCTCTAGCAGAGTGCAGGGAATGATTCCTTCCTGAGAAAGTGACACCATGTCCACTACCTGATTAAGAATAATTTCATCGATATAACTTTGAAGCTGGTATTCATTTGAGCTGATCAGATGAAAAGTGACTTTAATTTTAGAATCATCTGTTTCGACAAATGAAAAATTTTCTTTGGTAATTGGAAAGTCCATATGGAGCTCATCGAGACTTTCCCACTCATAAGAGAGTTCTTTTGAAAACGCCTGACTGAGCTGAACCGTACTTGCAATTTCGGCAGTTCCTGTATTTCCAATACGAACAATACATCCGCTAAGAAAAATGCATGGAATGAAGATGAAAAGACGCAGCTTCCGCAGCACAAATGCTCCTTTTCCCCAAAAGTCATTTGTGGACGTATCCAAGCTGCTTACAAAAGTCAAAGGCAAAGGAAGTAGATTGACCTCCTTTGCCTTTAATATTGACTTCTTTTGTTTGTTATTATCCGTTTGATTGCTCAAAATCCTTCATAAAGGAACAAAGAGCTTTTACCCCTTCAATCGGATGAGCATTGTAAATCGAAGCCCTTAATCCCCCTACAGATCTGTGGCCTTTGAGGGTAACTAAGCCTTCAGCTTTAGCTTCTTCGATAAATTTCTTTTCAAGCGCTTCATCACCATTTTTTACCCGAAATACAATATTCATTGGAGATCGATCTTCTACTTTTACTGGAGAAGAATAAAAGTCCGTTTGATCAATGGTCGAATAGAGAAGACCTGCTTTTTCTTGATTCAAAGACTCAATTCCTTTGAGGCCTCCTTGTTTTTCGATCCACGATAGAACGAGTCCACAAAGATAGATCGTGTAAGTGGGGGAGGTGTTGTAAAGGCTATTTGCATCTTTATGAGCTCGATATTGCCAGTATTTCGGAATATCTGATTTCCCTCGATCGAGCATTTCATTTTTAATCGCAACAAGAGCCATCCCTGCAGGACCGAGATTTTTTTGAGAGCCTGCGTAGATGAGGTCAAACTGAGTAAAGTCCATGTCTCGAGATAAAAAGTCACTCGACATATCGATCACGGTAGGTGCTTTCGGGTGGTGAACAAAAGACTTCCACTGAGTCCCAAAAATAGTGTTGTTTGAGCAGTAGTGCAAAAGTGCAGGATTTTCACTCATATTTTCGATTTCAACTTTCGGAAGTTCGACGAAATTTTTAGATTCTCCTGAGGCGACCGTGTGAACATCTCCAAAATATTGATACTCACCCATTGCTTTTTTTGTCCATGCGCCGGTGTGGACAACATCTATCGCTGAGCCTTTTTCCACAAAATTGAGTGGAACCATTGCAAACTGCTGGCTAGCTCCTCCCTGGATAAATAAAATGGAATAGTCGTCCCCGAGTCCCATGAGTCTTTTTGCGGTATCGATCGCCCCCTGATGGATTTCTTCATAGTCTTTAGATCGATGACTCATTTCCATGACACTCATCCCACAATCTTGGTAATTGAGCATCTCTTCTTGAGCTTGCTTTAAAACTGATTCGGGTAAGTTTGCTGGACCAGCACTAAAATTAAAAACACGTGAATTTGATTTCATAGGACGCTCCGATTCTGTTGATTAGGTTGATCATGCCTGATTTGACACTGAGTTTCTAGTCTTTCCTGCGGGGATCAGAGGTGTTTTTTTAAAATTCTTCACTCAATTATCCAGAGAGAGCTTTTGAGATGGATGAGAGTTGTTTTCTGATGATTTTAATCAATGAGTGGATTCAAACAGTCTGCAGTTTCTGTTGATTAAAGAGGTCCATGACCCTAAAGCGATCCTCGGAGACTGTTTTGTTTCAAAGTCGAGCTTTCCTAAATCTTTTTGTAAGGAAGTGAGTTCTTCTAAAGACCAGTGTTTTGCCCATAAAAGCATCTTCTTTTGTAAAAAAGGAGGGAGATGGGCATTTCGAGTTTGATTTTGAAGGTCTGAAACAACAAGGGTAAGTTGTCTGACATTCCAATTCATTAACCCTAAAAGAGGGATCGCTTTTTCTGGTTCTTCACTAAAATGAGAGAGGTGTTCTAAGGCTGGTTTTTGCTTTCTTTGAAAAAAAGAAGATAAGAATAAATCCGTTCCTCCTTTTCCACCTAAAGAACCAAGAATGACTTCTGAAGGATCTTGTCCTGAGTGTTGAGCAAGTGAAACTTTTTCTAATTCCTGTTCAATGAGTTCTAAACTCCAAGGATCAAGTCCGGTGAGTAATCCTTTCATTGAAGAATCCAGTTTGACTTTCTTTCTTTTTGCTAAAAAATCGATCCATGCCCCTCGCTCATGATCTTTAATTGCTTCACATGCTATGACAGCCGTTTTTTTAATTAGAGTTTTTGTGAACTTTTTTCTTTTATCTAAATCTTTTGATAAAAAAACACATACAGAAGAAAGGTCTTCTTTTTTTTGTTTCTCTCCCAGAAGAATTTCAAGAGCTTCAGGTTCTTTGATGAGATGTGCGTCTCTAACGACGATAAAACGGATTCCTCCTCCTAAAGAAAGGCTTTGTGCACTATCTGCGATTTGAGCTCCGTTGACTTCGGCTCCTTCTAGAGTCTCTGTACTGAGTCCTCCTCCAAACAGAGATTGACTCGATTTTTTTCCTAAAACCTGTGCTTTAATTCTTTTAAGGAGCTCCTTGGATTTTAATGCTTCCGTTCCATAAATCCAATAACAGGGCCAAATCCATCCTTCTTTCAGTTCTTTTTGAATTACTTTGGGTTCAAGTTGAGGCATCAGAAAAGCCCTAGCATAGATTCATGAACTTCGCCCATCATTTTAGCAGAGAGATCTTGGAGCGCTCTGTCAAATTCACTTTCATTAATGAGTGCAGAAGTGGTTCCGAGTGCGCCGAGTTGATTGTTTGCAGGAAATTGTTTAGCTCTTGCAAAAGAGGAAGACCAAATTCCTTCTTCTCCAGAAGGAGTACGTTTTCTTAATCCAAAACTACAAGTAAGGATCACTTGGTACCGAGTCGTTACAAGGCGAGTCGCAGGTCCTGTCCCCAGTGGGGTAATATTAGATGCTGGAGTTTGAACCACACTGGAGTAATCTGCTTGGGTGACGGCTCCGGAAATAATTGCATCTGCATGTTCAGGTTTACTGACGACTCGAACGGTACGATGACTCATGAGTGCTCTAACGAGTTCATTGTAGACGAGATTTTCCACACCTGCTTTAAAGGTCTGGTTTTCTAAAGACTCAACATAAACGGTTTTAATTCCTTCTTTTTCAAGAAGGAGGTTCTTAGACCCTTGGAGTCCATAACCACAGCTAGAAAGAATCAGAGAAAAAATGAGCCAAAGATACCTCATCGAGCCACTCTATCTTTTTTCAATCAGGAGAGTCAATGCTAGGATGATGGATTTGAAAGAGAACTGATTAAAAAATTAAAGTTTGCGTTATTGGGGACTTTTAAGGAACGCGTATGCTAAGCTGCAGAAGTATGAGTTGGAATGCCTTGAAAGAAGCACTTTCTGCCTTGGAGCAGTCGAATCCACGATTTTCTCAAAGAATGGCTGAAGCAGAGGTCATTCAGCGATGGGAATCTGTGGTGGGTCCCATGATTGCAAAATATGCTCGAGCAAGAACGGTTCGAGATTCCGTACTATGGGTTGAGGTAGATCATCCAGGTTGGAGAACAGAGCTTCATCACCGGAAAAACCAACTACTTCACAAACTCAATGAGTCCTTTCAAGAAAAACATACTCCAATAAAAGATTTATTTTTTCTCGATCCACGAAGGCCGAAGAGAGAGAAAACCTATTTTAAAGCAAAAAAAAAGAATCGTTTAATTTTTTAGGTCTCTTAAAACGAATAGATAAATGAGAATAAAGAACACCAGAAAGAAAAACCAATAAGCAAATACTTTAAATTTTGAGTCTCTTTTTTCTTGAGGGGGAAGTGTTATTATTTCCTTTTTTGGATGATTCTCGGCGATGGCCTTGTTTATTTTTTCCAAATCCTCTTGGAGTTCTTTTTTTTTAATTTCGGGACCTGCTAAGGTCTCAGTTTGTGTTTCTGTCTGAGTCTCAGTTTGTGTAATATCCTCTTCTGAAGAAGAGGTTCTAGATTGAACCGTAAGATCAAAGTGTTTTTTTACTTCACTTCTTTCATGCAAGAAAAACCAATAACCAGACGAAGGACAAACCTCATCCTCTTGGCAAAGATCTCCATGTTTGATGAGTTCAGCGATTTGGTTTTTAGGGTAGGGCCCCACAATCATATTTTGTGAAGTACGTACCAGCCATAAGTCCATCTTTCTAAGAATAACCCCGATTTCTCAAAACCCCAATAAAATTGTCTATTGAACAAGAGCTTTCACTGTTCTCTGTTCTGCTTCTAAAAATGCCATGACCAAAGGATGATCACATTTTCTAAATTCTGCGGGTGTTCCATAAAATGCGACCTTTCCTTGATTTAAAAAAGCAATGTGATCAGCCAGAAGTAAAGCAGAAGGAATATCATGACTAATGACGACAGAAGTCAGTTGTAACTCTCTTTTCATCTGCTCAATTAACGAGTCTACAGTGGTTCGAGTCACAGGATCGAGCCCCGTTGTCGGTTCATCATAGAGGAGAATTGAAGGCTCTCGAATAATCGCTCTGGCAAGTCCTACTCTTTTTTTCATTCCTCCAGAGAGTTCGTTGGGGAGTTTGTCGTATCGACCCTTAAGTCCTAAGTGGCTTAACGTATTGTTTACTTTTTTTGTGATTTCTTCTTCGGTGAGGCGTGTGTGTTCTCGAAGAGGAAAGGCGACATTTTCAAAAATACTGCGGTCGTCAAACAGAGCTGAGTTTTGAAAAAGCATTCCGTAAACTTTTCTGTGTTCTGCAAGATCACGATCTGGAATGTCCGCAAGATTTTTTCCATAAACTCTTATTTCTCCTTGATCCGGATGAAGAAGGCCTAGGATATGCTTAATGAGTACAGATTTTCCAGTTCCAGAAGGACCTAAAATGTAGGTGAGCGTTCCTTTTGGAAAGTCCAAATCAATTCCTTGAAGAACTTTGTCTCTCCCATTACGAAAACTCTTATGGAGTCCACGGATCTCAATTACATTTTCAGTCGACATAGACTCTTTGTACTCGATCTGTGAGAGAAGTCAAAACTTCATACGAGATCGTTTGAGTCAGTGAGGCAATTTCATCGCTAGTGATATTTTCTCCAAAGATTTCAACCCATTGGCCTACTTTCCAAGAAGGTTGAGCTTTTACAGATAAGAGATCCATGCTTACTCTTCCTACGAGTTTTGCTCTTTTTTTCTGATGAAAAACTTCTCCTTGATCAGAATAAAGTCGAGAGATCCCGTCGCCATAACCAATTCCCAGTTGAGCAATTCGTTCTTTTTTTGATGCGCAGTAAGTACCATCGTATCCGACTCGATCGTTTTTCGAAATTTCTCTGAGAGATAAAATTTGTGCAAAAAGACTCATTACGGGTTTTAGAGAAGATTCTGTATGAAGATCTCCTGAAGATCCATAGAGTCCAATTCCTGGTCGAACGATTGACCCCAAAGAATCTAAATTCCAAATTTTCTCTTTAAGAATCGCTCCTGTATTGCCAATATGAAATTCGATTTCTGGAAAACAAATTTCTATTTCGCTTTTAATTTTAATCCAGTTCTTTTTTTGGAGTTGGCTTAAAGAGGAACGAGGGCGATAGGCTTGAGCGAGATGAGTGAGAACAGTGATGGGAGGAAAAGGGGTGATGAGTTTTTTTACCTTTGAGAGTTCTTTGACCTCTATGCCTAGTCGATTCATTCCCGTATTGAATTTCAAATCATATGGAATTTTGTATTTCAGTATTTTTTTTAAGTCTGAGATGGAAGTAATCACTGGACGAAGTTTATTTTTTTTTAATTCTTCAATCATCCACTCTTCAAGAGGGGTCGCTCCAGAAAAGACGAGGATAGGTAATGAGGATTGAAGCGTGTTGAGTACAATCCGAGCTTTCAAAGCTTCACTGAGAGTTGCTACCCCAAACCCATAAAGATGGGGTTGATCATAAAGGTTTTCAATGACCCAGGAAAGTCCATGACCGTAACCATTGGCTTTGATCATTGGAAGTAGTTTCTGTTTTTTATTTTTTTTTAAAAGATTTTTATAATTGGAGCGTAGGTTTTTGCTCTTGAGGAGGATTTTGCATCGGTTGGGTTTGATTATTTTGCTCAAAAACAATTCCTGTCGTTCTCATCATACTCATTAAAGCATCTCTTGAAGCAGAGCTTTGTAGCCCTGCTTGGACTACGACTAGGATACCAAGAAGTCGAGGGCGCGTAATCTGATTTTTTCGTGGATCCAAATATGAGGTGAGGGACCATGCTTCAAAGTGTGCTACCCCGAGCTTTTTTAAAAGAAGGTTGGCAAGGGGGCCGTAGTGAGCGAGGGATGCGACTCGTCCTTTTTGTGCTAGGTTTAGGATTTCTTCCTGAGTTTTTGAGTCAATTGAAAAGTTGAGATAAGTTGGAGATTCGTGAGCTTCAAAACCTGAGTCAGTTGTCAGTCCTGCTTCTCCACTTTTTTCTTCGAAACTAAAATATAAAGCCGGGCTTTCACAAAGTTGTGCAGTCGACTCACACAGCATGTTGAAGATGAGGTGAGGATCTCGGATTCGCGTCGCCATCGATTGAAACTGAGAAACAATCATACCTACAGAAGGGGTGTTGGCGTTGAGAATTCCAGAAAAGTCATCTTTACCATAGCCTGAGCTTTGCTTTGCAAAGCCTGGAACCTCCATCGCTGGAGTGATCTCTGGAGTAAGAGCAATATTTTCTTCTTTATTTTTGTTCTCTTCTTCTTTTGGTTCTTCTTTGAGTTCTATTTTTTTTCTTTTTCTTTTTTTGAAAATTCCAATAACAGAAAATAAAAATAAGAAAGCCCCAAAACTCATCAAGCCAATAGGAATCCATGTGTCTGTGGGAGCACTTGGAACTTTTGGATAAGAAGCTTCTACGACAAGAACTAAGGGAAGTCCCATCACTTGAGAAAATCCAGCAAGAACCTTCTTTTGATCAAAACTAATGAGGTCACTGCTGCCTGAGGTTTCGATTCCGCCAAAAAGTGAGGAGAGTTGATCTTTAAAAAAAGGACTATTTACTAAAGATCGACCAATGAGGTTTTTCTGGAAATGATGAATGAGTTTTCCTGAGCCACTAACTAGATAAGCTCGAGAGATGGCCTTCATCGTAGAATCAAAAAATTGCGGCTTTAAAAGAGCTAAAACAACTGCGTGTGAATCTGTATTTTGAATTTTTGATTGAATAACCAGACCAAAAGTGGGGCCTTGAGAATCTGTTTGAGGAATTTCTAACCACTGAGTCTTTGGACCATGTGGTTTGAAGTGTTTAGATTGCATCCAATTTTTTAAGGTTACAAAAGTTCGATGCGCAGAAGCTTGATTGTTTTCTTCGTAAAATTGAGAATTTTTTTTATTTTGAAGAACTCGGATGACATTTTTTCCGGAAGTTTCAAATGCAACGAGATGAACAATTTCACTGCTTTGAATGGGGCGTTCTAAATCAGCAACAGTTTCCATCGCAGAATTTCTTACTCTTGAGATTTTGTTTTCTAGAGTTTGAAGTACGAGATTTGTTTTTTGATTTAGTTTTTCCTGAGTTTTAAAAAAAGCGGCTTCTTTTTTTTGAAGCTCTCCTTGAAATCCAATGACGAGTCCAAGGGTCGCTGCAGCAAATAAAAAAGGAACAGCGAGCCAGGTTTTTTTCTTTGTTTCAATTAACTTAGCAACTTCATTCATTGAACTTCTTTTCCCCCAGGAAGAAGTTTATCATACAGAGCGGAGTTATGTTAAGACTGATGCATGGTGTCTTCGTCAGTAGAAAGCGTCAAGTTTTTGGTTTTAGGAAGTGGGATTGGAGGTTTGTCTCTTGCATTGAAGCTTGCAGATCAAGGCCCCGTCTCTATTTTTACTAAAGGAAAAATCGATGAAGGCGCTAGTCGATATGCACAGGGAGGAATTGCTTCGGTTTGGTCTAAAAAAGACTGTTTCGAAGATCATGTGCAAGACACCTTAGTGGCAGGTGCAGGTCTTTGCCAGATTGACCGAGTTCAGCTTTGCGTTGAAGAGGGTCCACGCCGAATTGAAGAACTCATCAAGTGGGGCGTAGAATTCACGCGTAGAAAAGATGTCTCTGTAGATCCAACAGAAGTTTTTGATCTACATCGAGAAGGAGGGCACGGAAAACGAAGAATTCTTCACGCAGATGATGCGACAGGTAGAGCTGTGATGGATGCATTAATTCAGCAAGTAAAAACCCATCCAAAAATTGAGATCTTCGAATTCCATGTGGCTATAGATCTGATCCTGTCTTCAGACCAAAGAACCTGTATTGGAGCCTACCTCTTAGATGAAAAAAAAGGATATGTAAAAACAGTTTTAGGTGTTTCAACCTTTTTAGCTACGGGAGGAGCGGGGAAAACCTACCTCTATACTTCTAATCCAGATACGGCAACTGGAGACGGAATAGCCATGGCTTATCGGGCAGGCGCTCGAGTTTCAAATTTAGAGTTTTTTCAATTTCATCCAACATGTCTTTTCCATCCTGAAGCGAAAAATTTTCTAATTTCAGAAGCGATTCGAGGAGAAGGAGCGGAATTAGTTGATCAGAGTGGCAGAGCGTTTATGAAAGACTACGATGCCAGAGGTTCTCTTGCACCTAGAGATATTGTTGCGCGAGCGATTGATTTTGAAATGAAAAAATCTGGAAACTCAAGTGTCTATTTGGATACTACTTGTTTTTCAGAAGAGAAATTTAAAGATAAATTTCCAATGATTTTAAAGAAATGTGAATCACTTGGATTAGATCCATCTCGAGAACCACTAGCTGTTGTTCCTGCTGCTCATTACTGTTGTGGAGGTGTCTGGGTAGATGAGTGGGGACAAACAACAGTTAAGCAACTCTACGCAGTCGGAGAAGTGGCTTCAACAGGGGTTCATGGAGCAAATCGATTAGCGAGTAATTCGTTATTAGAAGCAATTGTATTTGCCGATCGTATCTCTAAAAAAATGAATACTGAGAATAAAGACCCTCTACATAGTCATTCGGTTGTTCAAAGTTTTCAATGGGATGTGGGGCAAGCAACTCCATTGGAAGAAAAAATTGATATTGCAGCTGCGTGGTTAGAGTTAAGGACGTTGATGTGGAATTATGTTGGAATTGTTCGAAGTGACCGTCGTTTAGAAAAAGCTCATCGAAGAATTCAAATGATTAAAGAAGAGGTTCGACAGGCTTATTGGGAGAATCTTTTGACTCGAGATTTGATTGAATTAAGGAATCTTTGTCATGTTTCTGATTTAATTGTTAAATCAGCGATGTCGAGAAAAGAGAGTAGAGGACTTCACTTTAATGTGAATTGGAAATCAAAAGATGATTTGCTTTTTTTAAAGGATACTATTTTATAAGATGAATCGAACGTTTATTTTTTTATTTCTATTTGTTCTGTTTTTTGTTTTAGAAACATTTCGACCATACGTTCATCAAAAAATGAGTCAATTCAATCGATTGACTCGTCATTTTGGTTTAATTTTAATAAGTCGTCCACTTTTATGGGGAGTGAGTTTATTGGGAATACCTCGTTCTTTCGATCTTGGAAGTTGGTCTTTTTTTCCTGGTTGGGTTCGTGTTATTTTTGTTTGTCTTTTTTTGGATTTGCTCATTTATTTTCAGCATCGCCTTATGCATGAGGTTTCACTTTTGTGGAAGCTTCATCAAGTTCATCATCAGGATATTTATTTTGATGTTTCGACGGGAATTCGATTTCATCCCATTGAGATTTTATTGTCTTATCTTTTTAAGATAGGGGTTCTTTTTTTATTTCAAATTCCATTTTCTGATTTTTTAATTTATGAAATTTTACTAAGTTCTTTTGCGATATTTACTCATGCAAATTGGAGTTTTCCTCCTTTGGTAGAGAAGTGGGTGTCTAAAATACTCATTACTTCTCCTATGCATCGGGTTCATCATTTTAGAGAACCGAAATTTTATCATAAAAATTATGGTAATTTTTTATCTTTTTGGGATCGACTCTTTGGAACTTTTCAAGATTATGATTGGTCCGATGTGAAAAACCATGAAATTGGACTTGATGATCAACGTACAGATTTAACTTTTATCGAGCTCTTAAAAAGTCCATTTACCAAAAACGTTCGTACTCAAGAGGGTAGAGTCGATTCTTAAAATCCAAAATCAGTGATTTTTTTTCTTCTGGAAATCGAATTTCAATTTCACCATTTCCGCTAGAACGAATTAAATCTCCTGAATGAAAAGGCCATTTTCTGAAACGAATTTGTTGTTTCTTTCCATTTAGGTGAGTGATTTCCCATGTTCTCAGTAAAGAGCGGGCAGGAAGGAAGGTTACTGAAGTTCCATCTGTTTTTTTGTAATGGTTTTTTTTCCCAGATTTAAAATGAGTTCTTCCGTTTTGCATAACAACTTTGAGTCTAAAGTCTTCAAAATTTTTAAAACGACTCGCTTCAACAACTTCCATCAATCCAAACGTTTTTCCTCCTGCATAGCACCGTAAGCTGTCACACCTTTTTTCATAGAGAGCAACAAAGATGTTCCAATGATGAGGGCATTCTTTGGACTTAAAATCAAAAAATTTCCAATTTGGATATTCAGGAAGATTCTTTTGACAAGTCAAAGGAATGTTTTCTGGAACTCTAGGATTGAGTCCACACATAAAGTTAGGTGCAACACATGTATTTTTTCTTAATATTCTTTTTTTGTGTCCTGCAAAGCGAATGTAGTCATGAGAGTCCTGTCCTCCTCCTAAAGAAGGAATGAGAAGAGAGGGTCTTGCCCAGCCATCGAGTTCTCCTGTTGCGAAATCTTTTAAATCATCTTGAAAATGTCCTCCTGCAGAGAGGAGGAAGTTTTTTGATTGATGATAGATTTCTACATTTTTATGATGTGTTTTTTGAAAAATTTCATTTTTATTATTTCTTAAGATCATTTTAAGAATAGAGTCAGGGACTCGGTATGAGGAAGTACTCGCCCAAAACATAAAGTGAAGGCCGTATTCGGGAGAGTATGGAATTTTTGTAGAATCAAAACGCTGGTAGTTTCCGGCAAGTTGTAGGAATCTTCCTGTTTCAGGATCTTTAAAAACTTGAGTATTACTTCTTTCTGTTTTTTTTCTTCTAAAAGGAGGAAACCGTCTGAGACCATTGGACTGACTTGCGAATCTGGCAGAAAGGTAATCTAAAACAAGTTTAGCTGCCGATTTAACTCGTTCATTGTTAGAAAAATCATAAAGGTTTTGAATCGGAAGAACAGAGTAGCCTTGATATGGGCGACCGTTGTATTCTTCAAAATCAGTTCTTAAGAATTGGCTTAAGTGTTCGACCATCCAATCATTAAAACCATTTTTTTCATTATCATAATCTTCTAAAGAGTCGTTTCCGAGAGTTATTCCTTTTTCTAAAAGAAACTGGTTTGCAAGATAACGAGAGCTTTCCATCATCAGAACATGATTTTCTGTCTCTTTTTGCCAACCACAGAGTTTAAAGTAGCTATAAAGATGATGTTTTTTTCCTCTCAGAGTAAAAAGAGTGGTGAGTAGTTTTTCTTGTGTTTCTGGCCATAGGACATCGGGCTGATTTTTAAAAAGCCCATAGATTCGAGTGAGTCCTCTTAAAATAAAATCATAATCTCCTAATCGAAAACAAGCTTTTCCAAGTGTCTTAAAAGTACTTCCTACATTTCTAAAGGGAAGAGTATCTGTACTTAAGAGAGCTTCATTCACTTGATTGATGTCTTTTTTTAAAACAAGGCGGGAGAGTGTCGTGACAATAAATCGAGTGTGGTATTCGTGGCTAAATTCAGGAATATCAAAATTAGCAAAATGTTCTGCCACTCTTCGTCCTCTTTCATGAAAGAATCTTTTGGATTCCTCAACCGTTCGAGCTGCCTGTTCTTTAGGGAGAACGAACGGTTTTTCTTCTGCGTGAGAAAAAAAACAAACAAAAAAACTAAAGTATAAAATAAGTGTTGGCTTCATTATGATGCCCCGTATCAATTGATTGGGTTTTTGGAAACTGTTTTTGAAATTTCTGTCGCCATTAAAAGATAAGCACCGACTCCGTAGTCTACGTCTTTGAGTCGTGGGACCATTTTATATCCGAGCGGACCAGACGGGTGAGTATGCCATGACGTATCTGGGACCTGATATCCGTTTTTCGTTTTAATGAGACGAGAGGTGAGTACTTGATAAGCCTTGTATGCCGAATCAAAAAAATGAGAAGGAAGAATTCCTAGTCGAACTCCCTTTGCCAGTGCATAAGCACTGAGTGCAGAACCAGAACCTTCTGTGTATGCGTAACCGGGGCGGTTCATGACCGTATCCCAGACTCCCATTTCCATTTGTGCTCCAGCAATTCCATAAGAAAGATTCGTGAAAATTTGAATTAAGCTTTCTCTTTTTGGATGAGTGACTGGAGTCAGCTCAATCATGTCAATGAGTGAGCTTGCAACCCATCCATTTCCTCTTAGCCAAAAAGTTCGAGAGGAGGGAACTTGTTTTTTTCTTTTGACTCGGTAAGAGTGACGAAAAAGTCCGGTAAAAGAGTCTTGAAGGACGTTTGCGTAAATTTCTGGTTGAGAGAGAACCCAGTCTAATAGCACTTCATCGTTTTCATGAAGTGCTGCTTTCAGACCAATGATTCCTGCAACCATCAAAGAATCGAGCCAAATTGACTGTGGATAAAAGTGACTATAAAAATGAGTGCCAAGATGATTTAGAGCTCCGATTGAATTTCTTTTACTATGAGCAAGATACCGATAAACTGCACCTGCTCCTTTGAGTCCATCGATCTCTTTAAAGTATTCATAGAGCTCATAGCCAACTAATCCTGAAGTACAGCGGTCCGCAAAATTAATTTTTGGAAGTCTCCAGCCTCTTTTATTTTTAAAATAAGTTTTAAGATAAGAAACGTAGTCTTCCGACTTTTGAGAATCACGTGTAAGTTGAATGAGTCCGTGGAGAAAGATTCCAGGGCCCCAGTTCCAAGCGAGTTTTTTTGCTTTTCTTTTTGAAATAAAATCATCTGCTACTTTTTCAGCGATTTCAATTGGGTTTTGCCTTGTCGTTTTAAAATAAGAAACTGCGGAACTTGAGTTGAGTTTTCCACAGGTTCCATAAACAACAACATGGTAGTTTCTTTCGGGTTGAAGACTGACTGTTGTAAACCATTCGTTTTTATACGGGCTTTTTTTCCAACGAGCGATGAGTTTTTTCCCGTTGATTCGAGTTTCGAAAGATTCTTTAGGGCAATTTTTAATTCTTAAATGAACTTCCGTTCCCCACGCGATTCCTTGGTTTTGAGGGGTGACAATTTCAATTTGTGCATATGTAAGAAGCGAAGTAAAAAAAGAAGGTAATAAAATAAAAATGTATTTTTTCCATTCCATGGTCTTTGTCCTTTTTTAGATAGAGGAAGCAATCATCTTTGAAGCTTCCTCTTTTCTTTTCGACCTAATGAAATAAAATTTGAATTTGAATGAAAAAGAGTTAGGAGCGTTGTGTTATTTGTCAGTTTCTTTTGGAAGGAGATACCAAAGCTGTGCTCTTTGTTTCATTACCCCTGCTTTCTGACGGGCTTTTTTTCCTTTGCCATAAAAAAGATCAACTCGTCCCGGTCCACGAATCGCACCCCCTCGATCTTGATCAAAAACAAGAAGAGAACGATGAACCCAACCTAAGGGTTCGGTTGAGTTTGAGTCACTAAATTCTGGGGTGTCTACTTTTAAAAGAGCGAGGGCTCCTTTTGGAAAGAAACGTTCATCGGTAGCAATGGTTCGAAGTCCTGTTGCCGGAGGACCATGATAGGTTGGAGCTTCTACTTCTGTTTTTTTAAAATAAACAAAACTTGGGTTTTTATTTAAAATTTCTTGAATTTCTTCTTTAGGAAGACTTCTGAGATGCCCCTCAATGGCTTGTAAACTCATTTTTTCAAGGGGGATGGAGTCTAAAAGAAATTTTCCGATAGGCACATATTCATGTCCATTTTGTCCGGCATATCCAACAGAGATTCTTTTTTTTCCAATTTGTATAATTCCTGATCCTTGAATTTGAAGAAAAAAAGCTTCAATCGGATCAACCCATGCAATTACTTTTGATCGTTTTCTGTAGTGACGGTCACTGTGAATTTCTTCTCTGGTATCATAAGGAACAAGAAGTTTTGCTCCGGTCATGAGTGTTTGATCTGAAACTTTTGCAGAAAACCTTACTTGATTTAATTTTTTGAGTTCTTTTTCATCGTCGATGAATTGATTTAAATCAATATAAACGAGGTCTTTTGGAAATTCATATAAGGGTTCTGAGTACTTCTTTGTCTTTTTTAAAGAGCCTCGAATGATGGGTTGAAAATAAGAAGTCACAAAGACATCTGACCACTTCTTATCTCCGTAGACTTCATAAAAATCAAAATGAGATTTGAGTTTTAATTCCCATTGAGCTTCAGTGATCTTTTTTTGTTTTAGTTGTTTAGTCCATTTTTTAAAAAGCAAAAGAGACTTCAGGTAGTCTTCTCTTGAGATTTGTCGTTCACCAAATGTCATCGATCCCTGGGGATACTTTGTGAACTGTTCGATCTGTCGTTCAGTAGCGGTTAGAAGGCTGTCAATTTGATCAGCAACTAGTGTTTCTTCAAAAGATCCGTCATAACGAAGAGCTTCTTCTCGAGTCTGAATGGGACTACGAGCACAGTGGGTGAGTAACAAACAAAAAAGAAGTGCACTCAGTTTTTTCATACCCACGATGGTAACGTGCTCGAGAGCAAAGGTCTAATTTTTTAATTCAAAGGACACACGTGAAAGTCTACGATATCAGCAAGGAGTGTATTTGTTTCAAAGTTGGGGCTTTTCCTGCTGTCTAAAAAAAGTCTTTTATGGAGCTTGATAAACCGTTTTTTCTCAAATACGAGCTCACCATTTTTAACTCTGAAATCCTCTCCCGTCCATCCAGTCATTTTTGTGCTCGTATAGAAGTTGTGGAGTATTAACCAATCTGACATCTGCTCAACAGATCGGCTCAATAGTGATACCCTTTCTGTAACTAAACGTTTTGTGATGTTTGGTGAGGTTTCCTGGGGAACGTCTTCTAGATAAAAATCGACTATTTGCTTTATTAAGAGTTGTTGTTCGCCACTTTCATACCTTTGTTTCGTTCTAAAAGAGGTGACTCTGTAATTTGGAACAAAAACCGGGGAGGAGTAAGGAATTGATACTTCCTCAAAGTATCGATTGTACACAGAGGGGTAATCTTTCTTGAGCTTAAAGGTTCTCACTCTTCGATAAGTCTCACATTCATGAAGATCTTTTAGTAGGTGCGAACTTTTATTGAGAATTTGTTTTTCTCGATCGTTCTGAAAAGAAAGTTCATTGTAGTCTGTGAATCGTTGTTCTGCCAAGGATATTTCACCGAGTAGATCCATTTGTTTTTCATGAGGAGGCTGTTCTTCCGCGTAAATAGATACAGATAAAGTAAGAAGAGAGAGAATAATCGCTTTCATTTGAATTTCCTTTACTAAATTTGATTAAAACCATCTACCATGAACTTTTCATGACATCAATGGTCATAAAAGTGTACTAAAATTGTTTTTTTAGTTATTCTCGCGATTTTACTTGAAGCGTTATATGGGTGAGGAATGAAACTAAGGCAGTACTTCCCTCTTTTTTGGATAGCTCTTGCAGGGACCTTTCATTTGGCCGGTTATGAGTTTGTTCGAAGTCCCTCAAATACTTTGTTTAAAGCAAAGTTTGGGGTTGAGGGGCTTCCGTATGCGATGGCCACCATGCCATTCATCGTTTTTTTGGTGATTGCCTTTTATAATAAAAGTTTAAGGCGTTGGGGAGCTGCTCCTACATTGCTCGGATCAGTGGTGTTATCGATTTCTTTTTTGATGATTTGTGCCTTTGGAATCAATCATCAGGTTTCTTGGATGAGTTTACCTCTTTACTACGTAAGAGAAGCTTATGTGGTTTTACTGATAGAGCAGTTTTGGTCTTTTATTAATAGTTTTTATAGTGATGAATCTGCAAAAAAAATGAATGGATGGGTGACTGGTTTTACTTCTCTGGGTGCAATTGGGGGAGGGGTACTTTTATCTGATTGGGTGATTCGCTGGGGAACGCCTCATATGATTTATGTAGGAGCATTACTTTTAGTTCCTGTGGGAATTTTTTGTTTTTTAGCTTACCGATCTGCTTATGCTCAATTTGGATATCGACGTTTAGAGCCTGAGACTTCTCGAGATACTTTTGGGTGGCAGGCATTTCAGAGAAACCCGGTTCTGATTTGGATCCTTATTGTGATCTTAGTCACTCAGGCGCTTTCTGCTTCGTTGATGTTGTCTTTTCAGAATGAGTTACAAAAAGCCTTTTCTGATCCAGACCTTCAGACTGCTTACTCTGGTGCTTTTTTTGCGAAAGTAAATTTTGGTTCAGGAATCTTTCAATTTTTAATGACCCCTCTTTTATTTCATTTTTTATCTCTAAGATTTATTCACTGGTTTTTACCAATCATTCATGTCTTTTCTATCGGAATTTTTTTAATTGAGCCTTCGCTTCAAACCGCTTCTTTTTCATATCTTTTATTTAAATCCATTGATTACTCCCTGTTTAGGAATGCCAAGGAAAGATTGTATATTCCACTTAGTTTCGAAGCTCGCTATCAGTCTAAACAATGGATTGATACCTTTGGGTATCGAGTTGGAAAAGGAGGTACTTCCTTTTTGGTGATCGTCTTACAAAAAATGAGTGTTCCTCTTCATACCCTTTCGGGAGCGGTTGCCCTTATCGGAGCGTTGAGCTGGTTTGGAAGTTCTCTTTTTATGATGAAAGAAGATCAAAAAAACCGAACAAAATCTCCTTCTTTAAAAGTTTGATTAAATAAGCGTTGTTCATTTTCTGAAGGTTCAATTTTAAAATTTCTAAATAAAAATTCAGTGAGTTTTGCATAGAGGTGAAAACGTGTATTTTTTCCACGGTAAATTCCATGTCTTCGATTTGGATAATAACCTAACTCAAAGCTTTTTTTATGTGCAATTAAGTCATCAATCCATTGCGAAGTATTTTGAAAATGAACATTGTCGTCTCCACTTCCATGAACTAAAAGAAGATTTGCCGTCAGTCCATTTGTCCAGTTTGAAAGAGCACTATTTTGATAACCCTTTGGATTGCGTAAGGGGGTATCCATGAATCGTTCTGTATAAATACTATCGTAATTTTGCCAATCTGTTACGGGAGCTACAGATAAAACAGAGTTAAATACGTTTCCTCCTCGAGCTGCACTAAGCGAAGAGAGGTATCCTCCATAAGACCAACCCCAAATCGCAATCCGATCAGGATCTACCCAGGAGCGTCTTTGAAGTTCTTTTGCAATTTCGATTTGATCTAAACTTTCTCTATTTCCAAGGTCTTTATATGTTTGCTGTTCAAATTTACGTCCACGATTCCCCGTGCCTCGGCTGTCAACGGTAAGAACGACGATGTCATGTTGAGTAAGGAAAGTGTGCCAGAGGTGACGAGAGTATCCCCAGGAATCAAGATGAGTTTGGGATCCGGGGCCACCATACACATACATGAGAACGGGGTACTTCTTTTTGGGATTAAAATTGGAAGGGAAGAGCACGTGCCCATAAAGAAGCGTTCCATCTTCTGCAATAAATGCTGTTGGTTCTACTTTGGCCTTTGTGATTTGTTTCCACTGTTTTGATTTTTCAGAAAGTCCTTTTTTTGTTTTTTCTTTTTGATGAATCAATGTTTTTTGTGGTGGGATATTGAGTGCGGAGTACGAGTCGATTATCCATTGACCACTGAAAGAGAACTCAGCTTCGTGGGTCCCTGGTCTTAAGGGAATAATTTCTAGTTTATGATCTGAAAGATTGTATTTAAACACTTGATTTTGAGAGACCGAGTTTCCAGTCCCTGAAAAATATAAAAAACGATCAGTTACCTTGAGAAGGCTACCCACTTCACGATCATTAGAAAGAGAAATCGTATTTTTTAATTTTCCGTTAAAATTAAAAAATTTCCATTCGTAAAATCCACTAGATCGATCTTTTATTACAAAGTTTTTATCATCAAAAAAATAAAGATCATCATGAACGTCAACCCACCCTGGCGATGTTTCTTCATGTAGGCGGTGATGGAGAGCCTTTTTAAGGTTGTACATCCATAAAGTTTTCTTTTTTTGGCTTCTTGGAAGAGTTTGATAACTTATTTCAGTAGAAGAAATCCATTGAAAGCGAGGAAGGTATCCTTCCTCTGATGTTTGCTCAGAAATTTTTGTTGATATTTTTGTATCTAAATCAACGAAGTTTAAGGATACGTTTGAGTTCGAATTCCCTGCTTTTGGATAATGCATCCAGTGAATCGTTGGAAGGGTTGTTGATTCATTCACAATTGGAAAAAGAGGAACGTTTGTTTGATCAAATTTGAGATAAGCTATTTTCTTGCTGTCTGGAGAAAAGGTCCATCCTTTTAAAATTGAAAATTCTTCTTCATAAGCCCAGTCGAGATCTCCGTTGAGAATATTATCTGTGCCATCATAAGTGAGTTGGGTTTCTTTCTGTGTTTCGAATGAATAAATGAATAGATCATTTTTTTTTACATATCCTAATAGACGCTCATCAGAGGAAAATTCAAAAAGAGAAGCTTCTTCAATTTTTTCAATATGAGGAATGAATGAATGTTTCTTTTCTAGATCAATAATTAAAATGGGACCTTTTCTTTTAATTCCTCGAGAAGGGATCGTTTCGCTCAGAAGCAGGTATTTCCCTTTTTTTGAAAACAAACGTGCTGAAAAATTTTTAGAATCTAATCGTATCAGTTCTTTTTGATTTAATGTTTTTGGATCAAGCTCACTTAAAATAAAATGTTCATCGGTGGATTGATCAAAAAGAAGAGTGTCTTTTAATGGATGCCAGGTGAGGTCTTTGTAGGTTTCTGGAACCCATGTTGTCTCAAAAATCGTTTCTAATGTGAGTTGAGTTGCATGAATATTTTTTGAAAACAAAAGAATAAGTAAAAGAGTACGAATCATAAATCTCCCCTGTGTTGATTCGGGGGGAATTAAAGCGAATTTTGTTTCGAAACTCAAGGTGAGTCGAGTCAAAGAGCATTTAATTATTTTTGAGATTTAATTTCTTGAGTGAATAAAGCATTGCCTTTTGTGTCAATCCATTGAGCAGTTGCCGTCTTTTCAGTGATTTTAACTTGTGTAAACATGTGGACTTTTCCCTCATGAAATAAAACTGTGGGATTGAGTGAAGGATCTGTAACTTCGCTTTGTATTGGTGCAGCAGAAAAAGCACCTGTCATCCATTCGTAAAAGAGGGGTTTGCGATGATAGAGGTACTTAATTGCCATTCCACGGTGGGCATCCGCAGTTAAAAAGATAATATTTTTTATTTTATTTTTGATGATCTGTTTTCTAATTTTAAAAAACTCTTTTTCAAATCCAGTAATGTGAGTGGAAGGAGATAAAAAATGAGAGTCAAATCCATTTGCCCAACCATCATGAGCCGTCGGAGGTCCTGTCGGAATAGAAAGAGGAACGCTAGAAAGAATCAGTTTCCATGTTGCTTTTGATTGAGAAAGCCCATTGATTAACCACTCAAGCTGATTTTTTCCGAGCATCGTTTTTTGAGATGAATCAATCATTGTATTTGAAGATCGGTATTGCCTGGTGTCAAGAATCCAGAGGTCTGCATTTTTACCAAGAGAGTGAGAACGATAAAGTTGTCCTTTATTCTCCCTGTCGGCCTGTGTTGGAAAGATCTCTAAAAATACCTTTCTTCCTATGGTCATTAAAGAGTTTGAACTATCAAAGTTGTCCTCTACTTCGTGGTCATCCCATATTGCAAAAATAGAGTTTTTAGAGAGAGCTTTTTGAAAGGATGAATCTTCGAGTTGATAGAAGTAATTTTTTCTAAACTCGATTTCGGTTCCTGCCTTTTTAATGCCCAGGGAGATATTTCCCTGATCTTCGGTGCAGTCATTGTCTGCATAAATAAGATCTCCAGCACCAATGATAAAATCATATTTTTTTTCAAAAAATACATTAAAAGGATAGCCTTGGTTTTTTTTTCTACAATGCTCTTGTCCTCCAAGATCTGAGAAAATTGCAAATTGAACAGAGCCTTTGTAGGTAGAGTCAGGAAGTGTTTTAAATGATCCAAAATGGTTGGAGCTTTTGTATGGACGGCAGTTTTTTTGTTGAAGTTCGTAGGTATAAACTTCGTTTGGACTCAATGAGTGAACCTCTTGAGTGAGAATTCCATCTGATTTTACTTTTTTCCATGTGGTGGTAATTTTTTTTCGATTCGTTTTAGATGAAGACTTTAAAATGAATCGAACAGATTGCTCAGCTAAGGAAGAACTCCCGGCCCAGAGGAGTGCACGAGTTTGACTGGGATCAGAAACATGAGTTCCGTAATCTAGCGGTTTACAAAAGGCGGTTTTTTTTTCCTTCACTGGATGAGAACAACCAGTGAAGGAAAAAATAAAACCCAAAAGTAAAAGACTAGTAGCGCTTGATCTGAACCGTTGTAGTAATTGGACAGTGGTCAGAGATATTTTTGTTGTAGTACTTAATATTCTTATATTTTTTATTTTGTTCATTTTCGATGAGATGAGATTCGTTTGAGCAGATACCAAGTGATCGAAGCGGTTTGATAACCTCAACGGATTTTCCAATCCAGATATGATCAAGTTTCATTTCGTATTTTCCATTTTTATACGTAAATGGACTTTGGTTTCTTAAGTGAGTCACATCCATACCAAATTGTTGGTAAGTTTGAGAAATGAGATCTACATCATCTTGTTGTTGTCCATTTTTTGGAGCACGGTAGGTATTGTAATCACCTAGTAAGAGATAAGGGGTTCCGTCTCTTAATTCCGCGAGTCTTTTAGAGATTACTCGGCTTTGTTCAACTCTGGTGGTTGATTCGTCAGGATAAGCTTTGAGATGAAGACCAACGATATGAAAAAGAGGAGTTCCATCTTTGTGTTTGAGTAATCCATAAACGGCAGGTCTGGATTTTTCTCTTCCTAGCTTTGCCTCTTCGATAATATAGTTCTGATCGCCTGGTTCTTTTTCTAGACGGAAGTCATTTTTATAGCAAATAACGACGTGTTGGTGTCTTTCATTTGGATCGTCATAACTGGTGCATCGAAGACGTCCTTGGATGATGTTTTTTACAAAACGATTCACATCCACGATTTCTTCAAAAACGGCAATATCGGAATTCAGAACATCTGAAGAAAGGAAGTCAACTAGATGACGGTCTCTTTTTTCGTCTTTGAAGTCGCCTCCGTGTTTGCCACCTAAACCATAATACTTAATATTCATCGCAGTGATTTTTAGTCTCTCATAACGAGATACCGTTTTAGAAAAAGCGGATAGACTAAAAATAAAAACACTGATCCCCAAAACAACTGCCTTCCGTGGTCGAACCATGAACGTTTCCCCCCTATTGGTCATGAATCTCTACTCAGTCGTCAAAAGAGTAACATTAGTTTTTTTGATTTCAAAATCGGAAGGTGAGTTTTTTTTAAAAACAAGTCAGAATAGAAAGAAGGGAGAGATAGAATGAAATGGATCGGTGTCTTTTGTGGTTCCTTAACAGGAAATAATCCAGCGTGGTTAAAAAAAACATTTGAACTCGGAGAAATGTTTGCAGATCAGGACTTAGGCGTAGTCTATGGAGGAGGCAACTGCGGCTTAATGAATGAAATTGCTCAAGGCGTCTTATCAAAGCAGGGGCAGGTCATCGGCGTTCTTCCAGAGATTCTCAAAGAAAAAGAAAAGGCAAAGATTGGTTTAAGTGAACTTCACTACACTCACACCTTGTTTCAAAGAAAAGAGCAAATGATTGATAAATCAGATGCATTTGTAATCCTTCCAGGAGGATTTGGGACTTTGGATGAGTTTTATGAGGTTCTAGTACTCAGACAGGTGGGGCATATTCAGTCTCCAGTCTATGTGATGAACTGGGATGGATATTACACAGGTCTTCTTCAGTGGATGGAGCAACAAAAAGTACATGGCTTACTTCAAATGAGTGGAAACCCTTTTTCAAGTTTTGAACATTCTGAAGATCTCATTGAAACAATTCGTCGGGACCTAGGGATAGAGTAGGTGGGTAAAAAAGTTTCCTCTCGTATTGTTCAATCTCGACAAAAACCAGCTGCTTTTGATCGAGTCAGCGAACCAGCGGTGATTCGTCGAACTTTTGAAGAAGCTGGTACCTTAAATTCAACTTTAACTCTTTGGACTCCGGGAAAAACATGGAAAAGAGAAGGTGTGATTACTTCTTTTGACCGAAAAGGATCATTTACCGTTCGAGTGCGATTGGGGCATCAAGATCTAAAGTCTCAGGAAGTTCTACAAAAGCAAACACCCTTTCTTTTTATGTTTTACTTCAAACCTCAGTTAGTCATTGGTTTTCAGACAAAAGTGATCGAAGCTACGGGGGAGGAAGTTGTGTTTGAGGTCCCTCAGGAAATTTTTCAAGTTAAAAGAAGAGCTTCTCAAAGAATTCAGATTTCTGCCGGGTACCACATCGATGTTGAGTTTGGGATCGATAAAAAAAATCTCATTCGTATGCCTGTGTATGACTTGAGTGAGGGAGGGCTTTCTTTTCTTATTGAGCCAGATGAAGCTCAGCGTTACCCTGTGGGAGTTTCGGTTTTAGGAATGAGGCTTCTTTTTCGAGGAAGAGTCATTTATTTTGATGGTGAGATTTGTAATCAATTTTCAATTACAGCGAACCTGAGAGGACCTCAAATTAAAGTAGGAATTCGTTTTAGTCGTATCGATCCGATCGATCAAAGAGAGATTTCTTCATTCGTGGTAGAAAATTTAGCTCTTTCAGGTGCTCCCCGACTTTAAAAATCTTTGAAACCTTTCCAATATCGTCTACTCTAGAAAGATGAGATGGAGTCAATGGGTTGTCGGTGGTGTTTTTTTGTTTTTTTCTGCAGATCTTTTTGCGGTTTCTCGTGTAAAACCTGAGCTGCTCTCTCATATACAGGTTCCTTTTAATCAAAGCCTTCGTATTCCTAGAGATCTTCCTCTTCATATGAGATTTGCCGGAAAATTTGTTCATCCTGATGGGAAAAGAAGAGAGTATCCAGTTCAGTCTGAGGGAATTTCGATCATTTCTCATCCATCAGCCCCTCGACTTACGGGCGTGAAGTTTCCAATTCAAGGACAGTGGTTTCAGGGGATTTCTGGAATGGCTTGGAATTCTGATGGAACTGTTTGGATGGTTTCTGATAATGGATTTGAGTCTAGACAACGCTCCGTTGATGTTCCTCTCTTAATCTATCGAGCAAGATTAGATTGGCAGAGCTCTGAAGTTCGAATTTTAGAAGCTCATTGGTTACGTGATCCCAATAGAGTTCTTCCATTTGGTATTACGAATGAAGGAACAAAAAAAAGGTATTTAACTGGAGGCGATTTAGATCCCGAATCCATCATTCAGGTCGGGAATCGAATTTTTATTGGAGACAGTTATGGACCCCATCTTCTTGAGCTTACAAAAAAAGGTATTCTCAAAAACGTCTGGGATTTGAAGCTTGGAAAAAAAACGTTAATGTCTCCGGATCACTATTCTTTGAGATTGCCGAGTCAACCTGGAGTTGTACGGTTTGATATTAAGAGAGGCAACGGTGTTGAAGGATTGACTTTATCTCCTGACCGTAAAAAGCTTTGGCTTGCTTTGGGAGTTGCGCTTTATCAAAATGAAAAGGCAGACTTGGAGTCCTATAACGGTCGTCCGTATGTTCGAATCTTGGAATTTGATTTGGAGAGTCTTGATTTTACTGGAAAGTCTTTTCGATATGGATTGGTCGGAGGCTATACTCGGCTGAGTGATTTTCAAGTAGTGGATGCTCAAAATGCAGTACTGATTGAAAGAGACCGAGGAGAAGGAGAGTTATCTATGGCCTGTCAGGGGCCATTTGAACCCGGGTGTCATAATAGGCCTGCTCGATACAAACGACTGATTCGCGTTTCTTTAAATCCGACTCCTCAAGGTTTTTTTACTACGGTGAGTGATTTAGATCTTCTGAGCATTCAAGATCCTCATGGAAAATCTAAAATTAAAAAAGCAACAGAGTTATTTTCTTATCCGTTTAGTACTATTCGTTCTGTACTTGTGACTCCACAAAAACAAATGATTCTTGTAAATGACAATAATTATGGAATGAGTTCAGCGCGAACTTTTGGAAAACCGGATTTAACGGAATTTGTTTTATTAAAAGCGGAGGCATTTTGGGAATGAGATACGGAATTTTAATTGTTCTTTCTCTTATTCTTATTCATTGTTCTTCTGTTGCAAAAAAGCCATGCGACCGTGGTGGAGATATTTCATGGCCTATTCAATATAAGGGAGATCGTCACTGCCGAAAGGTTCTTTCTCCAGAAGGATATCATGTTAATCATGGAGATTATTCTCAGTTTGATCAAGAAGGACGACTGCGTTTGAAAGGTGAATTCAAATATGGCTTGAAACATGGCTATTGGACCCAGTACGATGAGAAGGGTGTCCTTGAGGTTCGTAAGTATTTCGAGGATGGAGAGTTTAAAAAGGTCGTAGAAAAGAAAAAACGAGTTTGGAAGCCTCATGACTGAAAAAAGAATGGATAGCATCTTAAAATACTGGTTTGGTGATCTCATGCCAGGAGAAATGGTCTCTGAAGAAAAACAAAAAATGTGGTTTGATAAAAACCCTGAAATAGATCGTTACATCCGCGATCATTATGAAAAAGATGTTCAAAATGCAGCCGATGGAGGACTTGATCATTGGCAAAAGGAAGCTGCAGGTCGTCTAGCTCTTGTTCTTCTTCTTGATCAATTTACGAGAAATATTTATCGAAACACTCCTGATTCATTTGCTTATGATGAAATTGCTCTTCATATTTGTACAAAAGGAATTCAAAAAGGAATGGATGTAGAAGTTCATCCAATTAAACGTGTTTTTTTCTATCTTCCTATGATGCATGCGGAAGATCTTGATGTTCAAAAACAATCGATTCGAACCTTTAAATCTCTTTTAGATATGGCTCCTTCTAATATGACTGAATATCTTCGTGGGACCTATGACTTTGCTGTTCGTCATCATGATATTGTTAAAAGATTTGGTCGTTTTCCGCATCGGAATGAGATTCTTGGAAGAAAATCTACAAAAGAAGAGATTGAGTTTTTAAAAACTCCACAAAGTTCTTTTTAAGTTAAGGCTTTGATATTTCTTTGATTGGCAATAGGAATATATTTTTTTTAGCATTTTTCAATTGTCTTCTTTTGAAGAAGAGGAGTTTATTGTAAGACACCTCTAGTCATGAAGTGTTTCATTCAAATACTCTGTATTTTATTCTCTTTAGAAAGTTTATCTGCTGAGTACATATTTCCTTCTGGAATTGCTTTTTTACATCGCTATCAAATCTACTCTACTCAAAAGCCGAGTGAAATATATGGTTTTTTGAGGTCTTCTGAGAGCGCTAAAGCACAGCTACGAATGAATGCGTTTTCTGTTTTAAAAAATAAAATTGCCGAGTACCGAGAAACGTTAAGTGATGTGGATTTACTTTTAATTCAGAAGTCTTTTTCTCAAAGGCTTTTAAGCTTAAAGGAGACTTTGAAAGCTTCCCCGCTTGATTGGAATTTAATTGAAGAGATAGCGAAAACTTTTGCAGAAGGGGATGCTTATCGGTTTGTTCTAGATGTTGAAATGACTCAACAAAGACTTGCAAAAGAAATGCTTGAAGAGAAACTTAAGTCCCTCTATCGTCCTACGCTAGTTCAAGGAGTGAGTGAAGAGCTCGATAAAAAAGAATCAAGGTTTTATGAACAAGTATTAGACTTAAAAAGAAGTCTTTTTAAAATAAATCAAAGGATAAAGAGAACTCAGATTCGATTTGATCAGTTATTCGTTTTAGAGGGTTTTTGGCTAAATCAAGTTAATCCTGTGATTCAAATACATCGATGCCCGCGTGTTTTTATAAGAAACCTTGAGTAAGACCATTTTCGGTTTACTTGTTGTTTTTATTTTATAAATTTCTCTTAGAACATGATTTGACACAAAGAGTAAATTTTGAGAGTCCTGACCAGGAAAGAGGAAGGTTTATGGTTCGTTGGGTTACTTTTGGGTGGTTGTTTTTTAGTGTCTCGGTAGTTGCATCTCCGTTTATTGAACATGAGATTCCAACGGGTGTAACGTTTGTCAAAATGTTACGAAAAAAATTAGAGTCAGAAGGTGTAGATCCAACAGTACTAAGGCAATTGAACCGAATCCAACTAGAAGTAAATAAAGCTTCTCTGTTGTCACATACGTGGAGTGAAGCTAAAAAAAATAAAGAATATAAAAAATTCATTACACGATTGCGTTCGCATACTTTTGATAAAAGAATTGATTTGTCATTGATTAGAGATTGGGCAATAGCTTTAGAGCTTTTTTCCAAGAAGCCTGAAGTAACAGAAGTAAAAAAAATATTTTCTCACAGAGATTTAAGATCATCCACCTTGTTACTCTCGACAGCTTTCGTTTCAGCAATAGGAGTCCATTGGATGACGGCTGATGCAAACACCGTAGGAGCTTGGGTAGGAGCTTATTTACTTTCTAATGTTGCACTTTTTTCTTTAATTACTGGAATTCTTTCACTCAATGAGTATTTAAGAGTACTGGATTACATGGACGAGCATTCGATTCGACCGACTCATTTTACTGTTTTTTCAGAAAAAGAAATGAGAGCTGTCTGGGAAAAGTGGGTTCCTTTTTTAAATCAAGGAAGTTGTTCCTTTTTCTTTCGTCAGGCCATTAAGAAATAAACCCACTTTAAAAGGCCAGCACAGACAATGGCTGCATAAGTCCCAAGAACATATCCACCAATAGCTAAAAGAACTCCAACCGGAGCGAGAGCAGGATGAAATGCACTTGCCACTACAGGAGCAGACGCTGCGGCTCCTACATTTGCTTGTGATGCAACAGCCATCAAAAAAACTGGTGCTTTCATCAAGCGTCTTACCGTAAGCATGGTAATTGCGTGAATGATCATCCAGATTGCTCCCACAAGAGCAAGACCCGGCACTTGAACTACTTTGTGAAATTCAGCATGAGCTCCTATCGTCGCAATCAAGATATATAAAAAAACAGATCCCATATGACTTGCACCATAGCCTTCTAGTTTCCGTACTGGAGTAAAAGAGAGAGTTACACCTAAAGCTGTGACAATCATTACTACCCAAGTAAATTCGGTAACGAGATCTCCAATAGGTGGAAGTGATCCAGCGACTGCTTTTGCGATCGCTGTTCCTGCAAAGGCGATCGCAAGAATCATCATTAATTTTTTCATTTGGGTTGGGCGATTAACTTGGTTTTGAAAGTCTTGAACTTTTTTTCTGACGATATCGATTTGAGTTCGATCCGCACCGATTTTTTTATCCATTGCTTTTTCTTTTCCGGCAAAAAACAGTAAACAAGCCATCCAAAGGTTAGCAATAACGACGTCGACAACGACCATAAGCCCAATGGTGGAGTCCTGAACACCGACACTTTTTCCAATTGCAACAAAGTTAGCCCCACCACCAATCCAGGAGCCTGCAAGTGCAGCGAGTCCTTTCCAGACTTCTTCTCCCATGCTTTCAGGAACTGCCCAAAAACCTAAGGCAAGTGCTATGGGGCCTCCAATGAGAATGCTGAGTGTTCCTGAGAGAAATAAGGCAATGGCTGTTTTCCCTAAAGACAGAATTGCTGGAATATCGACTGATAAGGTTAAAAGTAAAAGACTTGCTGGAAGCATCCATTTTTTTACAAAAACATAAAGTGGAGACTGAAGAGGAATCATCCCTAGGTTTGAAAAAAGAGCTGGAACAAAATAGCAAAATACAATGAGAGGAACCACTTTGAAAAGAGATTTCCCAAAACTCGTTTGTTCAAGAGCAAAAAGAACGCCTAAAAGCGATACGATAAAGGCAAATAAAAAATATGGACTTTCAATCATGCTTTTGGGCCCGTCAGAGTGTGAGGGTCAACCCACTGATCAAACTCTTCGGAGGTGACATATTGAAGCGCAAGGGCTGCTTCTTTTAATGTGGTTCCATCTTCATAAGCTTTGTTTGCAATCTGTGCAGCTTTTTCATATCCAATATATGGATTTAATGCAGTGACAAGCATTAAAGAGTTTTTCAGGAAATGTTCAATTTTTTCGGAATTCGGTTCAATTCCTTCAAGACAGTGTTCTCTAAAACTATCCATTCCCGCAGAAAGAAGTTCAATTGATTCAAGCATGTTATGAATCAGAACAGGTTTATAAACGTTGAGCTCAAAGTTTCCTTGGCTTGCCGCAAATGCAATAGCAGCATCATTTCCGTAAACTTGGACTACCACTTGAGTGAGCGCCTCTGCTTGAGTCGGATTGACTTTTCCAGGCATAATTGAACTTCCTGGTTCATTCGCAGGTAAAATCAATTCCCCTAGACCACATCGAGGACCTGAGCCAAGCCATCGAACATCGTTAGCAATCTTCATTAGGCCTCCTGCAAGAGAGCGAAGAGACGCAGACGCATGTGCAAAAGTATCGTGTGCAGCAAGAGCTTCAAACTTATTGGGTGCGGAAACGAAGGAGTGTCCTGTTAGTTTTGTGATGTATTCACACGCTGTTTTTGAATAATCGGGGTGTGAATTCAACCCTGTTCCCACAGCAGTTCCACCAATGGCGAGTTCTTGAAGACGATTAAATGCTTCAGTAATTTGTTGTTCTGCATGTTCTAGCTGTGATGCCCAGCCTGAATATTCCTGGCCTAGGGTGAGTGGAACGGCATCTTGAAGATGTGTTCTGCCTAATTTTACTACGCCTTTAAATTTTTCAGATCCTGTTTCGCATGCCTTTTTTAATCTTCCAAGTGAAGGGAGAAGGGTTTCTTTGACTTCACAAACAGATGCAATATGCATGACTGTTGGAAACATGCAGTTGGTCGATTGACTTTGATTGACGTGGTCATTTGGGTGAATCGGACTTTTGGTTCCCATTTTTCCACCCGTCATTTCAATGGCACGATTGGCAATGACTTCGTTGACGTTCATATTCATTTGAGTGCCACTTCCTGAGTGGAAAATCACTAAAGGAAACTGATCATCATGCTTTCCTTCGATGACTTCGGCGGCGGATTTTACAATCCAATCCCCTTTTTCTTTATCTAGTGTACCAAGCTGCATGTTTGCTTGAGCGGCAGCGGTTTTTGCGATTCCAAACGCTTTTAAAAAGGGCCTTCTGAAGCGAATTTCTCCAATTTTAAAATTCCCAATTGCTCTTTGAGTTTGAGCTCCCCAGTATTTGTCATTAGGGACTTCAATGGTTCCGATCGTATCTTTTTCTGTTCGTGTAGACATAAGACTCTCTTAACTCGAATCTTTGGAAAGTGCTAGGAGGATTTGTCTTTGAGTGGGAGGTTTCTTTGAGAAAGAGTGGGATGCTGTTCCATTTTTTTTTGAATAATTTCCATTGCCTTACGAGCTAGGTAAGACGATTTGACTGTCCAGTACTTCTTATGAACGGTCAGTACTGCAATTCCAATTTGGATTTCAGGACTTTTGAGATAACCGACAAACCAGTCACACTTTCCATGAGGAGATTGACTGGTAAGAGAACCTGTTTTCCCGCCAATTTGAATCTCTTGCCATGATTTTTTTCGGATTAACGATCTAAAAGCAGACCGAGAAGTTCCTCTTTTGATCGTTTGCTCCATGAGGGTTTGAATGGATTCCGCAGTCTGGGGTTTCATTGTGTGTGAAGCGACTTCGATTGACGATTCATAAACAATTTGATTTTCTTGATCAATAAGAGATTCAATGATTCTCGGTTTCATGAGTTGTCCTTCATGAATGACTGATGCAGCCATGAGGGCTCCTTGTAGCGGACTCATCTTACTTTTTCGATTAAAACCGGAAGCAACTTCAACGGCGTTCCAGCGATTTCCTGGATGAATTTCTGTTTGTCCTGCTTGCCAAGGAAGGTCTCCTCCAAGGTCTTCGTTAAATCCAAAACGCTTTGCATAATGAAGAAGGGTTTGTCCTCCCAGGTAAAAGGCTCCGAGTTTACCAAAAATCGTGTTGATTGATCGTGCAAAAGCATCTTTGAGTTTAATGTAACGAGTCCATCGGTTGGAACGTGTGTGATTGATATTTTGACGGTAGAGAGTGTGGCTTCGACCGTTGAAAGGAATAATTGTTTCAGGACTAACAAGGCCTTGATCAATTGCAGCAGTTGCAGTGACTAACTTGAAGACAGAAGCAGCAGGAAAAACAGATTTAATTCCAAGATGTCCAATGTCGTCTAGGGGGTCTTGGTAATGATCTACAAGAAATAGGATCTCTCCTGTTTTGGCATTGACTCCTACAATAGATCCGTAGTCAGGGCGGTGTTTTTTTAGTAGGTCTTTCAGTTGTTTTTGTAGGTCAGGTAGAACCGTGTAATGAACTTCAAGCGCTTTCCATTGACCATCCCATAGAAATTCGAGTTCTTCAGGAAACTGTTTGTGTTCAATGACGTGTCCAACGGTAGATCGAACAGAAGAAGACTTTAGAGGAGACGGTTCATCGTTTTTTTTTATAAAAAAGAAACTGATGAGACTCAGTCCAAATATAATTCCAATAGTGAGTTTCTGTTTTTTATTAAAAATCATTGTTATTTCACTGCTATTTTGATTTTACACTATCTTTTTTGAAAGGCTTTGTCAAAACAATGGCATTGGGAATCTTTTCTTGCACCGATAAAATAAAGGTTCGGGAGGACCTTCATGTCTTATCAGTTAAAAGTAGAAAAAAGGGATTTAAAAAAGGGTGATAAAGCCAAAAGACTTCGGCGAAACGGTTATATTCCAGGAGTTTTTCAAGGACTTGGTAAAGAAAATATTCCAATTCAAATCAAGGAAGACGATTTAAAAAAAGCGCTTCGTTCTGGAGAGCATGTCTTTAAAGTGAGTGTTGATCAGGGAGCGGAAGAACTTGCTGCAATTCAGCAAATTCAAAAAACAAGTTATCCGCGAAGATTTTTACATGCCGAGTTTTTGAGATTAAAAGCAGGTCAAATGACTCATGTGACGGTTCCAGTTGTATTGGAGGGGAATCCTGCGGGAGTGAAAGAGGGTGGCGTTCTTGCTCATGTTCTTCGAGAAATTGAAATTAGTTGTACTCCAGAAAATGTACCTGAGCATATCGTTGTGAATGTTGATTCTGTTGGTATGAACGAGACGATTCGAGTTGAAAACTTACAGGCTCCCCCGGGAGTGAACTTTCTCTCTTCAGATTTAGAAAAAGAGATTCTTCATGTAAAACCACCAAAAGCAGAGAAAGTGGTAGAAGAAACCGTTGTTATTGGTGAAGAAGAAGCGACGGTAGAAGAATCTGCAGATGAGCAAAAAGCAGGTTGATTTTTGAATTAAAGAAAGACAGGATAGGCCACAGATCGAAAGGATATGTGGCCTTTTTTTATGAGCTTTGATCACTCCTCTGAAACAAAAAAAAAATCTGTTGGAATTCTGGGAGATGGACAGTTAGCTCGAATGCTCGCTCAGTCTGCAGCACAAAAAGAAGTCGAAGTCGAAGTTCTTTCTTTGGATTCTGATGCAAGTGCATCACAGCTATTTCCTTATTTTAATGGAAGTTCAAATGACCGTTCTTCTCTCATTGCATTTGCTCAACGTCATTCGGTGATTTTAATTGAAAATGAGTTTTTAGAGGTCTCTCTTTTGAAAGATATGGTTGAAAAAACTCAGGTCACGTTGATCCCCAATAGGGATGCGATTGCTTGCGCTCAGGATAAAGGACTTCAAAAGAAAAAATGGGATGAATTAAAAATTAAAACAGCCCCTTATTTTTTCTTAGATGATCAGCCGATTTCTTTATTTCTTGAGTCCTTACTTAAAAAACATTCATTTTGGGTCTTAAAACAAACGCGAATGGGGTATGACGGTAAAGGAAATTTTTTTTTAAATCGAAAAACATTTTTTGAAGCTGTTGCTTTTTGTGAAAGAGCAAAAACGAAATCGATTCCTGTTTTTGCAGAAAAAGGAATCGATTTTTCTCATGAAGTTTCAATGGTCTATGTTTCTTCAGAGAATGAGTTTTTTAATTTTCCGCTGGGTCTTACCTATCAAGAAAAAGGAGTCTGTGATTCTGTTCTTTTGCCTGCGATCGCCTTTGGAATGGATCCCTCTCTTGAAGAGAAAGCGGTTGAAATCGGAAAAAAAGTGAGTGAATCACTTAAGATGACTGGAGTTTTTGCTTTAGAATTTTTTGTGGATCAGGGAACATTGTGGGTCAATGAAATGGCTCCACGTGTACATAATACAGGTCATGGGACGCAGTTAGGTTTTTCTTACTCTCAATTTGATGCACATATTGATGTTGCCGCTGGAAATCAACTTCAAAAGCCGGAGCAGTATTGTTCTACTTTTATGAAAAACCTTCTTGGACCCGATGAGGTAAGTGGCGATTGGTCTTCGTGGACGCCACCTGCCCCCCCTCAAGGTGTTTTTCTTAATCTTTATGGAAAAAAAGAGGTGAGGCCAAGAAGGAAAATGGGACACCTTGTTGTGCTTGTCGAGGATGAGTTTTCTGTAGTCGAAGAAAGAGTTCTTCAATACGAAACTCTTTTTTGGAATGAACTCCGTCTTTTTTTTAAAAATAAGGAGAAAAAATGAGTCATCAAGTTTCAATTATTATGGGAAGTGATTCGGATTGGCCAGTGATGGAAGAGGCCGCTCTTATTTTAAAAGACTTAGGGGTTTCTTATCAAACGGAAATTGTTTCTGCGCATCGAACTCCAGAAAAAATGGTGGAATTTGCAAAAAATTTAGAAAACCAGGGGGTGAAGGTGGTGATCGCAGGAGCCGGTGGTGCGGCGCATCTTCCTGGGATGGTTGCCGCATTGACAACACTTCCAGTGATTGGTGTTCCTGTGGAAGTTGGTCCTCTTTCGGGAAAGGATGCTTTGTATTCTATCGTTCAAATGCCCAAAGGAGTTCCTGTTGCATGTGTAGCGATCGGAAATTCGACCAATGCAGGCTTACTTGCTGCTCAGATGATTGCCCATCTTTGTGAAGATAAAAAGATCTTGTCTTCGGTCAAAGAATTTAGAAAAAGGCAAACGCAGACAGTTCTAAAAAAGAAGCTTCCTATCGAATAAAATGAGTCGTGTTGTGCGGCTTGTCGTTTTATTTTTTTAAGCTCTTCTTCGAAAGATCCGAAATGAATAAAAGACATCGGATGAAAGCTTAATAATGATACAACTTTTTCTAAATAAAATAGACGCATGGATTCAGTGGTGTACTTATCGATTTAAGGATCGCTCTGAAGACAAGTACCGTCGTGCGAAAAACGTAGTAGTTGTTTGTTTACTTGCTTCGGTGACCTGGCCATTTTTTGGTATTCAATACATCTCTTTTGGTGGCCCCGTTCAACTATGGGGTTATTTATTCTTGATTTCCTTTGTTGAGATGTCTCTTCCCATCTTTTTTAGGTTTTGTCCTTCTTTACCGGTGATTGGGAATATAATGGTTTTTTTTAATTTTTCCGCGTTTGTTTGGGTTGCTTACAATGATGGAGGAGTTCAAAATCAAGCGTTAACTGCGTTTCCATTTTTGGTAATTTTAGTCATTACCTTTTCAAAGAGATTGTTTGATATACTCATTTGGACCACTATATGTACGATCATTCTTTTTCTTTTTTATTATTCTGAGGTGAACTGGGGAATCAGTTATCCTCGCTTAGTTGAACCAAGTGTAGCTCTTCGCCTACTTTTTGTTTCTATTGCTTCAACGATTTTTGTGTTTACAGGAATTGTTTATTATTATGAAAAATCAAGAAATCGATTGAATGAAGAGCTTCAGGAAAAAAATAAAACGATTCTCAGTCAGCAAGATATGTTGGTTAATTTTGAAAGACTTTCTGCCTTAGGGAACATGTCTGGGGGATTAGCTCATGAAATGAACACTCCTTTGACAACAGTGTATACGAGTGCTTCAGCTCTTGTTGATGAAATGACAAGAGATGAACCAAGAATGGACCGACTTTCTAAACATAGTTCTTTAATTAAAAAAAATGCTGCTCATATGTCAGAGTTGATTAAAGCACTTCGAACGTTCGGAAGAAAAGAATCCATAAAAGATAAAAAGAGAGAAGACTTAAAAGAAATTGCGAAATCTGTGGTTCAAGAAAACCAAGAGCGTTTTAAAGAGAATCAGATAGAGTTGCGACTAGAGATTCCCGAAGGAGCGTTTTTTGTAGAGTGTAATATTCAACAGATTGCGCAGGTCTTGTCTAACCTTTTAAGTAATTCTTTTGATGCAGTTGTAAATGAAAGCCGTTCATGGGTATCAGTCTCCCTTTTAAAAGAGAAAGAGGAGATCGTTCTTGCGGTTATGGATTCAGGTCCTGGGATTTCAAGTGAGATTCAGGGTAAACTTTTTGAGCCCTTTTTTACAACTAAACCAGTTGGGTCAGGTACTGGTTTGGGATTGAGTTTATCTAAAAGCTTAGTCGAGGCAAATGGGGGCAAACTAAGATTAGATTTTGAATCTAAAAATACTCGATTTATTCTTTCGTTCCCATTAGAATCTGAAGAGTAAATATGACTGATACAAAAACAATTTTAATTGTAGATGATGTAGAAGACCTAAGAGAATCTCTTGCGGATTCGTTTGAGATTCGGGGGTTTAAGATTGTCCAAGCTGAAAATGGCGTGGATGCTCTTGAATTAATGAAATCTGAGACCGTTGATGTGGTTTTAAGTGATATCCGAATGCCTGAAATGGATGGGGTAGAACTGCTAAAGGCCATTAAGCAAAAAGATCCAAGGAAACCTCCTGTTCTTATTATGTCTGGATTTAGCGATTATGACCGGGAACAGGTGACTTCTTTAGGAGCTTTAGATTTGGTTGAGAAGCCATTTGATTTTGATCAAATTACAGAAATTATTAATGAGGCCCTTAAAGATATAAATAACTAAAGCGTCAAAAAGATGACTTTGGTTTTAATTTTCTAGTTTTTCATTTACTTTTGAAAATCACTAAAAATTCCGAAAAGAAAGTGTGATTTTCTTACGGAATTTTCTAATCCTTATCGGATTTATTCATTTTTTTACATGGGCAGAAGAGCCCCCTTCTGATTTATCAGAAGATGCAAAAATTCTGTGGGACTATCTCTTTGCGGTTCCTCCTCAATATTCAGACTCTTCTGAGCTTTTAGCTCAGGGTAGGATTTTTTCTTATTTTCCAAAGGAGGTGAAAAAAGAGCTTTTGAATCATCCTTCTTTTGTTAAAAAACTAGTCAATCAAAGAAATGAAATTGAAGCCCAAGCCAAAGTCTCTTACGAAGTTGCAAAAAAGAAGATGAAAGAAATGGGGTTTGACCCTGATTTAGCACAAACAATCTACTTGGATTTTGAAGAAGCGAAAAGAGCATTTGAACGTCCAAGAAAACTTAGTCCTCATGAAATTAGAAATCAAGCAATGAGTGATCTTGGTTTTGATTCCAGTCTTTCCGATGATCAACTGTCTTATGCTGATTCAAAGCGCCTTAATGATCAGATGCTTAAGATTGAGGTGATGCAGACAAGATCTACAAAAAAAAATAAATTTGATCCACAAAAATTGTGGATTGAATACAAACAAAAAAATTATCAACGGCTTTTAGAGCAAAGAAAAAAAATGTTCCTTGCTCTTTATAATCGTTATGAAAAGCAACTCTTCTATAAAGGCGTGGATATGGTTCAAGTTAGAAAATCAATTCAATCTTTAAAAAGATTTGATGAATTTCCAAGTCTTTATAAGCTTGTTTCCAAAATACCTAAAAAGGATAGTGAAACTGTTTATCACTTAATTTCTGATATTCTTTCCTATCATGGGTTTTTAGATTACAAAAAAGTCCCAAATTTTAAACAAATCTCTGAAATCGTTGAAACTCAAATATTAAGAGGTTACTGTCTAAGGGCAGGATGTATCGATTCTTTTGATATCACCGGTTTTTATCGTTTTTATAGTAATCAAGGAGAAGAGTATTGGAAAAGACGCTCTGATATTGCAAAAAAACTTGGGAAACCTGATATTTTTGATGTGGTAGAGAAAAGATTTGAATTGGATAGCAAGTTATCACGATACTCTTTTCAAAAAGAAAACCGGAATCATTACTACCAAACTCACTCTGATTCGGATGCAGTTCTTCATCGAACTGATTTTGATGAAGAAAATAAAGTTAATTATTATAAAATAGAAAATGGAGAAAAAGGGTTTTATGTAGAACGAACCGAGCAGGATCTCTTATTAACTCAAAAAGTAGATTCTTTTCCGGCAAAGAATCCTTCTCAGAAAGTGACTCAAGTGAAATCTGTTGTACCCATGGAGATTCATGGTGATTTGATTTCAATACTCACACCTCCAGAAGGTCGATTACAAAACCTCTCTATTCGTAAAGGGAGTCAAATTTTATCTCCAGATCAATATGAGATTTTTGAAATGAAGACAACAGAAGGAGTGTTAGTTCGTTTCAAAGACTCTTCTCGATCGTACAAGGATCTTTGGATAGAAGCAGACTTTATTAAAAAAGAAGGTAAGCCTAAGTCTGTTCCGCCTTCAATCTCTCAAATTTCTTCTGAAAAGTTAAAAGAAGAAACCAAAGAACTCAGACAAGGCGGTTTTATTGAGTGGGCTGATGATTTAGATAAACTCACAGAGAATAAAAAAACAGTATCAAGAGAGGACATTCGAAAAAGTTTTTTTAAACACGCTATTTATACAAAACAACAGGTAGGGGGTAAGGACTTTAAGGCAAAAGGTAAGTATGCGAAATGGAGTGCTTTAAAGCGCGACGGAAAAATTTGTGTACAGTGTACTAGTTCAAATCAATTAAATGAGGCTTTGATGAATGAACTTTTTCCTGAGAATACTCGAATGATGGCTGAAACAGGTTTTTTGTATGATGGACAAGGTCATGTAGGACACTTAGATAAACATCGAAGAAATGTTATTCGAGTTAAAGATGAAAATGGATATACAGATTACCCAGATGATTCGACTCCTCGTTTATTAGAAGAAGATGAGATCAAAAGAGTAGAAATTCCTAAACTTCTTGAAGAAGAAAAAAAGACAAAAGCTCGTTATAGAAATAATCAAAAATTATTAGAAAGAAATAAAATCAAAGAGGTAAAAGAAAATCATTACCGCTTACTGAAGAAGAATCAGGACCTTTTAAAAAATTCGGTTGAAAAAGAAATATATCAGTTATCATTGGTTGCAGATGGATTGGCTCATGAGACCTTAAGTTTAGAAGAAGCTTCAAAAAAACTCTCAAAAATTGCTAGAAAACCAATTTCAAAAGATCGAGAGGTCATGATGGAGTGGATTCAAGAAAGAGCAAGCTCTTATGGGCCTCATACAAGAAAAAAACTCAGTCAGACTGCTCAAGAAGCCCTTCATGTTCTTGAAGAGATTAATACTTATTTTTACGATCCAGAAGATCTTATGGAGTGTCTTCTTCGTTAGAGGTGAGGGATGATTCGACTTCCAATTAAAACGGTAAGGACTGCGATAACGGCCAAATAGTGAATCCGATGTGCATGCATATTTTGTTGTACCCTTTCTATCAAGTTCATAGAGCCCCCGCTCACCTTATTCTTACAATTTTCTCAGTTGACTGTCAAAAATCAGTCTTTTTTGTCGGCTCGATTACTTAATTTGAGCTGGGAGATCCATTCTCCGTTCTTTGGGGTTTTAATGAGGAGACTAAAGTTTGGTCCCCCGGAGGGATAGAATTGAATATCGGTTGTTTTTCTGATTTTTTTACTCGGTCTTTTGACTGCAGGGATCTTATAGTCCATTCCACCTCCTGAGAGCGTCATTTGACGAATGTCGGAGCGCAGACTGACCATGTACTCCCCTGGAGGAATTTGGACATCTCCTGCAAGGAGATAGTCTTTTGTTTTAATTTTCATGCTGTCTCTTAGTTTACAGAGACTTTTGATACGTGTCTAAAAAAATGACTCAAGTCTCTTAAAAGCTAGGAGTCAAAATGTGTCCAACGTCCACCTTGTTTGAACATTCGAATCGTTACATTTTTAAAATTCGGTTCATCATGATGAAAGTGGTCGTACTGCGATTGATATTTACGAGCATCATGAATTTTTTTAACAAGTGAAGCGTATACAACACCCATAAAGATAAAAGCAGCTGAAAGTAAAAATGCCGCAAAAGCCGGGAACGCCATAAAGAACCATGCAACAAAGAAAAATCCGGCTGCAGGAAGGTAGTTTTTCCACTGAGAGTTTGTTTTCATGACTCTAACTATGGGAATTCTGGACTCTATGTCAACTTCACGATAGAAATAAGTGTGATTTTTAAACAACTTTTTGATGAGCAAAGCTCTACGTATACGTATTTACTAGGAAACGAAAAAACAGGGAATTGTGTGATTATAGATCCAGTTCTAGAGTGTTTTGATCGTGATTTGGCTCTTTTACATCAATACCAATGGTCACTTCAATGGGTTTTAGAGACTCACATCCATGCAGATCATATTACTTCGGCATCACGCTTAAAGAAAGAAACAGGAGCAAAAGTTGGTTTAGGAGTGGCTACTCAGGTTGCTCAAGCGGATCGCTTGTTTGAAGAGAATGATAGATTAGAATTTGATGGAATTTCTCTCGAGGTACGAATGACTCCAGGACATACTTCTGGCTGTGTCAGTTACTGTAGCCATGATCGTATTTTTACTGGGGATGCATTATTAATTCAAGGCTGTGGAAGAACAGATTTTCAAGAGGGAAACGCGCACACTTTGTTTCATAGTGTGAGAGAAAAAATTTTTTCTCTTCCAGATGAGACCCTTGTTTTTCCTGCTCACGATTATCAGGGACGAACTTCAAGTACTATTGGTGACCAAAAAAGAAATAATCCAAGACTGAAGTTAGAAAATTCCGAATCTGAATTTGTTGAAATAATGAAAAAATTAAAACTCCCGTTACCCAAAAAAATACAAATTGCGGTTCCGGCTAATTTAAACTTAGGGGAGGAAAGTAAGTGATTTACTGGAAAGCACTTCATTTAATTGGAGTTGTTTGTTGGTTTGCAGGTCTTTTTTATATTGTGCGACTTTACATCTACCATGTCGAAGCGTTCTCTCGACCTAAAAATGAGTCAGACGTTTTAGTTCCGCAGTTTGAGTTGATGGAGAAACGATTGTGGTATGGAATCACCGTTCCTTCAATGATCATTACACTTGTTGCAGGTTTGGTTTTGATGATGATGGTTCAAGCGTGGATGTTTCCTTGGTTTCATGTCAAGGTGGGGTTATTGGTGGGCTTGTTTAGTTATCATTTTTATTGTGGTCACCTAAGAAAGAGACTGGCGCTCCGGGTTGCTCCTCTTTCTTCTCAGACGTTAAGACTTTGGAATGAGGTCGCTACTTTTTTCTTAGTTGGAATTATTTTATTGGCGGTAACGAAGAAAACGATATCTTTTCTCTATGGCTGGGCAGTCTTTCTTCTTTTGGCGGTTTTGATTTTTTCAATGATAGGAATTCGTAAAAGAAAAATGAAAGGTGTGGAGCGTGCATAGTCAGAACATTGCTCATGCGACTTTAGGGGCAGGAGGTATTCTGATTCACGAAGATCATGTTCTTTTAGTTCAATTAAACTACGGAAAAGCAAAAGGAGCGTGGATTTTACCCGGAGGAATGGTTGAGCAAGGGGAGCATCCTGAAGAAACCGCGGTGAGAGAAACCAAAGAGGAAACGGGTATTGATACTCGTGTGATGAGTTTGGTTGCTGTTCGCCACCGAAAACAGGAGATGGGAAAAGCTAATCTTTATCAGGTTTTTGAGCTAGCACTTCAACGCTCTGAGCCCATTTCAAACCTTTCGCTGAGTTGGGATCCAACAGAGCTCATCTGTGCTCAGTTTTGGGAAGTTCAGAAAGCGTTACATAGTGAAGATGTTCGTCCTTTGACACGAATGTTTATTCAAATGGCTTTAGAATCTTCTCAAAGACTTGCGCAAATTTCTCATCCATACATTCAAGACACTGACGATAGTGGTTTTGGAGGGTAGAGAACATTTAGTCTTTTTTTGAAATTGGAATTTTTTCTCCAGAATAAAATTTCCATGTTTTATGGACGATTAATCTCGCTCCACTTCCAAACTTGAAGTAAGACCATGCCCATTGAAGAATAACAAAAACTCGATTTTTAAAACGGACGAGGTATGCAATATGAACCACTACCCATGTAACCCATGCAAATAAACCCGTAAATTGGAGTTTTCCTGTCTGTACTACTGCTTTAGATCTTCCAATGGTTGCCATCATTCCTTTATCGACATAGCAAAAAGGTTTTCTGTTTTTTCCTTTTAAGTCGTTTAAAATTGTTCTTGCAGCATATTTTCCTTGTTGAATCGCAACAGGAGCTAGCCCTGGAAGGTAGTCGTTTTGTGTTTTATTAAAACAAGCAGCCTGATCTCCGAGAACAAAAACAGAATCATTCTTAGGTAGAGTGAGATGCTGAGTTACTTTTACTCGTCCGTCAGGGAGGAGAGGAGAATTGAGTTTCTCTGTAATTTTTGCGGGTTTCACTCCCGCTGCCCAAATCAGTGTATAAGATTTTAATGTTTGATCACCGATTTGAATTCCTTTCGAAGTGAGATTGGATGCTCTTGTACCTAAGATGATCTCAACGCCGAGGTTTTGGAGGTCTTTTTTTGCTTTTTGGGAAAGTTTTTCTGGAAATGCTTTTAAAATTCGATTACCTGCTTCTACGAGAACAACTCTTGTTTTTTTTAAATCAATCTTTTTATAATCTTTGTAAAGCGTGTATCTAGTCATCTCTGCTATAGATCCAGCTAATTCGATACCTGTAGGTCCTCCACCAATAATTACGAAAGTGAGAAGTGCTTTTTTTTGTTCTTCATCAGTTTCTTTTTCTGCAAGTTCAAATGCAAGAAGGACACGTCTTCGAATTTCAGTTGCTTGTTCGATTGTTTTGAGTCCTGGAGCTACTTCCTCCCATTCATTTTTTCCAAAATAAAAATGTTTAGATCCACAAGCAACGATGAGATAGTCGTAAGGTTTCCATTGCTCGTCCATGAGAATTTTGTTTTGTTCTAAGTCTATTGTTTCGATTTCCGCCATCAATGTTGTTATGTTCTTTGATCGAGAAAAAAGTTTTCGTAACGGAACAGAGATATCTGAAGGGTTAAGTCCTGCCATTGCAACTTGATAGAGTAGGGGTTGAAAAAGATGGTGATTTCTTCGATCAATGAGAGTAACAGAGATATTTTTTTGATTTGAAAGTCGCTGTGCAGCAGCTAAACCGGCGAATCCACCACCAATAATGATGACCTTTTTTTTCATCTCTTTAAACTAACTTATTTGTGGGTCAAAAAAAAAGCCCCAAGAGTAAATCTTGGAGCTTTGAGGTAAATTTAATTTTAATACGCGCTTATATGTCTTTTTCGCTTTTTGGACATCGATGTCCGCCGCGACATTCTCGAATGACTCGATAAAGTCTTCTCATTTCCTCATGAGAAAAGCGAATTTCACGATCATATCCTTCTGAGCGGCCACCTTTTTGAGAGACGGTGATGTAGCGAGGCGCTTCATCGAATTGATCCGTTTCAAATAGTCGTTTTTTCTCAAAAGCATGAAAAATACGAATGGGACGCCCTGAAAGAATCGTGTTTCTAAAACGCTCTAGTTGTCTTAGCGCTTTACTTCTTCCTTGGCTTAATTTTTTCCAACACTTCACTTCACCAATCACAACTGCTTCTTTGTCTTCTTTTCTTAAGACAACGATGTCAAGTTCGCCAATTGTTCTTTGAGAGTTTTGATAGACTAAATTTCCAGTGACTTCATAACGGTCAGAAGGATAGTCTTCTTTGATTTCTTGAGTTGCAATTTCTTCGCAGACCGAGCCAAAGTCTTTGTACTCTCTGGGTAGGCTCATCAAATACTCATATCCTTCCCATACATTTCCCGCAGATGCAGAAAATGAAA
This sequence comes from Pseudobdellovibrionaceae bacterium, assembly GCA_002722705.1. Classification (GTDB taxonomy): domain Bacteria; phylum Bdellovibrionota; class UBA1018; order UBA1018; family UBA6935; genus UBA6935. Next base: position 50,926 of record PBMP01000016.1, on the reverse strand, counting down.
AAAGTATAAGAGAAAAAGCCGAGAGTCGATTCACTAAGTTTCGAATATTCATATGGTTTCCTATCGAAAAGGGTTTTTATGAACCGTATCTTCTTTTATTAGAACTACAAGAAAACTTATTCAGTTTGGTTTAAAAATTTTTTTTGTTTGATTTAAATTGAAGATATACGGAGAAAAAGAGGTTTTTTGTTTCGATTAATTTTTTCGCAAAGCGAAAAAATAGTTGTATCTTCTGAGAGTCCTGTCAATAATGCAAGAAATGCAATCAACTCATACGATCTCAATCATAGGGTGTGGCTGGCTTGGCACTCCTCTGGCACAGGCTTTGATTCAACATGGATTTGTTGTTCGAGGCTCTACGACTCGAGTAGAAAAAAAAGAAGAGCTTCAATCTCTTGGTGTTGATGTTAGTGTGGGGACTTTGAGTCCTCATTGGCAAGGAGAAGACCGAAAGCTTTGGGATTCCGATTTATTTGTGATGATGGTCCCTCCGCGGGTTTCAAAAAACGGAGTTAGTTTTCCGTTAAGTCAATTGAAAGAAGTTCTAAGCAAGATCAAAAGTCGACGATTCATTTATGTGAGTTCAACTTCAGTATTGGGAGAAGACTGCGGAGCTGTTGATGAGCACAGTGCTTGTCATCCAGAAAGTGACTCTGGAAAAGCACTCTATGAAGTTGAAAAGAGCTTACGAAAAAAAAATTTCAAAGATTCAATGGTCGTAAGGCTAGGGGGGCTGTTTGGAGGAGATCGTCAACCCGCAAAGAGTTTGAGTGGAAAAAAGAACGTTCCCAGACCGTTTGCCTCAGTTAATTTAATTGATCGTGACCAAGCAGTCGCCTTGCTTGTGCATTTATGTCGTTTTCCTTTATGGGGTGAAACATTTCATGGAGTTCTTCCTTTGAATGTCTCTCGGAAATATTATTATGAGAAAGTTTGTCTTAAAAATAATTGGGACCCACCTGAATTTGATCTTTTAGATCATCGAATTGGAAAAACTGTTTCTTCTGAGTGGACACAGAGTGTCCTTGGGTTTAAATTTCAAAAAGAACAAGGAGATTAAAATGAGTGCATGTAGCTGTGGTTTAGGGCCTTCTTATGAGAATTGTTGTTTGCCGATTATTCAGGGAAAGAAAATTGCAGAAACAGCTGAGCAGTTAATGCGTTCTCGTTATTCTGCTTATGTGCATTCTGAACTGAAATATCTTTTTGATAGTCTGCATCCGAAATCCAGAGGTGACTTTGATGAGCAAGGGGTAAAAGAATGGGCTAATCAAGCCCAGTGGGAAGGCCTTGAGATTCTTTCAACAGATCAAGGACAGCAGGGCGATGCGGTTGGAACGGTCGAGTTTATTGCTCGTTATAAAATGGGAGACAAAGAAGAGTCTCATCATGAAACGGCGACTTTCGAAAGAAACAAAGAAGGCCACTGGTCTTTTATGGATGGAAAAGTGAATGTTACCGCTCCGATTCGTAGAACTGAAGAAAAGATTGGAAGAAATGATCCTTGTTCGTGTGGAAGTGGTAAAAAATTTAAAAAGTGTTGTGGTTAAAGAAAAAGTTTTTTTAAGTCCTCTAATCCAACAGAAGCGTTTGTGTTCTTCGAGATGAGCTCTTCTGATAGATGTTTTTTTCCTTCTTGAAGAAGTAGGATTTTTTCTTCGATTGAATCTTTTGCGATGAGTCGATGAACAAAAACTTTTTTATCTTGTCCAATTCGATGAGCTCGATCCATTGCTTGTTGCTCCACGGCTGGATTCCACCATGGGTCCATTAAAAAAACATGATCAGCCGCAGTTAAGGTTAGTCCAACTCCTCCTGCCTTGAGAGACATCAGCAGTATTTGCGGAGTACCTAAAGTTTGAAATTTTTCGACAATTTCTGATCGATTTTTTGTTGTTCCATCAATCCTTAAACATTCAATATTTTTTTCTTTAAATGATTTTTGTATTTGATCTAAAAAAGAAGTCCATTGAGAAAATATTAAAATTGAGCTTCGTTGATAATATGCGATTTCAGCTTGTTCTATAAGGTGATCTACTTTTGATGAAGAACCTACATAATTTGGATCAATAAGTCCGGGGTGACAACAGATTTGTCGAAGTCTAAGAAGTTTCTCTAGGATTGAAAAAAGAGGTTTCTTTTCTTCAATCGCATTTAAAATTTCAGTTTTGGAAGATTCAAATAAAGCATCGTATCCTTGTTTTTCATAATCACTCAACTCTAATAAATGAGTTTGTTCAATTTTTGGAGGAAGTTCTTTGGCAACTTCTTTTTTCGTTCTTCTGAGGAGAAAGGGTTGAATCAATTTTTGAAGTTGCTTGAGATGAATCGATGAATTTTGTGAAATAGGATTTACAAAATTTTCTTCAAAATCGTTTTTAGTTCCAAAAATTCCTGGATTTAGAAATTCAAACTGACTCCATAAGTCCTGAAGTTTATTCTCAATCGGAGTTCCACTCATAGCGATTTTAAAGTCTGCATGAATTTGATGTGCACATTGAGCAATTTGACTTTCTGGGTTTTTTATTGCTTGTGACTCGTCTAATACGACTATTTTCCACTGGGTTTCACGAATTAAGTCTATTTCCCGTCTTAATAATCCATAAGTAGTCAGGATGACGTCTTTTGTTAAATCAAAAGTTCGATTATTTCCATGATAAATATGGGTTGAAAGCGAAGGTCTAAATTTTTTTAGTTGATCCTCCCACGTTCCTAAAAGACTAGTGGGAACAACAATTAAGCTTTTGGGTTCTAAAGTAGTGATGACCTGAAGTGTTTTTCCTAAACCCATATCGTCAGCAAGAAGAGCTCCAAGGTTCCAGGATTTGAGACGATGAAGCCAAAGGGCTCCTTCGTGCTGATAAGGGCGAAGTTGAGCATTGATGTGAGGTAGATTCACGTTTTTTGAGTCTTTAATTTGATCTAATTTTTCTTCAAAGGACTCTTTTTTTAGAGAAAGGATTTGTGCAGCCAAAGGAAGAGGAATTTTTTTATTTTCCTCTTTCAGTTGTTTAATTTTTTTAAGAATAGGTCCCCATTCTTCAATCCATTCATTTTCGAGTGTCCCAAAACCTTTTTCATTTAAAGGAACATATGAATGTCTTTCTTCCCATGCAGTTACGATAGAATCGATGGACGCAGATTTACCTGATCGAGTATGAAATTTGACTGAAAAATCAAAGTTTCCGTCAGAAAAAAGATTTGTTTCTGAAGAGATAAAAAGAGGGCCATCAATTTCAAATGATTTTTGAGTTTCACCTGTTGTTTTCCAATTTTTAATTTTTTTCTTAAAATCAATTGCATCTCTTCCTTGAAAGCGTGTGCTTTGTCCAAGTTGAAGATGAAGTTCTTCTTTTACCTTTTGAGCAAGAGATCGTTCTTTTAAGAGATCCCGAATAGGAATTTTATTTAAATTAATCGAAAGGAGCTTCCCTTTTTCAATATAGGCAATTGGTGGAGATCCGTAAATGATTTCTGGAGTAACAACTAGTTCCATTGTTTCTTCCAGAGTTTCAAGCTTGAGATTTATTTCAGGAGGGATAGAAAGGAAAGAGGGGAGAACCCCTTGGTCATCGGTGAGGTTAAATCTTTTTTTTAAGCTATTTAAATACTCAGAGAAGAAAAGAGGAAGTTGTTCATTGGGAATGAGTGTTTCGTCATGAGTGAATAAATTTTTTTCATAGGAGCTTAAATCTAGAGGAGTGAGGGGACTTAGTTTTCCTTGATCAAGAATCCCACCTATTAAAATAGAACTCTTTGAAAGTTGTTGTTTAGGTTTGAGTATGATTCCTTGAGTATTTTTTTTAATAACAAGCTCAAGTTTAATCGGATTTTCTTGAATTTCTATTTTTTCATTATTAAGAAAAACATTTTTTCCTCTGAGATAAGGAAGTGTTTTTTGAAATGTAGTTACGGGAATAGGTTTTCTAATGAGATCTTTGAGTAAATAGTCGATTTTATAGTCGTCTTGTGTGATTGCAGGGGTAGGGATTGAACCATAATCGTTTTGATGTCCACTTGTGAGCTGAACAATAGAGCAATTCAAAATCGTTTTTTTTGATTGAAATTGGATTTTTCTAGACCAATGGATTTCATTCAGTTTTGTTTCAAAGTGGTATTCGAGATGGCTTCCAGATCCAGGGTCGGAGTCTTCTTTAATCCAGTTTCGGTGAGCAGCAATGACTGACGCAACGACATGAGCACAAGGATCTGTTTTTTCTTTGCAATCACAAAACCAATCTTCATCTTTTGGCCAAAGTTGCACTCGAGGAGAGACCACTGCACCTGGGATTTTGACCCGTAGAGTCCATTCATCGTCGGTCTTTTGATCGAGACTTACCTGCTGATTTCTTGCCATCTCTAGTCCTCGAGACCATAAGGGACGAGGAGCTTCTTCTTGAATGAGCTCATGGAGATCTAAAAGTTGTGACATCAAGAGTGTTTATCAGACTTTTTATTCAAATGCTTTACATTCTGAATAGAGGAAGACAAACTTTAAGAGTATGATTTTATTCTTAATTTTAACCACGGTTTCTCTCGTTTATGCTCAATTTCCGAATTGGAAAGATAAAGAATCTGAGGTTTCCTATCTGTTTTATGATTTGGATGCAGAAAAGGTGCTCTTTTCTGAAAAAAATGACCAACTTTTTACACCCGGATCTGTTGCAAAAATTCCAACGGCTCTTTTTGCTCTTGAACAAAAAGGCGCAGATTTTCGAGTGAAAACTCAACTTGGAATTCGCGGAGAGAGTAAAGAGGGTCTTTTAAAAGGGGATTTGTTTTTAAAAGGTGAAGGTGACCCTAGTCTTTTTATTTCTCACCTTCAGAATATGGTTTTAGATTTAAAGCATCAGAATATAAAAAAAATATCAGGTTCTTTTTTTTATGATGATTCGATTCAAATTTCAGTTCCGGAAATTGCACATTATTTTAGGTCCGATCAAACCTATAATCCCGGTGTAAGTGCATTATCTTTTCAGTTCAATCGAGTTCGTATTTTGAACAAAGGAAAAGGAAAATTTACTTTTCTTCCTGAACTTCCGTCTTTTCAAGTGAACCGTGTTTCGGATCGCTTTTCTAAAGGTATTCATGTGAACTATGTGTGGAATCAAGGAAAAGATGAGTGGGAGGTTTCAAAGAAACAAAGATATTCACGAGTGACAGAAGTTCCAGTAAAACATGCAAGTCGGTTTACTGCTGAAGTTTTTAGAGATCTAGCAATAAAAGCAGGAATTGAAGTTCCTTTACCTCAAATGGGAAAATGGGATGGTTCTGTAAAGTTAGTTTCAGAAGTTCAAAGCGCTCCTCTTTTGAACTGGGTTATTGATGCTTTTGAGTACAGTAATAATTTGATTGCTGAATTATTGCTTTTGAATTCTGTAGAAAAAAAGAAAATTCGAACGACAAATGATGCAGCAGCGGTGATGGAGCAGTGGTGGAAAAATTTAAAAGTAAAAGGAAGTAAGCGAGTCGTATTGAAGAACGGTTCTGGACTTCATCCTCAAACCCGAGTCAGTGCAGATTTTCTTGTTGATGCGCTCACTCGCTTTAAAAGTAAAAAGTATGAAGGGAGATACTTTTCTTCGTTGTTGTCTAGTTCTGGGTGGAGTGGATGGATGGAGAAACGACTTCGAGAGCCTTCCTTTTTGGGGCGTGTTTGGGCTAAAACAGGATCCTTAGACTATGTGTCTGGAATTTCTGGATACCTTACGGATCAAAGAAACCATACAATCGCGTTCGCAATTTTAATGAATGATTTTGATAAACGAAAATTTTTAAATGAACCACCATTAGACGATTTATTAAGAAAAAAATGGATTAAAAAAGCGCATCGTCTTCGGGTTCGCGCAAGAAGCTGGAAGCGAAGAGCTGTTCGATATCAAGATCAGCTTCTTAAAGCGGTAATTGAAGGCAAGAAAAAAGAGAAGTGATTTTGATCAGATTGTGATAAATCATTCTTCAAAAAAGTGAGGACGAATATGCTTTCTTATTCTGTTTACAAAGTAATTCATTTAACTGGGGTATTTATGGTCGTGATGGCCTTAGGGGGAGCGGTAATGGCTGCTCTTTCTGAGAAAGAAGGAAGACACCCAGGAAGAAAATGGATTGGAATGACTCATGGAATGGGTCTAGTCATTGCGCTTTTCGGGGGCTTTGGTCTTTTGGCTAGAATTGAAATTCATTGGCCATGGCCACTTTGGGTGTGGTTAAAGATGGCTCTATGGCTTCTCCTAGGTGGATTCATCGCAATGATTTATAAAAAAGCTCAGGCTCACCCCATTCTTTGGTGGGTTGTGTTAGTTCTTCCGATCATCGGAGCTATTTTGGCTCAAAGTAAAATTGGATCAATGTGATCTTTTCTGTATCAGATCGAAGAAAAAGAATATTGGGACTAGCCCTTCCTATTGTTGGGGGGATGTTTTCTCAGAATATTCTCAATCTGATTGATACAGCTATGGTTGGCTCTCTTGGTAGTCCAGCGCTTGCAGCTGTTGGATTGGGAGCTTTTGCAACATTCATGAGTCAATCTATTTTGCTAGGTTTGTCTTCGGGTGTTCAGACCATGGCTGCTCGAAGGAGAGGAGAAGGAAGATCCTTTGAGAGTGCGATCTATTTAAATGGCGCTCTCATTGTTGCTCTTTTTCTTGGGCTTTTTTTATCGTTTCTTTTATCTCCTCATGTCGAAGAGCTTTTTCAATTATTGAATTCAGATCCAGCAGTTCAAAAGCAAGGAGTTCCTTATTTAAGTGTTCGTATGTTTGGAATTCCTTTTATTGCGATGAATATGTCCTTTAGAGGATATTGGAATGCCATGGATCTTTCAAAAGTTTATATGCGAACTTTGATTGTGATGCATCTTTCAAATGTTGCTTTGAATTATGTATTGATTTTTGGTCACTTTGGTTTTGAACCTATGGGAACTCAAGGAGCTGGAATTGCGACCGTATTTGCACAGATGCTTGGAACTCTGATCTATTTTTCTACAGCCTTTTCTCAAGAAAAAAAACATGGCTTTTTAAAAGGAGTTCCGAATAGAGATGACTTTAAGACCTTATTGAAACTATGTATTCCCATGGGCATTCAACAGTTTTTTTTCAGTTCTGGCTATACAACTCTTTATTGGATTATTGGGAAAATTGGTACGATCGAACTTGCGGCTGCAAATGTTCTCCTTAATGTAATGTTAATTGCGATTCTTCCATCAATGGCGATGGGAATAGCATCGACTACTTTGGTCAGTCAGGCGATTGGAGAAAGAGAGATTGAGCAGGCAAAGAAATGGCCAGGAGAAGTCATTTTAACAGGACTTCCACTTCTTATTTTTTTGGGAGCATTATTAGTTTTTGTGCCCGAATGGATTCTTCATTTCTTTTTAAAAGATACAGAGACTCTTGAGGTGGCTAAAGTGCCTATGCAGATTGCAGGAATTACGATTTGGATGGACTTACTGGCGATGGTTTATATGAATTCTCTTTTAGGGGCCGGAGAATCTGCAAAAGTAATGAAAACTTCGATTGTATTGCAGTGGATTCTCTTTTTACCTCTCGCATATTTTGTGGGACCGTATCTGGGGGGAGGTTTAGTTGGAGTGTGGACTGCTCAAGCTGTTTACCGGATGATTCAAATGTTTGGATTTAGTTGGATTTGGAAGTCCGGAAGTTGGGAGACAGTTAAGATTTAGGCGGCTCCTTGTTCGATGTTGTTTAAGTGGGCTCTTGAAGCAACAGATATAAGGTTCAATATCATTAGTGTTTTCTTTGCTTCGCTGTCATCTAATTTAAATTCGACGGCTTCTTTGACATCTTCTGAAAGAGATCCAGCTTTCCCTTGATAAATAATTGAAGGAATATTTATTTTTTTATTATCATCAAATGTCAAAATAGAATCTACCGAATCGACCATTAAACCAAATTTTATTTGGTTTAAACTGAATATCATTACTTTACTTTCTATGGGAGAAGTATTTTCTTTCATTTCATACAAAACTCTTGGATCAATGACCGCAACAAGATCACCTCTTAGATTAATCATTCCTTTGAAATGTTTAGAAAGATTAGGTGGGTTTAAAAATTTTTCTGGAAGATTAATGACTTCCTTTACTTCATCAATTTGTAAAGCATAATGATCTTGTATAGAAAATGTAATGTATGTTTTCAAATTAATTGATTTTTTATCTTCTTCTTTTAAAACGTCAGATTTTTCTTTATAGAGATTGCTGTGACCTCGAGTAATTGTTTCGACTTCTTGATTTGATAAAATTTGTTTGTGGTCTAATAAGATGGTTTCTTGATTGCTTTGAGATCGAATGCATCCTTCAAACATATTTTTCTTTTTTTCACTTAAAACTGGAAACTTCATAATGTCTTCTTCGTAGTAAGAAATGATACTTTCTACGGAGCTTACCAATAGTCCAAAAAAGTTCCGGTCAATTTTCATCACGATGACTTTGTTGTTTTTATCTTGAGTAAGGTCAATTTCATTGTTTTTTCCATAACCAAGAAGGCAAGAGAAATCAACAACGGGAATGGTGTTTCCTCTGATGTCAATCGCACCTAAGCAAAGATTGCTTGATAGTGCCGTGTTTTCTATTTTATCAATTTTAATAATTTCTTGTATTGCTTCTATATTTAACGAACATCGAGAATCACCCACAGTAAAAGAAATGCATTGAGCTCTTTTTCCTTTTTGTTTTTTTGATTCTTCTTGAAAATCGTGATCTGTAGAGTAGGGAACCTTGTCGAGATTAAGTACTTCTATAGGGTCTATAATTTGGATGATTTTTTTTCCATCATCCATTTTGAATACTCCTTGAACAACTTGTTCTTTAATGTTTTCTCCTTTGGTGTTAAAGTCACTTTTTTCGTAATCATTTCCATTAAAAACTTCACCTGTTTTATCAAAAAGAATCCCTACACGTTGTTTTCCATGTTCAATGATCGCGATCTTTTTTTCACTGACATTCTCTTCAGAATGATTTAGTTCGAATATTTTTTTTAAATCAATAACTGGGATAATAGATCCTCTGAGATTAAAGAGTCCCAGTAAATAAGAAGGAGAAAGGGGCATGGGGGTGTATTCTTGAGGTTCGTTTACTACTTCCTGTATTGATTTTACAGAAATTGCGTAATTGTTCTCCCCGATACTAAAGGAACCAAAGATGTTTCTCTCAAAGTTTTTCAGTTCTTGTGTTTGATTTTCCATAACTTAGCTTTCAATGTTTCTAGGTATTTTTTTTATTTGATATTCACCTGTTTCACAATCGATGCTTATTCTTCTTCCGATCATTCCTCCGAGGTCTTGGCGAACGATTTTTATCTTTTTTTTCTCTAGTTCCTCAAGAGCCGTTTTGGCATTGTGATAACCTACTAGTTTTTCTGGATCAGTGTCTTCAGGCATAGTCATGTTTCCACCGCCCGCTAAAATCGCATCTATTTTAGGATAGTCTTCAGGTCTTAGGTGCATCAAAATTAATAAAGATTGAACTGCTTGATCGACATATTTTGCACCCATCGAATGTTGTTTTTCTGGTGATTTTGAAAGCAGGCAATGTGCAAGTCCATAGATTTTTTTTTCTGGATATAAAAAAGCAATGCCTACGCAAGAGCCTAGAATCGAATGGAGCATATCATTTTGTTTTCCGATTTTTACTTCTCCAATGTGAACGTTAATTTCTTTTGAGTTCACGCTGCCGCCTTCTTAGATGCTTTGTCTTGGTAGATCAGAGGGGATACTGACTCAAAAGGAGTATTGATCCGATGTAAGGACTCTGACTCTCCTATGATGAGGTATCCATCTGGGTTTAAGGCTTTGTGCATGTTATGAATTACTTTTTCTTGATCTTCTTCAGTAAAATAAATGAGAACATTTCTTAAGAAGATTAAATCATAGGTTTCATTTTTGTTTACCTCAAAAAGATTGTGAGGCTTAAATTCTATTTTTGATTTTATTTGAGGAAGGACTTGGTATCCTAATTCATCATCACCCTTCATATACCTTTCAAAAAGTTCTTTTTTTGTATTTCTAAAACGTTCTATTGCTCTTCCGTTGTAGACTCCTTTTGTTGCAATATCGAGAACTCGAGTTGATATGTCTGTTCCTAAAATTCTGTAATTAAAACCCAAGTTTTTACTTCTAAAGTCTTCGCAAATAACTCCCATGGTATGTGCTTCTTCTCCGGTAGAAGAGGCTGCAGACCAGATGGTAAGCGATCTATTTTTATGAAGAGCATACCACTGATCTAAAAAGTCTTGAGTAATAAAATCCCAAATTCGTGGGGTTCGATAAAAGTACGTTTCATTAGTCGTGACTCTATTGATGAAAAGTTGTTCTTCTTCTTTATTCTCTTTGATGTAATCTAAATAAGACTCATATTTATCTATTTTTAGTTCATGCATTCGTCTCCCGATTCTTCCAATCAGCATTTGTTTGCGATTTTTTTGAATAGTGATGCCAGTGAGTTTATGAACATATTCGATATATTTCTCAAAGCATGAGTCATTTAATATTTCAGAGTTGTTCATTTTGCCTTCCTTATGAAGCAAATTTTTCGACTTCAGCTTTTAGTCGTTCAGAGCCTTCTGAAAGCTCTCCTGTAGACGTTGCAATACTTTGGGATGCAATTGCAGAACTTTCAGTGGAATCAACGACCTGTTGAATTGCAACACTTACGTCTTTAGCTGCAGTTTGTTGCTCTTGTGCAGCCACTGTAATTTCTGAAATAGATTGAGTTGTTTTTTGAACTCCTTCTACAATTTTTTTAAACGCATCAGCTGCTTCTTTAGAAACTTCTCCACCTTGCACGACACGTTTAACAGACTCATTAATTAGTTTTGTGATTTCTTTTGTTGCTTGTGATGATCGTTCAGCAAGTTTTCGGACTTCATCTGCAACTACAGAGAATCCCAGCCCGTGTTCTCCAGCTCTGGCTGCTTCAATTGCGGCGTTAAATGCAAGTAGATTTGTTTGACCTGCGATTTCACTAATGACTTTTACTATTTCACTAATTTCTTCTGAGGATCGATTGATGAGCTCCATTGCTTCGATTGATTTTTCAATCGCCTGTGATCCTAGGTCCGCTTCTGTTTGAGTCTTTTTTGCGATTTCATTTGCATCTTTACTGTTTGTTGCAATCGAATCAATAGAAGCACTGAGCTCTTCAACTGAAGCATTCATTTCTTCTGTTGTTGCTCCTAGAGCTTGAGCTCCCTCTGAAACTGTATTTGCTTGATCATAGATCTGCTTAGATCTCTCTGAAAATTCAACAGCAATTTTTGTAACTTCTTCTTCAAGTTTAACCTGAGAAGTAATATCCGTTGCAAATTTTACGACTTTGTAGACATTTCCATTTAGGTCCAATATTGGATTATAGGTTGCCTGAATCCATACAGTTTTACCATTATTTCCAAATCGTTTATATCTTCCGGAGTCAAATTCTCCTCGAGCGAGTTTCTCCCAAAAGGTTTTGTATTCAGGAGAAGAGGTATAACTGTCTTCACAAAACATTCGATGATGCTTTCCTTTAATATCATCAAGAGCGTATTCTAGTGTTGTTAAAAAATTATCATTTGCATTCAGGATAGTTCCGTCTGGTGTAAATTCAATAACCGCTTGTGCTTTACTGATGGCATTCATTTTACCTTCAAATTCAGCATTTCTAAGTTTTTCTTGAGTGACATCAGTTGCAAATTTTACGACTTTATAAGGCTTTCCTTCGGAATCAAAGACAGGGTTATAAGAAGCATTAATCCAAATTTCATTTCCGTTTTTGGTAATTCGTTTGTATTCTCCGGCACTGAATTCTCCTTGAGCCAGTTTTTCCCAAAAGGTTTTGTATTCAGGAGAAGAGGTATAGCTATCTTCACAAAACATTCGATGATGTTTTCCTTTGATTTCATCTAGAGAATATTCAAGTGCTCCTAAAAAATTGTCATTTGCAGTGAGGATTGTGCCATCCAGATTAAATTCGATTACGGCTTGGACTCGATTGAGTGCGTCGATGATACCTTTTTGGTCGTCTTGATTTGTAGTGTCTAAATCGTCTTTGTAAAGTTTTTCAACTGTAGACATAGATGAATTCTCCCTTTGAGTAATCGAAGTTGTTTTACTTTTGTATCTTCAGAAACGTATCGGTGAATTTTTTAAAATATGTAGGAAAATTCTTCCTATGAATAAAATGAGTTGTAGCTTTTGTGCTAACTTGTTGTTTAACGAGCGAAAAGTAGATTTAAAAAACTAAATATTAAGAAACAGATTTTTTTAGTCTGATTTTATGAAAAGTTTTTGATCCTATTTAGATAAGGGAATGTTCTTTTTTTGAAATGTCGGACTACTATGGTTTGATTAACTGAGTCATTTAAGTTAGTGTTCGCATATGAAGAATATTATAATCCCTTTACTTGTGTTTTTATCTTTTATTTCAAATAGTTATGCAGAAGATCAAACGGCCCAACAGCTTGCTAACCAGATTCAAGAACATTGGGAAACTCAAAGCGAGGTTCCTGGGGTATCTCATTGGCTTCGTTATTGGAATAAGGAAGGACGAAGTCTTTTTCTGAGAGAATATCAGAACACAATACTTGAAGATGAAGAATTAGAGGGACTTACCGTTTCTCAAGCAGCAAAAGATTTTATTGATACAATTGGTCGAATAGAGGTTCTTGTAAAAGATGGAATTTATAGAAAAAATAACGAGACTGGAGAGAAGTTAGTGGCTCTTCATCTTCATCTTTTTAAAATATCAAATGATGTAAGAAGGCTTCAAGAATTTAGAAAAATCGCAATCATAGGCCAGGTGGATCCATTGCCTGAAGGAGCGGATTTTTCGGAGGAGCAAATTGAGAGCATGATGCGGATTCGAGATCGGATTTTTGATGTGAAGACACGTGATACTCTTCTTTTTTTAGCGGTGGTAGTGAGTTCAGGTCTTTCTTTAGAGGTAGTTGTGCAAACGGCTGTTATTCTTCCGTTTTTTGTTGTTTCTGCGCTAAGTCGAATTCAGATCAATTCTCCTCAATTCCGAGGGCGTCAAAGAATAAGAGGAGCACAATTTCGATCTTTGGGAGAGGATTTTAAGAGAAGCTTATCGGAATTAGAGTGTCCTCAGTTTTTTAGTGATCTTGTGATTAAGTCGACTTTTTAAGTCTTGTATTTGATCTCTTGTAGTTTCTATGGGATAGCTTTAGTTTATTGACGGTTTTATTTAAATAAAGATCTTTAGACTCCTAAGCAATCATTCCGATAAGAGAGGCAGATGATGGAGATGAATACGACCCCAAAAGATGGAGTGATTCCTTTGACCATAAATCCAGACAAGGAAAATTCTGAGTTGTCTTTGGAAGAACAGGTGAAAAAAACTGAAGACGCTGCCTATGAGGGAGCTCCTACGGCTTCGAGGAATGATTTACAGCTTTCTCGAAGACTATTTCATGTTTCTACCGGAACCATTATAGCGACTGTCTATCTGTTTTTATTGGAAAGACAGGGAGTGATTACCACTTTAGGGGCGATTGCAAGTACACTTTATATTATTGAAAGAGTGAGAATTAACTATCCTGAATTTGCGGGACAATTAAAAATTGTGAATAAACTTTTTCTAAGGGCTGAAGAGCAGTTAGAAGAATCCTCATCAGTTCCTTATGCTATGGGTATTTTGTTAACCATTATTACTTTTCCTAAAATTCCCGCAATTATTGCGATTTATACATTGGCGATGGCAGATCCACTCGCTGCGATTGTAGGGATTCGATTTGGGAAAACAAAAATAATGGGTGGGAAAAGCTTAGAAGGGTCATTTGGCTTTTTTACAGGAACATTTTTAGTGAGCTTCTTTATTTTTCATTCGTTTATTGGAGCTTCAACAGGTCTGTCTATTGGAGCGGCTTCAATTATTGGAGTGTTGGGAGCAGCACTGGAACTGATTCCTCTGCGGATTGATGATAACCTTACGATCCCGTTATACACAGCAGTTCTTGTTTGGGGAATTTGTTCAGTTTTTGGAATTCCTGTTTTTTAGTCTATTTTGTTAAGAACACTTTTTCTTAAAATAAACTTCGGCATGAAGTTCTACGTCTGTCCATGTTTTAGAAATTCCATCAGAACCCGTGTGTAGACCTTTGCAAGCTTGATGAAGGGATTCAAATTGTTTTTTTAACCCGAAATCAGCTAATAAATCGATGCTTCCTTCGAGACTCCAGTGGTTTTCTGAGTGTTTTTTTACTTTCATCTCAACTGTTTTTGTTTTTTTGTTCAGTTGAATTGCAACAAGTGCTTTGGAAGCTTTCATTTTTAAAAAACGGGCTTTTATTTTTTTCCCTAAGATCAGAGTGAAAAAACTTTTGGTGAGAGTTTGATCTCTTCCTGGGTTTTTCGTATCTACCGTTTGAAGGTCAATTTCGACCGGGGTGGCTTGTAAGGCTTTTTCTAAATTTGGTTTGTAAGTTTCTTTATAAGCAACTTTTTTGAAAGACCCGGGAACTCCCGCTTTGAGTGCTTCACTGTATTTAAAAGCTTTCCAACCGATTTGAGATTTTTTTGAATCAATAGAGTAAAGACATTCTGCAGCATAACCCAACTGACTTGAAAGAAGAACAAGAGTAAAAAGCGTTTGTTTTTTCATGATGAAGTCAAACTAGGGGAAGAGATAAAGTTTGGCAATAAAAAAGGGAGTGAGGATTCTGAGTCCTACACTCCCTTTTGTCCCCGAGTTACAACTGGTTTTAATTTTCTTCTAAAATGATTAGATTTCCATCTCTATCATAATAGTTTCCATCAATATCAAAGGATTGATAGCCTCTTTCTTTTTGTATTTTCTTCACTTTTTTCATGAAATAACGAAATTTTCTCCATACTTTATGGCGTCCTTTTTCTGTTTTACATTTTTTTCCACCAGCCCAAGCGCAGCGCATTTCTTGCCAAGTACATTTTTGTTTTCCTCTATTTTTACACGCTCGAATTGCATGAAAACTCGATGCATATGCGTTGAAAAGAGGAACATCATACCAATCAGGATTAAAACATCCGTCATTGATACTTTTGAAGAAAGAGTTTACATAACCTGCTTTGAGTTCGTATGGACCTCGGGTTGACCAATCTCTTGGATCTCTATGAAAAGAGCAGGTTTTAGGAGAAATCCAGCCCTTTCTTGTATAGCGACGATGCGCTTTTTCAATTGCATCTTTTTGATCTAAATTGTGAATAGCTTTCCCTTTTGGAGAGAATCGACTATCTTTCCTGAGGTCTTTGAGGTTACTTCCAATTCTTGAAGTAGTCAGTAACCAATCAATACCGATAGGGCGACCTCTTTCATCGACAATCATTGTATCAATTCCTGTTTCTTGCGCAGCAATAATGGCAGCATCATACGGATCAATATGATTCACTTCTTGAATCCATGCTTCCATTTCTTCTAAAGAATATACGCCACTTTGAAATGACGGCAGCCAGCTTACTAGCCCGTAAAGTAATAAATAATTCATAAAGTCCCCACTTCATTTGTTGTTGGGGCCTTAAATGCTGCGATGTTTCTTTTTTGGCAAGAGGTTTTCTCAAAAAAAAAAGACAAACAAAACAGAAAGTGATTTCAAATGGTTATTTGTCTTATTTCTAGATATATTGGCTCGGGAATCGGAGATGCAATGACTCAGTTAATAACTCGAATTTTTTTAAGAGGACTTTTTGCTATTTTACCACTCACTTTATCTATTTATGGAGTGTTGTGGTTTTTTGAACTTGTTGAAAAAGGATTAAAACCTTTCATCTTTTGGATGAAGCCTGAACTCAGAGAAATCCCTGGGATTACAGTCGCTTTTGGTTGTGTTTTTATTTTTGCAGTTGGAATTTTTTTAACCGCTTGGCCTATCGCTCGAGTTTATTCGTTGATTGAAAAACAGATTAAGAAAGTTCCTCTTTTAAAAACTTTTTATTCTGCTATTCAAGATTTGATGACCACTTTTAGTCAAGATGTGAGTCAAGGAGCAAAAGTTGTACAAGTGGATTTGGGACAGGTTCAAATGATTGGTCTTTTAACTCGAGAAAGTTTTGAAGACCTAAATTTGACTCAGCTTACAGATAAAGTTTCTGTATTTCTACCTATGGGATATGCAGTTGGAGGCTATACTGTATTTGTCGATAAAAGTCAGATCTCTCCACTTGAAATGAAAGTCGATCGCGCAATGAAGTTATCGTTAACTGCATGGATGAAGCATTCAGAGAAAAGGATAAGGTCATGAGGTTATTATTAGGAAGTGGTGGATTTAGTACTGATTTAAGGCGAGAAGGGTGGAAAGAAGTTTTAGATGATTTTTTGGGACCCGTTTCAAAAGTCTTATTCATTCCTTTTGCATTAAAAGACCATGATCATTATGTCGAAAAGATGATTGAGTATGATTTTTCAGCAGGTAGAGAGTTAGTTGGAATTCATCGTTCTTCTGACTTCAAAAGTGCAATAGAGGATGCTCAAGCGATTTATGTCGGAGGGGGAAATTCTTTTCGATTATTAGATTCACTTCAAAAATTTGATCTTATCAAAGTGATACAAAAGAAGGTTCAGTCAGGAACTCCTTATATTGGAGTGAGTGCGGGGACAAATATGGCGTGTCCAACTCTCATGACCACTAATGATATGCCTATTGTTTACCCAAAAAGTTTTGACTCACTTAACTTAATTTCATTTCAGATTAATCCTCACTATTTTGCTGGTGCAACTCATATTGAAGACTGTGATCAGTTTATTCGGTATGGAGGAGAAACTCGAGACGATCGAATTAAGGAATATCATGAAATGAATAATTTACCGGTACTTGGCTTATGGGAAGGTGCAATTTTAAGGGTTGAGGAAAATGAAAAAAGCTTTTATGGAAAAGGCGTTGGAGTGGGCTCTCAACCAGAAGTAGCACGTTTGTTTCAGAAGGATAAAGAAACTCAGGTGATTTACTTAGGGGAGTCTTTTCCCGAGGAGTTGAAATGACAGAAAAAGTAATGTTAGCAGCAGGTTGTTTTTGGGGAGTAGAAGAAGAGCTGATGAAAACTCCTGGAGTCGTTGATACGCAGGTTGGATTCGCTCAAGGGATTACCCAAAGTCCTTCTTATAAAGAAGTATGTACTGGGGCTACTCAGCATGCTGAAGTGGTTTTGGTAGAGTTTGATTCAGCAATTCTTCCTTTTGAAAAACTTCTCGATCGTTTTTGGGAAATTCATAATCCGACACAAGTGAATCGTCAGGGACCTGATGTAGGAACTCAATACCGTTCTGGAATTTATTATTTTACAGAAGACCAAAAAGAAAAAGCAACTGAATCAAAAAAAGATCAAGATCGATCAGAGAAGTGGTGTGCTCCTGTGGTCACTGAAATAGAGCCAGCCCAGACATTTTTTCCTGCAGAAGATTATCATCAAAAATATTTTCAAAAAAATGGAGGTGTGGGGTGCAAGATTTAGATTCTTTTATTAAAGCGCTTCCAAAAGCAGAGCTTCATCTTCATATTGAAGGAACACTAGAGCCTGAATTGATGTTTGACCTTTCTAAAAGAAATAACGTTCCGTTGAAATTTTCAAGTGTTGAAGCCGTAAAGCAAGCTTATCAGTTTAAAGATTTACAATCTTTTTTAGATTTATACTATGCAGGAGCAAGTGTTCTCCAAAAGGAAAAAGATTTTTATGATTTAACTTATGCTTATTTAAAAAAGGTTCAATCTCAGAATGTGACTCATGTTGAGATTTTCTTTGATCCTCAAACTCATACAGATCGAGGAATTTCTTTTGAAACTGTCATTACTGGAATTAGAAAAGCACTCGTTGATGGTCAAAAAAACTTTGGAATCTCATTTCAAATCATTATGTGTTTTTTAAGGCATTTGTCTGAGGAGCAAGCATTTGAAACGTTGAAGTTAGCTGAGCCTTATCGTGAATGGATTGTGGGTGTTGGACTTGATTCTTCAGAAAAAGATCATCCTCCTTCAAAATTTAAAAGAGTTTTTGAAAAGGCAATGGAACAAGGGTATTTGACCGTTGCGCACGCTGGAGAAGAAGGAGGACCTGAGATGATTCAAGAAGCTTTAGACCTCCTTCGTGTTCGGAGAATTGATCATGGAGTTCGATGTACCGAAGATAAGAGCCTTGTTGAGCGTCTTATTCAAGAACAAACACCACTGACCACTTGTCCATTGTCGAATATCAAACTTTGTGTTTACTCCGACTTAAAAGAGCATCCATTAAAAAAATTATTAGATGAAGGGGTGAAGGTCACCATTAATTCAGATGATCCGTCGTATTTTGGTGGTTATTTATTAGAAAATTATATCGCCTGTCAAAAAGCATTTGATTTATCAAAAGAGGATTTAAAAAAGTTTGCGATTTATTCTTTTGAAGCTTCTTTTTTACCTGAAGAGCAAAAGCAGTACTGGATTTCTGAAATTAATAAAGTTTGAGATCAAATACGATGGGGTAATGATCTGAGCCTTTAAGTGGAAGAATAAAACCATTTTTTATCTCAATTTCTTTTGAGCTCCATGCATGATCAATTTTGAGTGGAGGGAATTTTAAAAATTTAGGATCAGAAAGAGCAGGGAAAGTTCGATTTCCCCACAGGGATAAAGGATTTAAGAAATCTAAAAGATTTGCTGTCTTTGTTTTAGAAAAAAGTCTTTTAGGAAAATTAAAATCTCCAAAGGTGACTAATGGATTTGAAATTTTTTTTAAAAATGAAGTTAGTCTCTGTGTTTGATAAAATAGAGGGTGTTCTTTTCCTGAATTAATTTGTTTCAGTGTTTCTAATGTGCCTTCTTGTTTTTGAATGACTTTCCAAGGCATGAGAAGGTGAACTGGAATTACGGAAAAAATTTGATTTTTTAAGATAAATGAAATTTCTATAAATATTTTTTTAAAATGATTGATCTTTTCCGGAGCGCGCTTTTCCCATTTTTTACGATATTCCTCTTTTTCTTTTGAAGAACGGTTTGGGGTCCAATCTAAAGGACGAGTTCTCAATGTATTCCATGGAATTTGAGAGAAAGCCGCTATTCCCATTTTGCTATCTGAATGATACGGAAAATGTTTTTGATAGGGATATAAAATTCCTAAAAGATTTTGAGTTTCTTCTTTTAGAGTATAGGGAGCAATTTCTCCTAGAAAGAGTAGATCGGGTCTGAGAAAAGGATCTTCAATGAGGTCTATAAGATTGCGATCGATTGCATTTTTTGTTTTTTTTGAAAGTGCACCATATTGGATGTTCCACCAAAAGATTCGAACATCCTTTCGTTTTAAAGACCTCCAGATCTCAAAGTTGATTTCCCCCCAGGGGACTTCCCATTCAAAACAGAATGCACTGTGGCTATGGAGAAGAAAAAGACTGCAGAGGATGAAAAACCTCATCGAAAGTCCCCGTCAGAAATCATTTTACTTCGTGACACTCAGGTGTTTCAGCTTCAATTCTATATTCAAGGTTATCGAAACCTTCAAGAATGCCGGCTAAGAGTGCTTTAACTTTTCCGTTACTCTTAAAGAGGGTGACTACGTTAGTGCATCCACCATTACATCCATAAGAGAAACACTGTGCAATAAAGTCTGAAGCTTGAACTTTTCTCTGAAGTGTTGAGTCTGAGCGGGAGTATTTATAAACACATTCATCATATTTTACTCGATCATCATCCATAAAAGTAAGTTCTTCGATACTTGCGTCTTCAGGAACAAAAAGAGGGGCTTCTTTTGGACATTGGTAAGTTGTGGCAAATGAAGTGACAGAAAGAGTGGTCATTAAGAGAGCAAAAAATTTCATCGTAATTCCTTTTTGATTTGTAGTTCTCTTGAGTTCTTAAAAAACACCTCATCAAAATGCATCTCTTTTTTTTATGGGAAGTTGTGTTGATTTTTGTAAGAAAAATAACTAGGCAAAATAAAACAAAAAATACGAGAAAGACGAGGGGAGAAAATTCTTGAGATTTATTTTTTGTGCGTTATTTCAGGGAAGATTTTTATGAGAGAGTCTCTTTTGGATTACCTGAGTTTATTTTTCAGATACTGGTGTTTGATTGATTATTGGAAACAGAACTTAACTTCTTGTTTCTTATTGATTTTTTAGCTTTGTTGGTGTTTTATGAATGTTCTCTAGTCAGGATTGATTATCCTTCCGAGATGGCATATCTTTCCCTGATCTTTCCAAGTAGATAGCGAGAAAAGAAAGTATGACCCCTCAATCAGTATATCGTCCTGTTAGTCCTCAAGTTCAGCTTCCTCAAAATGAAGAATCAGTTTTATCTTTCTGGGAAAAAGAACAAGTTTTTCAAAAAACACTCGAACAGACAAAAGATGCTCCTTTTTATTCTTTTTACGATGGCCCTCCTTTTGCGACAGGGCTTCCTCATTATGGTCATATCTTAGCTGGACTTTTGAAAGACATTGTTCCTCGATATTGGACGATGAGAGGATTTCATGTTCCTCGACGATTTGGATGGGACTGTCATGGAGTTCCCGTAGAATACGAAATCAATAAACAGATGAATGTGACTAGCTCAGCTCAAGTAAGAGAGGAAATTGGGGTTGCTAGATACAATGAAGCTTGTCGTAGTATTGTTGATCGATATACGAATGAGTGGAAAAAGACAGTTAAGCGAGTGGGTCGATGGGTTGATATGGAAAATGGATATCAGACGATGGACCTTTCTTTCATGCAAAGTGTCTGGTGGGTTTTTAAAGAGCTTTGGGATAAGGGATTAATTTATGAAGGCTATAAAGTGGTTCCTTATTCTATAGGAATTTCAACTCCGCTTTCAAATTTTGAGGCATCTCAGAATTATAAGATGGTTCAGGATCCAGCAATTACAGCTCGTTTTAAAGTACGAGGTGAAGAAAATACATATTTTCTTGCATGGACAACGACTCCATGGACATTGCCAAGTAATTTGGGTTTGGCTGTGGGTAATGAAATTAATTATGTAAAAGTGAAAGATGAAAATGAAAATTTTTATTATTTAGCAGAAGCATTGTTAAATTCTTATTCTAAAGAATTAGGAAAAGAACCTCAAATCGTGGAAACCCTCAAGGGAGCTTCTTTAGTAGGGAAGACTTATGAGCCACTGTTTTCTTATTTTAAAGATGAAGAAAAAAATGGCGCTTTTCAAATTATTCATTCAGATCATGTGACTACAGAAGCAGGTACCGGGATTGTTCATATGGCACCCGCGTTTGGGGAAGAAGACTTTTATGCCTGTCAAAAAGCAGGACTTCCTTTAGTAAACCCCGTTGATGATGATGGTCGATTTACAAATGAAGTTCCTGATTATCAAGGGGTGATGGTAAAAGATGCAGATAAAAAGATTATTTCTGCTCTGAAAGATTCAAAAAAACTTTTTCGACAAGAAACGATTAATCATAGTTACCCTCATTGTGAAAGAACTGATACGCCTTTGATTTATAAAGCGGTATCGAGTTGGTTTGTCAGTGTTGAAAAAATAAAAAAAACGATGATTGAAGCGAATCAAAAAACCTCTTGGGTTCCTGAGAGTCTTCGAGACGGACGTTTTGGTAAGTGGCTTGAAAATGCAAGAGATTGGGCAATTTCAAGAAATCGCTTTTGGGGAACCCCTCTCCCTATTTGGAGAAATGATGAGGGAGAAGTTGTTTGTATCTCTTCAGCAAAAGAACTCTCGACTCTTTCAGGGCGTGAAGTAAAAGATCTCCATATACACTTTGTTGATGAAATAGAAATTCCTTCTCCAACAGGAAAGTCTCCTTTGCGACGAGTTTCTGGTGTTTTAGACTGTTGGTTTGAGAGTGGGTCGATGCCACTTGCTCAGTGGGGATATCCTTATCAGGAAGAAAATGTAGTTCGTTTTAAAAACGGTTTCCCTGCGGATTTTATTGCTGAAGGTTTAGATCAGACTCGAGGTTGGTTTTATACATTGACCGTGATTGGATCGGCTCTTTTTGGGCAGTCTCCTTTTAAAAATGTAATCGTTAATGGGATTATTTTAGCTGAAGATGGTCGGAAGATGAGTAAGCGGCTAAAAAATTATCCAGATCCCTTAGAAGTCATCAATCGATATGGAGCAGATGCTTTACGGTTATATTTGATCGACTCACCTGTAGTGAAAGCTCAGGATATGAGGTTTACTGAATCGGGTGTTGAAGATGTGGTCAGAAGAATTCTACTTCGATGGTGGAATTCATATTCATTTTATGTCAGCTATGCAAATATTGATAAATTTGTCCCTAAAGGAGACGCAGAAGAAAGTCCTAATATTTTAGATCAATGGATTCTCTCTCGTTTAAATACGTTGATTTTGAATACGAATACGGAGATGGAGCACTATCGTCTTTATAATGTGGTTCCACAACTTCTTCACTTTATTGAAGAACTTACTAATACCTATATTCGATTTAACCGAAAACATTTTTGGCAAGAAGGAATGCCTGAAGATAAACGATTTGCTTTTGAAACACTTTATCAAGTCCTTCTTCAGTTAAGTCGAGTGATGGCACCGTTTACCCCCTTTATTTCTGAAGAAATTTTTCAAAATCTACGAACAGTAAGATCTGACTTAGCGGTGAGTGTCCATTTAGAAAAATTTCCCTTTGGAGAAAAAGAAAGATCAAAGCCTCAACTCGAGAAATCTGTTCAGGTTATGGCAGATCTTTGTCTGATGGGGAGAAATCTTCGAGAAAAACTAAAGATTAAAAGTAAAATTCCTTTAAAATCTCTTAAAGTCATCATGAGGGATGCTTCTAGTCTTGCGGAATTAAAAAAATTGGAACCTTATTTTGTTGGTGAATTAAATGTTCGTGAGGTGATTTATGAATCAAATGAAGATCAATATGTTGATATTTCAGGAAAAGCGAATTTTAAAAAATTAGGTCAGCGACTTGGAAAAAAAATGAAAGCAGTTGCTGCAGAGATTGCTCAGCTTTCTTTAGAAGACCTTTTAAAGTTGGAGTCAGGAGAAACTCTAGTTTTAGCAGGAGAATCTATCACACTTGAAGACATTGAAATCCGTCGAGCGTCTAAAGAGAAAAAAGATCATTTTTTAACGACTAAAGAAATGAGTATTGAGCTCGATCCTACTGTAGATTCTGATCAGATTCAGGAAGGGCTTGCCAGAGAAGTCGTTCGTCGAGTTCAAATGGCGAGGAAAAATGCTGACTTTAATTTAGATGATCGAATAGACCTTTCGTTAGTTTGTGATTCAGAGTTGAAGTCGGCAGTTGAAAGTTATGAGAGTTATGTGTGCGGTGAAACACTTGCTCGATCCCTTCAATATCAGTCTTTAAGTACACCTGAGTATCAAGAAACATTTGATGTAGATGGAGCTTCTTTAGAAGTCTGTCTTTCGCGTTGATAAAAGAAAGAAAAACATGAAATATACTCCTTCAAAAATAGAAAAAAAGTGGCAGGACCTTTGGGAAGAAAATAAAGTTTTTAAGACTCCTGAGACCAGGGCAGAATTAGGAGATCGCCCTAAGCTTTACGTGTTAGATATGTTTCCTTATCCTTCAGGCGCGGGACTTCACGTGGGACATCCAGAAGGATATACGGCTACCGATATTTATTGTCGATTAAAGCGGGCGCAAGGATTTAATGTTTTGCATCCAATGGGATGGGACGCTTTTGGACTTCCTGCTGAGCGAGCGGCGATGAGAGAAGGAATTCACCCAGCCATTATTACACAAACGAATATTAACAATTTTAGAGGGCAGATTAAACGATTAGGGTTTAGTTATGATTGGGATCGTGAAGTAGATACTTCAAGCCCAGAATATTACCGATGGACACAATGGATTTTTTTAAAGCTTTATGAAAAAGGACTTGCTTATTTAGCAGAGTCTCCCGTGAATTGGTGTCCTGCTTTAGGGACTGTTTTAGCAAATGAAGAAGTAAAAGATGGTTTTTACGTTGAAACAGGTGATCCAGTAGAACGAAGGGTCATGAAGCAATGGACATTAAAAATTACTGCTTACGCTGAGCGTTTATTAGAGGATTTAGAGTCACTTGATTGGCCTGAGAGCGTCAAACAGATGCAACGAAACTGGATCGGAAAATCTGAGGGGGCTCAATTATCTTTTTCTGTAGATGGACATTCATCGAGTTTCGAAGTGTTTACCACTCGTCCAGATACGTTGTTTGGTGCGACTTTCTGTGTTCTTGCACCAGAGCATCCTATTGTGAAAGAAATTGTTTCTAATGAACAACAAGAGCAGGTTAATCAGTATGTTTACAAAGCCTCTCAAAAAACTGATTTAGATCGGACCGATGTTCAGGAGAAAACAGGAGTTTTCACAGGTGCTTATGCGATTAATCCAGTGAATCAGAAAAAAATTCCAATTTGGATCGCGGATTACGTAATGATGAGCTATGGAACTGGAGCAATCATGGCTGTTCCTGGTCATGATGAAAGAGATCATGAATTTGCAAAAAAGATGGGACTAGAAATTATCCAAGTGGTCTCTTCCCCTAACTCCATTGATATTCAAAAAGAAGCCTATGTGGGTGATGGAAAATTGATTCAATCAGGGTTTTTAGAGGGATTAGATGTTGCTACTGCTAAAGAAAAAATGATTGTTGATCTTGAAAATAAAAATTTAGGGAAAAGAAAAGTAAATTACAAGTTAAGAGATTGGTTGTTTTCAAGGCAGCGTTACTGGGGTGAGCCTTTTCCGTTGATTCATCTTGAAGATGGAAGTGTGGTTCCAGTACCTGAATCAGATCTTCCGGTGAGCCTTCCTCCGGTAGATGAGTATAAACCGACTGAGGATGGAGAGCCCCCTCTTGCTCGTGCACCAGGGGATTGGAAGGAAGTCACGCTTTCAGATGGACGTAAGGGGCGCAGGGAATACAATACAATGCCTCAATGGGCAGGGTCGTGTTGGTATTACCTTCGGTATATTGATCCTAAAAACACAGAAAATCCTTTTGATCCCGAGTTGGAAAAGTATTGGATGCCTGTAGACCTTTATATTGGTGGAGTCGAGCATGCGGTTCTTCATCTTTTATATTCGAGATTTTGGCATAAGGTGCTTTTTGACTGTGGATTAGTTTCTACAAAGGAACCTTTTCAAGGTCTTTTTAATCAAGGAATGATTTTGGCTTATTCTCATCAGGATGCTCAAGGTAAGTACTATCATCCTTCTGAAGTTGAAAGTGATGGAAAAATCTATCGATCAAAAGACAAAGGCGAAGAGTTACGTTCTCAAGTCGAGAAGATGTCTAAATCTAAAAGGAACGTTGTTAATCCTGATGAAGTGGTCGAAACTTACGGGGCAGATAGTCTTCGTCTTTATGAAATGTTTATGGGGCCTTTAGATGCATCAAAACCATGGCAGATGGATGGAGTGGATGGTGTTCATCGGTTTTTAGCAAGATGCTGGAGATTAGTTGTTGATGAAAATACAGGTAATCTTCAATCAAAATTAACCGACTCAGACCCATCTTCGGAAATTGAGTTATTAAAAACACTTCATAGAACGATAAAAAAAGTACAAGAGGATACAGAGGGACTGCGAATGAATACAGCGATTTCACAAATGATGATTTTTGTGAATGCAGCAACTTCGGCGAAGACCCTTCCTCGTTCGATTGCAAAAACATTTCTTCAGGTCCTAGCTCCATATGCGCCTCATATTGCAGAGGAACTTTGGCAAAAATTGGGAGAGGATGGATTTATTTGTAAACAGCCATGGCCTTCTTATGATGAAGAGTTGTGTACAGAAAATGAAATCACGTTAGCGGTAATGGTCAATGGAAAGCGACGCTCTGAAATTACGGTTTCTAAGGAGGTCACTCAGGACCATGCTGTTGAAAAAGCAACGCAAGATCCTAAGGTGAGTTCTCATCTCGAAGGAAAAGAAATCAAAAAAGTGATTTTTGTTCCTGGGAAATTAGTCAATTTGATCGCCAAATAATGCGCATCGTTAGAAACGCAAGGCGTTAGTGTTTTGTAATCTTTTGTTTTTTTTTATTACAATTTTTTGACATTTCTGTCGAAACGTTGACTATGAGAAAAAGAAATCTGTTTTCGGTGAGTGGCTCTTTTGTTGGGCTTTTGTGTTTGAGTTTGATGGTGACTGGATGTCAGTCTTTAAAAGCCCTTTATAAGGAAATTAAAAGAGCAGGATATATTCATTACGAAACTCCTTTAGAAAAGTCTGGACCTGGTACCTTAGTGGGAGGTTCTCCTAAACGCTTAAGTTTAGTGGCTCCTCCTGGACGATGCTTTCCGGAAGACTTAGTGATCCAAGATCACACGACCTTACCTGAACGAACTCAAAGTATTCATGTCAGTGGTAAAGCAAAATTAGGATTGATTCGCTTCTTAAATACTGGAAATCCGATTTTAGGAGCAGGAGCAAACTTTAATGTGGTTCAAACAATGTCCATGAAAATGGAAGGAGTTCATGTTGAATATTTTGATTCTATTGCTTTAACTGAATACTACCGTGAGTCTATGAGTTCGATGTGTAAAGAATATCTAGAAAACGTCGGGTTTATCATTCAAGCATTAAAGGTCGATCAATTGACTTTTGAGTTTTATAGGAAATCTGGAGCGAAAATAGATTTTTCTCTAGAGGAGTTAGAGAAAATATTGGAACTAAAACTCAATGTAGATTTTGAGATTATTGAAAATACCAAGCTTGTGATTCGTACACCCAAGTATATTGGTTATCAGTTGGGACGGTTAATTGCAGAAGATAACGGAGTTGCACTTTATCGAGCAACTCGAGTTAAACGCAATCAGTTTTATTTTGAGAGCTTGGGATTATTTGAAACTTCTCGTTTTTGGGCGGATTGGTTTAGAACTGAAGAACCTGAATCTGAAGGTGAAAAGCTTGATCCTTCTCTTTATACGGATCAATACTCTGTATATTTAGATTAAGTTTTTTTAATTTGAGATACTATTAAAGTAGCTAGTCTTTTACAAACTGATCTGTTGCTTCAACTAAAGCCGCCGCAATGGTAGGTTCCCCAGCGGAGTGTCCTGCATCTGGAATGACTTTTAATGAAGCCTCAGGCCATTTTTTATGAAGAGCCCAGGCTGTTTGCATTGGGCAAACCATGTCATATCGCCCTTGTACAATCACTGTCGGAATTGAACGAATAGAGTCAATGTGATCTAAAATGGGCTTTTCTTGTAAAAATCCTTTGTTTTTAAAGTAATGACATTCGATTCTGGCAAAGGCTAACGCAAATTCATCTTTTTCATATCCAGCAGTAAAGTCGGGATCAGGAAAAAGTTGGCTTGTACTTCCTTCCCATACGCTCCATGCTTTTGCAGCTTTGATTTGGGTTTCCTTCTCACCTGAGGTGAGGCGTTTGTAATAAGCAGAAAGCAGGTCATCGTGTTCTTCTTTGGGAATTGCATTTAAATAGTGTTCCCATGCATCAGGAAAAACAGCACTAGCTCCTTTTTGATAAAACCATTCAATCTCTTCATCGCGAATGAGAAAAATTCCTCTAAGAACGAGTTCACTTACTCTTTGTGGATGAGATTGTGCATAGGCAAGTGCAAGAGTGCTTCCCCAAGATCCTCCAAAGACTTGCCATTTTTCTATTTTAAAGTGGTTTCTTATCTTCTCCATATCACTGACGAGATCCCAAGTCGTGTTCTCTTCTAGACATGCAAAAGGAGTGCTTTTTCCACAGCCACGTTGATCAAAAAGAATGATGCGGTATTTTTCTGGATTAAAGTACCTTCGGTGAGTGGAGTTGACTCCGCCTCCTGGACCACCGTGAACAAAAATCACAGGCTTTCCATTTGGATTTCCACATTCTTCTATAAAAACAGTGTGAAGATCAGAGACTTTTAATGTGTGTGTTTGATAGGGTTCAATTTCTGGGTAGAGGGGGCGGATCTTTTCGTTTTTGATAGTCATGAGCAATCTCTATTTCATTTTATGGAAAAAGAGACCAGAAAGAAGATTTTCTTTCTGGTCGTTTGTTTTTAAGAAGCTTTTGTTTTTACATCAAGAGTGAGTTCAATCTCGTTTTTGATGACTTTGTCTCCAAGATTATCAAAAAAAGAATCAGAACCATATCGTACATCATACTTAGATCGATCAATGGTTATTTTTCCAGAACCACTCCATGTTTTCTTCTGTTTTTTTAATGTGATTGTAACGGTTTCTTTGTTTGTTTTATTTTTGATTTTCATGAGACCCGTTAGTTTGTATTGATTATTCTTTAATTTTTTAACGGTATCGAATTTAAAAGTTGCTTTTGGATATTTCTCAACATGAAAAAAATCAGAATTTTTGAGATGGCCCACAAGTTTTTGTTTGTATTTTGGATTCTCAATGTCCGTATTTTTGAGAGAGTGCATGTCTACGTTGAGCTCTCCAGAGACGAGTGCGTTGTTTTTAAAAACGAGTGTTCCCGATTTAAAAAGCAGAGTTCCTTTGTGAGTGTCGTTTAGAAGTTTTTTTCCTCCCATCCACTCTATTTTTGAATGGTTTGTATCGATTTTAACGGTTTCAGCAAAAACTGAATATCCAGTGGTAATTGAAAGAATCATGAAGGCTGTGATCAATTTGTTCATAAAAATCTCCTTGTCGAAGGAGAGTCTCAAAAAACGGAAAAGAATCAAGAGTTATTCATCTGTGTTTTTTGCAAGCTCCATGACTTTTGCAATCATGGATGCCACTCCGTTTCCTCGACTCGGTGTGAGGTTTTGGAGAAGTCCTGTTTCTTCTAAGAATCGTGGGGGAGTGGAAAGGATCTCTTGAGCTTCTGCTCCTGAATACATTTCTACTACGAGTGAAACTAGTCCTTTCACAAAAATAGAGTCACTATCCGCAGTAAAGTAAATTTTATGATCTTTTACTTTTGCAATGAGCCACACTTGAGAAACACAGCCAGTAATTCTGTTCTCTTCAGTTTTCCATTCCTCTTTGAATTCAGGCTGGTAGTCTTTTCCAAGATCAATAATAAAGTTGAACTTATCCTTCCAGTTTTCAAATTCATTAATTTCTTCAATGAGGTCATTTTGTTTTTCAAGAAGAGATTGGCTCATTCCCTTTTCTTGACATCCGAGATCAGAATGTGCAACCACAAAGATACGGAGAATAAAGATGCATCAACGATATTTGATTAAAAATGTACAAGTGTGGAATGCGGATGGAGTAGTTGAAAATACGGACTTACTCATTGAGTCTGGTATTGTTCAGGAAATGAAAAAGGGAATCGATGATTCTTCTATTCCTCATTACGATCTCACCGGTAAGGGCCTCATTCCGTTGGGAGTGGATTTACAGGTTCACTTAAGAGTTCCTGGTCAACCGAAAAAGGAGATCGCAGAAACGGGGTTGAGAGCAGCACTTCGGGGAGGAGTAGGAGCAGTACTTACGATGCCAAATACTGCTCCTTATTTAGATTCGGTTGAAGCTATTGAGCAAGGAAAAAAAGAATTAGAGAAATGGGATGAAAAACTAGGAGTCGAGGTTTTGTGGTCTGCCTGTATTACCCGAAAAATGCTGGGTAAAGAACTCGTGGATGTAGAATCTTTGTCTTCATATGTTCATGCGTTTACTGATGATGGGCTGGGGGTTGAGTCTGATGATCTGATGGAGAAAATTTTTAAAGCGACTGAAGGAACAGAGATCCCAGTGCTTCAACATGCAGAGTATTTAGGACATGGAGCTGCACTTGCCCCAGGACCGGTACAAAAATCACTTGGTTTAAAGGCTTATCCTGCAGAGGCAGAATGGAAAATGGTGGAACGCGACTTGAGACTTTTAGAAAAATATCCAAATGCTCGTTACCATGTCCTTCATGTTTCAAGTCGGGAAACCTTGGATTTATTGAGAGATGCACAGGCAAGGGGGTTAAAGGCGAGTGGAGAGGTCACTCCTCACCATTTGTTTTTTAATAGTGAGGATATTCATGAGGATAACAAGTCTTTTAAAATGAATCCCCCGATTCGATCAAAGGAAGATCAAGAGGCATTATGGGAAGCTTTATCGGATGGTACTTTAGAATATGTTGCAACTGACCACGCTCCTCATGAAGCAACAATGAAAAAAGGAAGTTTTTCCGAAGTTGCATTTGGAACAACTGGATTAGAAACTTTTTTACGGGTTCTTTTTTGGGGAGTTAAAAATAAAAAAATAACTCCACAGCGATTGGTTGAAGTTTTTTCTTTAAAGCCGGCTGAGTTTATTGGGATTTCTGATCGATTTGGAAAAATTAAGGAAGGATTTGCGTTTCAGGCAATTGAGTTTGATCTTACTTTTCCTGAAAAAACAGTGATTGATTCAGATTTAGTGAGTCTTTCGCATAATAGTTGTTTTTTAGGTTCCTCACTGCCACATGGTTTGGGGAGAGTTTTTAATACTAAAGGAATTTGGTTTGAATAAAATTTGACTTTTTTATTTTAAATAAGTTATTTACTCAGTTATGGGGTTTTTTTGTCTGAATCTGAAGCACTGAATCAAGAATGAATTGACGTGGGGCCTCTTTTGGACGCATATTTTGAATATATTAATAGAGGAACTGTTTCTGAGGAGGAACTGTGGCTGAAAAATGTTTTGTGATTGTAGAGTCACCTACAAAGGCTAAAACGATCCGTAAATATCTACCGAAGAACTTCATTGTGGAAGCAAGTATGGGACACCTAAGAGATCTTCCTCAAACAGCGGCAGATGTTCCTGCGAAGTATAAAAAAGAACCATGGGCTCGAGTAGGAGTGAATGTCGATGCTGACTTCGAACCTCTTTATGTGACGGTAAAGGGAAAATCTAAAATTATTTCTGATCTCAAAAAAAAGATGAAGGAAGCTGATGTCCTTTATCTTGCTACCGATGAAGACCGCGAGGGAGAAAGTATTTCGTGGCATTTGATTGAAATTTTAAAACCAAAAATTCCTGTAAAGCGAATGGTCTTTCATGAGATTACAAAAAAAGCGATTCAAAAAGCGCTTGAGGATTGTCGAGAAATTGATACTCGGCTTGTTCACGCTCAAGAAGCTAGACGGATTTTAGATCGTTTGGTGGGATTCACTCTATCTCCTTTGATTTGGAAAAAAATTGCTTACGGTCTTTCTGCAGGAAGAGTTCAGTCTGCAGGACTTCGTTTGCTTGTGGAAAGAGAAAGAGAGCGAAGAGCTTTTGTAAAAGCAGAGTATTGGGATGTTCTTGGACAGCTTAGTAAATCAGGAAAAGCTTTCGAAGCAAAACTCCACTCCTTAGGAGGGAAACCTATTGCTTTAGGGAAAGATTTTGATGAGTTAACTGGGAAACCTAAAAAGCCAGAAAAAGTAGTGGTCTTAGATGAGGCAGCAGCGCTTTCTGTGGTCAATCAAGTTAAATCAATGGATTGGACGGTCACTCAAGTTGAAGAAAAAACGATTACTTCAAGACCAGTTCCGCCATTCATTACTTCAACGCTTCAGCAGGAAGCAAACCGAAAGCTTGGGCTTTCTGCAAAAAATGCAATGCGAATTGCACAAACTTTATATGAACAAGGTTTGATTACCTATATGAGAACGGACTCTCCTAATCTGTCAAGTCAAGCCATCCAAGGCGCAAGAGATGCGGTTGAGACTCTTTATGGAAAGGAATACCTTTCTCCAGAGCCTCGGCAGTATTCAAGTAAATCAAAAGGTGCACAAGAGGCACACGAAGCGATTCGTCCGGCAGGAGAGGTATTTCAAACTCCAAAAGAAACAGGTCTTTCTGGGAAAGAATTAGCTTTGTACGATTTAATTTGGAAACGAACCATTGCGACTCAAATGGCAGACGCAAAAAAACTTTCAGTCAGTGCTAAGTTTGAAGCAGGAGATGCTTTATTTACGGCAAGTGGTCGACGTATTACTTTTGCAGGATACTTAAGAGCTTATGTTGAAGGAAGTGATGATCCCGAAGGTGCACTTGATGATAAAGAAGTAATGCTTCCTGAGTTAAAAGAAGGGGAAGTATTAAAAGTTCAAGAGCTTACTCCACAATCTCATGAAACTAAACCAGCTGCGCGTTTTACTGAAGCTTCTTTAGTTCAACGTTTAGAAAAAGAAGGAATTGGAAGACCTTCTACTTAT
Organism: Pseudobdellovibrionaceae bacterium; assembly: GCA_002722705.1. Classification (GTDB taxonomy): domain Bacteria; phylum Bdellovibrionota; class UBA1018; order UBA1018; family UBA6935; genus UBA6935. The sequence goes on along the minus strand of PBMP01000016.1, from coordinate 18,920 downwards.
GCGAGTATTATCGGTACTGTTGTTGATCGAGGTTATGCTAGAAAAATTGGAAATGCACTTGTTCCCACTTTTACTGGGTTTGCTGTGATTCAGCTTTTAGAAAAATATTTTGACGAGTTGGTTAGTTATCAATTTACTTCTCAGATGGAAAATCGTTTAGATGAAATTGCAGAAGGAAAAAGGGAATGGGTTCCTTATTTAAAAGAGTTTTATCTGGGAGATGATGGTCTTCAAAATCAGGTGAATACAAAAGAAAAAGGAATTGATGGTGAAGAATCAAGAACCATTCGTTTCTTTAAAGACGGTGAGTTTGATTTGAAGGTAGGGCGCTTTGGTCCTTACGTGATTAAAAAAGTAGAAGGAGGAGAGGATATTCGGGCATCCATTCCGGAAGATGTTTCTCCTGCTGATTTAACTCAGGAAATGGTTGAAGAAATCATTGAAGTCTCTGCAAAAGGTCCTCAATCGTTAGGAAAGCATCCCGAAACAGGAGAGGATATTTATTGTTTATTGGGTAGATATGGTCCTTATGTTCAGCAAGGTGAGATGACGGAAGAAAATCCAAAACCAAGGCGCGCGAGTGTCCCTAAAGAGATGGATTATCGAAACCTTACCTTAGAAGAGGCGCTTCATCTTTTAAGTCTTCCTCGAGAATTGGGAGTTCATCCCGAAACAGGAAATCCCATTATGGCCAATCGAGGACGTTTTGGTCCTTATATTGCTCATGGAGACGATTTTCGGTCACTGAAAAAAGAAGATGATGTTTATACAGTCACTTTGGCAAGGGCTTTGGAGATTTTGTCTCAAGAGAAAAAAGGACGAGGGGGCGCTAAAATGGTTCGGGATTTAGGAAAGCATCCTGAAACAGAAAAGAAAATGGCAATCTATGAAGGAAAATACGGTCCTTATATTAAAATTGGTACAAAAAACGTTAGCCTTCCAAAGGAACATAAAGCTGAAGAAGTGACTGTAGAGGAAGTCGTAAAAATTATTGGAGACCTAGGAGGAGCCAAAAAGAAAACGGCTCAGAAGAAAACCTCAAAAAAGAAAAAAACGACTAAGAAAAAAGTTACTAAAAAGAAAACTTAAGAGCCTAAAACTTTTGATCTGTGATTCTTATCATTAAAGCTCAGGTTGTAATAACGACTCAGTTTTAGAGAGTTTACTGTAATAGCGTGTTCCAAGTTCTTTGAGTTCTTCGTTTTTTGAATAAATCAGTAAACGTAAACGAACTTTGTATCGTTTTACCTTTTCGTAGTTTCTTTTATAAGAGCCATCAGGATATGGGAATTCATGCTTTAGTTGATCTTCAATCTCATCGATTTTATTTGTTTTAATAAGGTGGAGCCATTCGGCTACAAATGAATACTGATCGAAAGGATAGTGATGATAAAAGCTTTCTTTAAGTGATATTGGTATAAGGAAGCTTTTTTCGTATTTGTAAGGTTCCATCGATTTATCAAAGGAACTGTAAGTGTCATACCACATTAAACTAGAAAGAGATCTCGCTGTTTTCTTAAAAATAATATGACGTTGAAACGGACTGAATTTACTTAATGGAGTGGGGTCATGTGCAAACCAATAAGCAATTCCTTTTTGTGAGTCTAGAGAATTGAAGAAAAAATAAGGGAGAGCTTCGAAGTCGATGTGTTCTTCATCAAAAGCATCCAAGCTGTTTCCTTGGTCTGCAAAAGTCGGGTCTACAGAAGAGATGTACCACTTTCCATCTTCTCCAAAGCCAAGTAGGTTAACCCAAGCATGCCCTGGGGTTGTTTTTTGGTTGCTCACGGCCATCATTTGGAAACTATCCGCGGTGAGTTCACCATCGAGAGCAAAAACGGGAATGTTCTTTTGAGAGAGTTCCTTCAACATAAAAAAGAATCCTCGAGTTAAGCGAGCGTAATCATCGCAATCCCCTATACCGATTGAAAATGCCTCAAGATGGTTTTTAGTGAGTTTTTCTTGAGTGTCACCGTAGTTGAGTTTCTCGGTTACGATGGTTGCAGAAAGTTCAAGAAATTTTCCTATGGAATAAGTTTTGAGTTCTTCGATTTGAATATTTCGTTGTTTGAGTTCGTTGAGTACAATTTTTCTTAAACGCTCATATCCGTTCGGAGTTCGCTTTTGAACGGAGAGTTCTTCATCGTAAGTCGGTCCATTGTTCTTTTCGCTTCGATTGAGCTCATAAGTGATTAGTTTCGTTTGAATAGTGTTGAATATCATCTGAAGAGAGTCTTTCAGTGGCTTTGTCGCAAATTTTTGTTTTTTAAAGTCTTCCCATCCTAAGACGACGAGATGAATTTTTTTATTTGATTCAATAAAAAAATCTTTTTTGCGAAAACGTTTTAATCCTTCGTCTTTTGGTTCTTGATCAAAAAGGGAAGGGTAAGGAATTAATCCATTAGGGGCTTGATCGCCGATGATATATTCAACAGGTGTACGAGGTTGGGAGTCACAGCTGATTTGAAAAATAGTGAGAATTAAAAATAAGGCCTGAAAAGATTTAAATTCCATGACTCGGCACGTTACTGTTTCATCTCAATAGAGTAAAGAAATAAATTATTACAACGAGTTACGTTTTGTTTGACTCCTAAGAATATATACTGTATTAAAGTGGTCATGAAATGGTTCTATAGTTTTGTTGGTCTTTTTATTCTCTCTCATTCCCATGCGATGAATCTAAAATTGTGCGAAGGAGTTCTTCACTGTGCGGAAACAAACCCCATGTATTTTTATATGGTCAATGACGGATATGGGTATGAGCTTTACTCGAATGATGATGAAGGCTTAATTTATGTTCGAGAGATAGATGGAGAGATTCTGGATTCAAATCAGTTGGTAGATCTATTTAAGAAAAGAGAACTTCAGATCAAGAGAATAAGAGCTTTGATTTCCATTAATAAAAATGAGATTGAAAAGTATCGATCAAAAACTCTACAACCACTCTCTGATACTGCAATTGCATCAGAGGTTTTTGATTTAAAATTAAAAAATACCATGATTCTTTTTCAAGAAAAACTCAGAGAAAAGTCTTACGACTAGGCTTAGTACCTTCTTGTCCAGTGTCCACCGACTCTGAGTCCAAATACAATGTTTTTTGAACCCAGTGGAGTACCTTCATTACTTGGGAAGAGTCCAGGGTTCGCAAAATTTTGTCCTGCTTCACTGAAGAAGGAAATAAAAGGAATCATGTTACCGCCAAAAGGGCGAACTTTACTGATGAGTCGATTTCCAGGGAGAATTTTCCATTCAAGACCCGCGTTCCAATAAGTTCCTGTGATGTCCTTTGGTGAAAGTGTTTCTTTTTGTACTTCTTCACTGTCAATTTTCTCATAATCCTGAGTGGCAGATGCTGCCTTACGGTAATAAAATTGAGCAATATGTCTAAAAGCAAGTCCTTCTGCAGCGAGATGAATCTGTGCAATCGCTGTAGCCATTCCGCTTTGATATCCTTCATCAGAGATTATTTGAGCTTGGTCTTTGTCCAATTGTTGGTAGAAACCTTGAGTGGGGGTAACCCCGCTAGTCATCGTAGCATCCACTCCACCTGTGATTCCTAATTGGAGTCTGTTTCGATTGATCGCAATGATTTGAGCTCGTACTCCAACGAGGTGAAAGTTCATGAGTCTTCCAGAGACATTTTGATTGATGTTCACATCCCATCCCATCAAATTTGCACCCAATCCGACACGATTTTTTAAAAAATGAAAAAGAACTTGAGCTCCAGATGATCGCATTCTAAAAATACCAACGGTCTTGTTCTTTCCTTTTTTAAAGGTGTAGAAGTTTCGTGGATTAAACTCTGCTGCTTCGTATTGGGTACCGACAGCTCCCGCACTGATGTCTGCATGGTAACCTATGGAAGTCTTAATTCTTTCTCCGCCTTGAAAGAGCTGAATTCCAAATCCTCCGGTTAGATTGTATCCGGTGATGTTTCGGAGTTTTCCGGTTTGTTCTTTGGTATTGAGTTTAGACTGGCCGTTGACCCAATCCAGTGCAACCCAGAAATCCCATTCACTTAGATAGTCATTTGAGTAGTGCGGTTCCCCTGAGCATTTTTCCACAGGAAGAACAATCGCAGTAGGAAGGTCCGAGCCTTCTTGTTTGTCGCTCATGTCGTAGAGAAGTCGGTCACAGTCGACGAGTCCTGGGTTGTTGTTTGCGAAAAGAGGAGTGGAAATAAAAGAAATAAGTGAAAATAGAATAATGGGTTTCATAAGAGTTTAGTTATAGCGCTATGCGTCATAAATCAAGGATCATTTCGTTTGCGAATATAATCAAAAGTAAACTTTTTTGATCAAATTTTTATATTTCCACCACTCACCAAAAGGAGGATCTTTGATCTTTTGGGGAGAGAGAGTTGAGAAACCGCAGCATAAGGAAGAGCACTGGTGGGTTCAATCGGGTCTTTCCACTGCCTTGAAAGTTTTTGATGAGCTTTTGTAATTTCTTTTTCGCTGACGGTAAGAATTCCCTGTGTTTGTTTTAAAAAATAAAAAGTCAGTGGAGAAACGCTTTGAGTAATGACTCCATCAGCTTGAGTTACGGGGCGAGTAGGCAATCGAACAATCTTTCCCGAAGAATAGGATTGATATGCATCATTTGCGTTTTCTGGTTCTACTCCAAAAACACTGATTTTTTTTTCTGGAAAAAGTTGAGTTGCTAAAAAACTACCCGAAAGAAGACCTCCTCCTCCAACTGGTGTAATCAATGCATCATAATGACCTTCTTGGAGAGCTTCATAAACAGCAGTTCCTTGGCCAGCAATGACGTCAGGGTGATCAAAGGGAGGGAGTAAAAAAGCTTTTTCAGAATGTGCTTTTTTCTCAGCCTCCTCTCTCGTTTCTGTGAGAATGACCTCTGCTCCATGGATTTTTGTTTTTTCAATTTTGTATTCTGAGGTTTGTTTGGGCATAAAAATTTTTGCTTTTAAGCCAAGTATTTTACATGCCCAAGAAACGGCTTGCGCATGATTCCCAGAGCTATATGCACTCACTTTTTTTGGGAGTTCATTCTTTTCTTTTAACTTTAAAAGAGTATTGAGAGCACCTCTTGCTTTAAATGCATTAATTTTTTGAAGATTTTCCATTTTAAAAAAAAGAGAAAATCCAGATTCTTCATTGAGGGTTTCAGAGGTATAAATGGGCGTTTGATTTAAGTAAGGAGCAAGTCTTTGGCTTGCAGAGATGATTTCTTTAGGGTCAATCAAAACTCTTTCTCCTGTTTGATTTCTTTTTTTTGTTTTTCTTCTTTAAAAATGATTCCAAGTTTCTTTAAACAATAAATCAATAAAGCAGTGATACTTGCTTCGTCAATGTTTCCAAAAAATGGAATTTGATCAGGGATAATTTCAAAGAGCCCTGCAGTTGGATTGAGGAGATAGATGACACAAAAAAGAGCAACGATCACCGTACCTCCTTTTTTCATGATTGGAACCCTTTTGCGTAATCGATTGCAAAATAAGTGAGAATCAAATCGGAACCAGCTCTTTTAATGGAGGTGAGCATTTCTTTCATTGCAGCATTCTCATCAAGCCAGCCCATTTTTGCTCCAGCTTTGATGAGGCTATACTCACCGCTGACGTTATATGCAGCTACTGGAACCAGGGAGATTTCTTTGATTTCTCTAATGACATCCAAGTAAGAAAGAGCAGGCTTGATCATTACAAGATCAGCTCCTTCTTCGATATCAAGAAGAACTTCTCTGACTGCTTCAATTCGATTTGCAGGGTCCATTTGATAGGTTTTTTTGTCTCCCGCTTTTGGGGCAGAATCGAGAGCATCCCTAAAGGGACCATAAAAAGCGGAAGCATATTTTGCTGAGTAAGCAAGAATACCTGTCTTTTCAAAACCAGAATCATCTAAGGCATTTCGAATCGCTCGAACTCTTCCATCCATCATATCGGAAGGAGAAACGTAATCAGCCCCCGCTTCTGCTTGAGTCACTGCCATTTGAGCAAGGATTTCTAATGTTTCGTCGTTGATGATTTCTCCATTTCGAACAATTCCATCGTGACCATCACTTGAGTAGGGATCCATTGCCACATCTGAAAAAATGGTCATTTCTGGGACCGCATTTTTGACTTCACGGATCGCGCGTGGATAAAGACCATCAGGGTTTTTTGACTCTCTTGCTAACGGATCTTTGAGCTGATCATCGATCGCAGGAAAGAGAGCAATGCCTTGAATTCCCAAAGAATAGGCTTTTTTTACTTCTTCAATAAGTGAGGATAGCGAGTGTCGATAGAGCCCAGGCATAGAGCCAATCGCTTCTTTTTCTGAATGATTATGAACAAAAAGAGGGTAGATCAAGTCATGAGGAGTAATCAGGGTTTCTCTCATGAGAGTGCGGATAGAGGATGTCTGTCGGTTTCGTCGAGGTCGAATCATTGGTTTTTGCATGCCGGTAAAATAAGGGATTTGGCACTCTGCTGCAAGTACTGTCTTACTTGTTGAAATGTTTCATGTTTTGCTTGTGACTCAGGAGAAACTCTGGTCTAACTAGGGTAAAGAGATAAGAAAGAAGGTATTTGTGGGCCATTTTGATCTTCCACTCAGTCCTGTAGGAAATGAACTTAAATCATTACTAAAAAAAAGAATCGTTTTTATGGATGGGGCTATGGGAACGATGATTCAAAAACATACTCTGAGTGAGCAAGACTTTAGAGGAGATCGTTTTCTAAATCATTCAATGGACCTGAAAGGCAATAACGACCTTTTAAGTTTAACTCAGCCTAAAATTATTGAAGCAATTCATTTTAAATTTTTAGAAGCAGGTAGTGATATCATTGAGACAAACACGTTTAATACAACAACGATTTCACAGGCTGATTACGGTTTAGATTCTTATGTAAATGAAATGAATGAAGCATCCGCTCGGCTTGCCAGAAAAGTGGTGGATGAGTTTTGTAAAAAAAATCCTGAGAGAAAATGCTATGTTGCAGGTGCGATGGGTCCAACGAATCGAACCGCGTCTTTGTCTCCCGATGTGAATCGTCCTGGGTTTCGGGCTGTAACTTTTGATCAGCTCGTAGAGGCTTATCTTCAACAGGCTCGAGCGTTATTAAAAGGAGGGGTTGACCTCCTTCTTCCAGAAACGACCTTTGATACTCTCAATTTAAAAGCAGCACTATTTGCGATTGAAACACTCAGTGAGGAACGAGGAGAGAAAATTCCTGTAATGATCTCTGTAACTGTTTCTGATGCTTCAGGTAGAACTTTGTCTGGACAGACAATGGAAGCTTTTTGGGCATCGGTTTCGCATTCAAATCCTCTGAGTGTAGGATTAAACTGTGCGATGGGTGCAAGTGCTCTTCGCCCCTTTATGAAAGCGATTTCTGATTGTGCTCCTGTTTTTACGAGTTGCTATCCAAACGCAGGGCTTCCCAATCCACTCAGTGAAACAGGGTACGATGAAAATCCTGAAGATACCGCAGATGCTTTGGAGGCTTTTGCGGATCAAGGTTATGTCAATATTGTAGGTGGATGTTGTGGGACGACTCCCGAGCATATCGCAGCAGTTGTAAATCGCCTGAAAAATAAAAAACCTCGAACTATTCCTCAACCTAAAAAACAGTCGCTATGGAGTGGGTTAGAACCCTTAAAGTATGAGTCTGGTTCTTCTTTTTTAATGGTTGGAGAAAGAACAAATGTAATGGGGTCTCCTCGGTTTGCAAAACTGATTCAATCGAAAGATTTTGATGGAGCTTTAGAGATTGCACGTCAGCAAGTTAATAATGGTGCAAATATTATTGATATTAATTTTGATGAAGGGTTACTTGAAAGTGAACAGTGCATGACTGAATTTTTAAATTTAGTTGCGTCTGAACCTGATATTTGTCGTGTTCCTGTGATGATTGATAGTTCTAAGTGGTCCGTTATTGAAGCAGGTTTAAAGTGTCTTCAAGGAAAATGTATTATTAATTCTATTAGTTTAAAAGAAGGTGAGGTTCAGTTTGTTGAACATGCTCGTCTTGCGATGAAGTATGGAGCTTCTGTGGTGGTCATGGCTTTTGATGAAAAAGGTCAAGCTGCTACGAAAGAAGATAAAATTAGGATTTGTAAGAGAGCTTATCAGATTTTAACAGAAAAAGTGGGAATGAATCCTTCTGATATTATTTTTGATCCCAATATTTTAACGGTGGGAACAGGAATTGAGGAACACAATTCTTATGCCGTTGATTTTATAGAAGCTGTTCGTGAAATAAAAAAAACCTGCCCAGGTGTACTTTGTAGTGGGGGAGTGAGTAATATTTCTTTTAGTTTTAGAGGAAATAATCGAGTCCGCGAAGCAATGCATAGTGCCTTTTTGTATCATGCGATTCAAGCAGGTCTTGATATGGGGATTGTGAATGCAGGAATGCTTGAAGTTTATGAAGAAATTCTACCTGAACTCAAAGACAAGGTAGAGGCTGTTCTTTTAAATAAACATGCAAATGCCACTGAAGAACTGATTGAATATGCTGAACAATTTAAAGGACAAGGAAAAATAAAAAAGGAAGAGAATACGGAGTGGAGAAAAGGAAGCGTTGAAGAAAGAATTTCTCATGCACTCGTTAAAGGGATTACTTCACATATTGAGCAAGACACTGAGGAGGCTCGGGTAAAGTACGGTAAGCCACTTCAAGTGATTGAAGGACCCCTGATGGCAGGGATGGGTGTTGTGGGTGATCTTTTTGGTTCAGGAAAAATGTTTCTTCCACAGGTGGTAAAGTCTGCTCGCGTGATGAAAGCAGCTGTTGCTTATTTAACTCCATTTATGGATGCGGAGAAGGATCCTGCTAATCATCGGGGGACCTTTGTAATAGCGACGGTAAAAGGAGACGTTCATGATATTGGAAAAAATATTGTTGCCGTTGTGTTGGCCTGTAATGGTTTTGATGTTGTTGATCTGGGCGTCATGGTTTCTTGTGATCAAATTTTAAATACGGCTCGTGAAAAAAATGCATCTTTTATTGGAATGAGTGGTTTAATTACTCCTTCTTTAGATGAAATGGTCGATAATGCAAAAGAGATGCAGAGACAGGGTTTTGATATTCCTTTACTGATTGGTGGGGCAACTACGAGTAAAGCACATACCGCAATTAAAATTAGTCCTCATTATGAACACCCAGTGGTTCAGGTATCAGATGCGTCTTTAGTTGTTCAAGTGTGTAACCAGCTTTTAAATCATGAGGAAAAACAGGTTTTTGTTGAAAACTTAAAGAAATCTCAGCAAAAAGCTCGAGATAACTTTGAAGCTTCTCAGGGGGATGCATCTGGCTTTTATGAACTTCAAGAAGCTCGCTCTCAAGGGTTTCAACTCAATCTTAAAAAAGTTCAAAAAGCTTCTTGGACCGGAGTAAAAGAATGGGAGAGTATCGATCTTAGGAAAGTTGCATCATATATTGATTGGTCTCCATTTTTTTGGACATGGGAATTGAAAGGGAAATATCCTAAAATATTTCAACACGAAAAATATGGTGAGCAAGCAAAACAGTTGTTTAATGATGCTCAAGTTTTGTTGGATAAAATCATTCATGAAAAACGCTTTGCTCCAAAAGCTGTTTATGGAATTTGGCCTGCTCAATCTGAAAATGATTCAGTTTATTTATATTCAGATGAAAAAGGGAATGATGTTTTAGAAAAATTTTGTTTTTTAAGACAACAAAAAGCAAAAGTAGGAAACCCGATCTATTATAGTCTTTCTGATTTTGTTGCGCCGAAAAGTTCTGGTGTAATGGATTATCTTGGTGGATTTGCTGTGACGATGGGACGAGAAGTCGAACAGTATGCAAAAACATTTCAGGTAAAGAATGATGATTATTCAGCAATTTTGGTCAAAGCTTTGGGAGATCGATTGGCAGAGGCATTGGCCGAATTTTTACATGCAGAGGTCCGAAAATTATGGAGGGGGCAAACAGAGTCATTGACTATTGAAGAAATGATTCAAGAGAAGTACGACGGGATTCGGCCCGCTCTAGGATATCCTGCTTGCCCAGATCACACAGAGAAAGGAAAACTTTGGAAGTTGCTTGATGCAGAGAAAATTACGGGAATTTCACTGACAGAAAATTTTGCAATGAATCCTCCAAGTTCTGTTTCTGGTTTGTATTTTGCGCATCCAGAGAGTCGGTATTTTGGAGTAGGAACCTTAGCTCCTGATCAAATAAGAGACTATGCTCTTCGAAAGGGTGTTTCGGTACAGGAAGTCGAGCGATGGCTCGGATCGCACTTAGGCTATTCTCCAGAAAGTGAAAGGGCCAAAACAAAGGTTTTAAATTAAAATGACCCAAGACTTTAAGAATCAAGTCGTTCCAAAATTTTTGTCTGAATCACAGTGGGAGTTTTGGGAAGCGGCTTTGTCTGAAGAAGAAATGACTTTTTGGATTCGAAAATTTATTCGAGAGTCTTCTTTTGAAACGGAATCACTTTTTGTCCTTTTTCATGAAATTGTTTCTCGGTCTCGTTTTTCAATTGAAAATTGGTTTATGTCGTTAAAACAGATTGATCAATGGCTCACCCAAAAAAATAAATTAGCCTCTTTAAAAGACCAGCTTTCCTATTTAGACTGCTGTTGTTTGTCTAAAGAAAGTCAATTCATGCCTCTGGATCAGTTGACCAAGGAAATGTTAGCATTTCATGGTTTTGAACGCTCAAAAGAGGCTCGGGAATGAAAACTTTTTCGATACGTTTTTTATTTGAAAATTATGAGGATCAAGAGAGTTTTTTTGAAAAAAGAATGTTTGGTGGGCTTGCAGCTTATTTAAATGGAAAAATGGTTTGTGTTTTAATGGAAGATCCTGGTGCTTATGAGTATCGAGGAAAGAAATTTGATTTTGAGATATGGAATGGAATACTTATTCCGATGGAGAGAGAAAATCATGCCTCATTGATTCAGGATTTTCCGGCACTGGTTTCTCATCCTGTTTTAGGAAAATGGCTTTATTTACCAATGAGAGCTCCGTCTTTTGAAGCAGATTCTTTAAAATTAAGCGAGTTGATTTTTCAGAATGATCAAAGAATTGGGATTCTTCCTCAGACAAAGAAGAAGAAAAATACAAAGAAGAAAAAGAAGAAATAAAAATTATGGCAGGAATTATTATCGATTTTTTTAATCATGTTTTTGAGATGGCCTTTCCTTGGCCTTATTGGATATTTTTATTAGCTTTTCTAAATGGATTTATGCCTTTGGTTTTTTGGAGGTCTTCAAAAGCAAGATGGGTTTTTTCTGTTTTTATTCTTCAGTCCATTTTGATGTTACTTCTTTTTTATCACTATGGTTATTCAAGAGTGCTTGGTATCGCTCATTCAGGTTGGATTTTTCTCATTCCCTATCTTTATTTTGCAAAGAATTCGATTCCGAAACGAAATGTTGAATATTCATGGGTATGGACTCTGATAATCGTCAATTCATTAGCGCTTATTTTGGATTTTGTAGACTTTAGTTTATTTATGAGTCATTGAGCCTTGTATTGAAACAGGCTATTCTGAAATCATGAAGATAACCGGAAAATTAATAGGGTTAGTGATCGTATTAGGAAGTTTAGGGTGTGCTTCCTCAGGAAGTCAGCAAACTCATGGATTCAATTACGATTGTTTTGAGACTTGTAAAAATGAAGACATGACAGTAGATCGAGACTGCGTAGACTCGTGTACAAAAAGTCAGTCAGACTATAGTCATTCAAGAGATTGAATTACCAATCAATGGGTTGACCATCTCTAAAAAAACCGCCGGTAGGACCGGAGTCATCAAGTGTGGCAGCCCAAACAATTCCAGAAGCTCCTTCTTGAAGAGAGCGGGTCGCGTTAGGTCCACCCATATCCGTTCGGACCCATCCTGGACAAACGGAATTCACTTTAATGTTTTGAGGTTTAAGTTCTTCAGAAAAAATTCGAGTCAGAGCGTTTAGTGCAGTTTTAGAAATACGGTATCCTGGCCAACTTCCTCCCATTTCAGAGAGTTGTCCCATGCCACTGGAAACGTTTACAATTCGGCCACCCTTTTTTGTCATAAAAGGAACGATCATTTGAATGAGTTGGTAAGGACCAAGAGTGTTCGTTTCAAGTGATCTCATCAATAGAGCTCGATCTACTCTCAGAGCACTGGAGTGCTCTGGATGAGTAAAATCGTTTGATTCAAAAATCACTCCCGCATTATTGATGAGTACATCAACACTGTCGGTTCGACTCAGGATCTTTCTTTCTAATTCTCGAACAGACTCTACTTGAGTTACATCGGCAAGATAGAGCTCAGCATTGATTCCTTCTGACTTGAGTTTTTCCGTTGCTTCGCTTCCCGATTGTCCGTCTCGGCATACGAGAAAAATCGTATATCCTTTTTTTCCAAGTTCGCGAGCGGTTTCAAAACCCAATCCTCGGTTTGCTCCAGTGATCAGTGCTTTTTTTTCTGACATTATTTTAATTTCCCTTATCTAGAGATCCTGCCTTTTTTTGTAGATACGGTCAATAGCAGACCAATATCCAGTAAATTTTGCTTTTTGTCGTACCCAAGCAAAGTCAGGTCGATCTTCACTCAGCCACGTTCCTCCAATGATTTCACCACGGGGATTGATTTCAAGAATGTACTCATAGTCGTTGTATTCTTCTTTTTGTAAAAAAGTTCCAACAACAGGATAGAATCGAGGTTTGACTTCAGAAGCATAAATCATTCGAGTTTTAATATGAACTCTTCTTGCAATTTCTTTTTTCAGTCTCCATGCAAAGCGTCTTTTGGTATAACGTACGGGTTGATCGCTAATGATTGTTGAGTGAAACTCTGAGATCGGTTGGTTCCACATTTCGTGACCTCTATCAACGTCGGCAATAAAACTACGTTTCCATCGTCCAAGTTCATTGGCCATCATTACGTGAAAGGCGCCTGCATTTGCATCTTGATCACAATTTGCATAACGATTGAGCTGCGAATCAGGAGCAGTGCACTTGTATCCAATTTGAGCCGAGTTTTTATATCCAGGTCGAGCGTAGTAATAGCTAAGCAGTGCTTTTACATCGGATGCTCCAAAATGGATTTCTATTCCATCTGGGTTTACAACTGTTACCGGAGCAGGTTCAGGATGGTTTGCAGCTGCTGGAGCCCAGCCATGACAAATTCCCTCCCATTCCGCACGAACGCCTGCGTTTTTACGCCTTTCAGACATGACAGTGGGGTAGGATGTGTATTTTTGATTGTAGATGTCGTACTTCTCAGCAGGGGAGAGTGTGCTAATTTCTTCTGGGGTCATTCGAAGCAGTTCGTTTTTGTTATAAAGTTTATATGTGAACGCTGAAGTTTTCGGTTGAAGATAGCGGTGAGCGATTCCTCCGTTTAGATGAGGCCAAAACCATCCGGCCCAAGGTCTTTCATTTTTATTCCTTGTTCCATCAAGGGGGAGTGTATCAAAATAGAGAGAATAGTTTGAGTTGACTCTCAGTGGTTTATTTCCTTTTCCCCAGGGAACGGTATGTGCGGTCAAGGAAGTCATCAAAGTAATGGTAAGAGTTAAATTAAAGATGCGCATGAAAACTCCTTAGTCTAAATGTTTGTAGGTACACTGATAAGTGTCCGTGGATTTTTCAGGGGTAAGTGTTGTTGAGAGTGCCAGTACTTTTTTTCCGTATGCCTTGTTCTCAAAAAGTCGAACAAAGAAAAAGTAATCTGTAAGTTTCTCTGTTTTTGGTTCACGATAGGTCATTCCAAAAGAGAATTCTGGTTTTTCAGGAGTGATTAAGCCGTGAATGGTTTCTAGTTCAAGTTCTCTTTTATAAGTTTTTTTAATACGAACTCCAGATTCAAAAACTTCTGATGAGACGACTTCAAGTTCAATCAAATCTCCTGCGTCGTCGATTACAAAGTGAAACTGTTCAATCGTTGCTTCTTTTAAGGCTCGACAGTCACCGGTCCATTCTCTTGTTTTTTCTCGAGCTTCACTATTCAAGCTAAGAGCCATTGCTAAGCAAGCCAATAGGTATTTGTGCATAATTCTCTCCTCTATTGATTGAGCTAGAATTAATAACGCAATGTGGCAAGAGTTTTTTTATTCTTTCCTGAACTATATGAGTCAGTTTTTTTATAAAAGACGTTTTTTGAATGAAGTTTAAATTCATTGTGTTGCCCTGTAGCAAATAAAAAAGAGCATTAAAAATATCTGATCGAGCTTCTCTTCGTGTGGAAGAGATATTGTTTCTTTTTGTTAACATATTATTTTTCGAATATTGATTTTGATCTGGACGTATGGTCTTTTTATTAAAGAATTTTTTTTAACTTTAGTTTTCAGTGTTCTTTTTTGGGGGAGGGCTATGAAATATTTTCCATATTTTTATCTTGTTTTGTTGAGTTTTTTTATCACCAATGGAGTTGTGTTTGCGCATGATCAAAAAATGAAACGGGCTTCTGCAATTTATACTTCGATTACTTCAAAGAAGTTGTCTCGAGCTTCAAAAGATTATCAAGACATCGTCAATCTTGCTCAATCTGAAGACTGGAAAGCAATTGCACAAAAAGCAGTTGAGGATGATCTTTTTATTGACTCTACAGCATTGCAGTTTGCCTATCATTTGATCAGAAAAGAAAACGAAAACGATCTGGTTTTAGACGATGCTTTAGGTTTAGTGGTGGGAGTCATTCGAGACAATCTAGATGCTCGTAGTTTGCTGACCGGAAACGAACTGTTTGTTCCAAGCTCTCGTTTAGGGCAAATTACTTTATCTTCTAATGAAGCCTTTGTGCGTTTAACAGAGAGAAATTTGTCGCTTAAAAAGTTTTTAAAAAAAAGAACGCCTCAGTGGAATTTGGCAGAAGTGAATCAGGCTGCAGGAATTTTAACAACTCGGGGTTGGGCGCAACGATACTACAATATGGGAACCAATCGAATCGCTGTGGTGAAACTCCTTGAAGGTTTTCTTTGTTCAGACATCCCCGACTGGAGAGCAGCTGGAATTCCTACTTTTAGAATTCGGAGAGATATTGATCGGGCTCCGGGAGGAGATCCCAATGAATTCCAAAGTAAATGCGTAACTTGTCATTCTGGAATGGATGCAATGGCTGGTGCGTTTTCACATTTGAATTATGAGGGTGGCCGTTTGCGTTTTCTTTATGATGTTGCTTCAAAATATAATCAAAATGAAACGGTTTTTCCTCAAGGGTACGTCACTTACGATCGTTCATGGATTAATCTATTTTATCTTCCTCAGCATCAAAAGTGGGGGATTAAAGGTAATGAATCTGGAGAGGGTGTTTTAGAACTCGGAAAACTCATTTCTGAGTCCAGTGGATTTGCTCGTTGTATGAGTTCAAGAGTTGTTGAACATGTATGTAGGAAAAAAGTGAGTACAGAGTCTAAGGAAATTAAAAGATTTGCAGCTCGATTTAAAGGAAGAAAGTATTCTTTTAAAAGTCTTTTTGTTGACGTAGCTGCTGCAGACTTTTGTTTTGAAGATTAAATAAAAAAAAGGGGGGGGGAATGAAAAAAATAATAATATTAGCACTATTGCTGGGAAATTCCGCGTTTGGAAGTGAAATTCGAGTGATGACGAGTTCACAGATTTTTCACTCTTTAGGCGCAGTTACAGGATTAAATTTACTTCGGTATCCTTCGGTTTCAAAAGAATACGAAGAATCAAAAAGTAGCTTTCCTAGAAAGGGGACTACTGATGAAGTGAATTCAAAATTTAAAGTAAAGCTTTTTCGTTTGAGCTGGAAAGTTTGCGAAGCGCTTTATGAAAAAGAATTAAAAAAGGGATCGATGATTTTTAACGGGGTTAATCTTTCTGAACCTCTTTCTAATCATAAGGTCGATCAATTGAAGGAGTTAGGAATTTCCTTTGCTGCTTGGTTTTGGGATTCTACTCTTTCAGAAGATGAAGCAAGAATTGCAATGGAGGAAATTCACAGTATTTCATTGCTCCCTCTAAAAATAGAGGAAGGTTATATTTTAGCCTGTTCAGGCTTTCTTGTGTCACCAAATTTTTATACTTTTTAAAAGGAATATTTTTATGAAAAAAGAATTAAAAGATTTTATTAATTCACATTCAAAAGTAGCTCTTAATCGAAGAGATTTATTAAAATATGGGTTGATTGGTTTTTCAACCTACGCAGTTGCTCCAAGATTTGTTTGGGGAAAATCAATTATTACACCAACTCAGAAACCAATTCCTTTTTTAGTTTTTGATTTGGCAGGTGGAGCTGCTTTATCTGGAAATTTCCTTGTGGGGAAAAAAGGAGGACCTCAAGATCTTCTTTCCAGTTATCAAACGTTAGGCTGGAATCCACGTCAAACGAAGTTAGATGAAACTTATGGAATTCCGATGGCAGGAGATGGCGTGAGTAAGATTTTAACAGGTCTCAATAGTGTGATCGAAGAATCTGCAAGAAAAAAATTAAAATTTTCGACTATTTGTAACTTCTCAAGAGATGATACGGGATCTAATCCTTTGTCTGCTCTTGCTTTAGTGATGGGGACTATTCAATCAGATGCAGTCGCGATCGCTAGTATGCTAGGGATCGAAAATTCTACGTCAGGAGGAAGGTCATCGTTAGCGACTGGAGGGAGTTCAGGTAAGCCCGTATTTATGGGTTCTGCAGATAGTTTGACGAAAGGAACTGGAGTTTTTGGGAGATATCCTAATTACTCTCGTGATGTTCGAACTCAAATCGTAGATTATGCAAAAAATATTGGAGAAAAATTAGCCGATCCTTCTTTGAAAAATAGAAGAGCTTTTTTCGAAAGAGTTAAAAATTCTTATACAGAAATGACAAAAGAACTTCTTTTGTCTAGGCAAATGGATGGAAGGCTTAATTCTGAATGTCGAGCAGTTTATCAATTAGAAGAAACCACAGATCCTACTTCTCGAGATGCTCGAATAGGAACTCTTGTTTATAATGTTTTAGCAGGAAATACAGGGCCGGGAGTCGTTTCCATTGGAGGATGTGATTACCATAATGGTACCCAAAATACAGGTGACCAAAAAGACCAGGAGATTGGTGTAGAAGTAGGAAAAGCGGTTGAACTTGCCAGACGTTTAAAAACTCCGTTATTTATCCAGATCATTACTGACGGAGGGATCTATTCTCAAAAAGGAAGTCGAGTTTGGCAAGGAGACTCTGGGAACCGTTCACTTACAGTGATGGGATACTATGATCCTGCACAATCAATTGACTATGCAGATAATAGTGGACAGATTGGTGCATACACCGATGGAGAAGGAGTGGACACTTCCAGTCTCGTTGGAGATTCTCCATTCATTGCGGCTAAGACCGTTCTTGCTAATTATTTGGTCGCAAGTAAAAGAGAGCAAGATCTCGAAAAATATCTCGGAAGAGTTCTATTTGATAAAAGAGACCAAATGATCGCTTATCGTTGGGGAGGATAAATGAGTTTTCGGTTGATGGTGAATTTTTTGTTTTTTTTTAGTTTTTTAGGCCAAGTACATGCTTCTTGTGAGGTAGGTTTTCAGTACTTTAAAACAGAATTTCATCCTGCACTCATGAAAAACTGTGCAGAATGCCATGGGGGAGGTGGGATTGCTCCCCCTCATTCTCAGATAGACAGTAAAGAAGCGTATCTCATTGCAAAAAACTATTTAGACCTTCAGAACCCTAGAAATTCTCTTTTTATAGAAAAAGTGGAAGAAGAGCATTGGACTTTTTATGATCCGAACTCAAAAGGAATGACGGTAGATCAAATTCAACCTTTTATTGAGTCATGGTCAAAATTTGAATCTGAGTGCGAACAAAACCCAGATTATCAAAGTAAATCTGTTTTTATTCTGAAAGAGGTTCCTGGTCGGGAGTCAGGAAAATCTCTTCGTTTTCAAACAGAATTAAAGGCTGAAGTGGGTGATCTAAAAGTTCAACTTGAGTTTGAAATTCAGAAATTTGGAGAAGTTGAACAAGGGATGACTTATCATATTCAAAATTTAAGAATTTCTTCAAATGAAAGTGTTGAAGTTGATAAGGTTGAACTTTTTTTCAATACTCAAAAACACACATTCTCATTTGACATACCTCACTCTTTTTATAGAGAAGATTTAAAAAAGAAAAATTCTTCAATGTTGGGTGCGCCGATTTTATCTCGTGCACCTGTTTTTTTTGTAGGAGATCGAAATTCAAATAAAAATGAAATTAAAGTTTCTTTTTATGGAATGAAAAAGAAAGTAACAGAAGAATGTTTTCAAAAAGAAAGATTTTCTCAAACATTAAATAAAAGAATGAATCAGTTTAAATGTAAAGAATGTCATCATAATCGATTTTCAATAGAAAGTACGGAAGCAGCCTGTTTTTATTTTTCAGAAATGATCGATCACCGGTTCCCAAGAAATTCAGTTTTAATGGACTACCCTATTGGTGGAAGAGAGGGGCATCCTGTTTTAGATTTTTTTGGAAAAAAGAACTTTATTTCTTCATTTATGGATTGGGTGAAAAAATAAATAAAAAAATGCTGTCAGGGAGTGTGTAATGAGGCGATTTTTTTTAAAGAGCTTAATTCTTTTTAGTTTGTTTTCCCAAAATGCATACACAACTTCTTTTAAAAAAGAAGGACACCAAGTTTATGCAGGTTATCGTCGAACCTGTGTTGTTAAAGATTCAATGATTAATTGTGTGGGTCTAAATACGTATGGAGAGAGTTTAAATAAGAAATTTGAAAAAAAAATCAAACAAGTTGCTTTGGGAGCCAATCACACCTGTATTTTGGATGAAGATGGAGTGTGGTGTTTTGGGAATAATGAACATAGACAAATGAATGTTCCTTTGAATCTTTTTAATACCAAACAAATTACAGCAGGAGAGAACCATACTTGTGCGATTGATGATGAAGGAGTGAAGTGTTGGGGAAGTAATAGGTATGGTCAAATAAAAGTTCCCTCAAAGCTTGTGAATCCTCGTCAAGTTGCTGCTGGAGCGAAATATACGTGTGCCTTAGACGATGAAGGAGTGAAGTGCTG
>PBMP01000015.1 GCA_002722705.1 Pseudobdellovibrionaceae bacterium | reverse complement strand
TTCACCTATTTATGCAACAACGCCAACCAAATCACCTGGTTTTAGACTTGCATAAATAGAGCGCGTAGCTGCTTCAACATAACTCAAATCGGGTGCTTTGTTTTCTTCAATAAAAGGGGTAGGAACTGCTAGAATAAAAACATCTGATTCCTTCGAACATAAACTTGCTTTTAAATTTCCACTTTGGACAGCTGCTTTCACTAAAATATCAAGATCGGGTTCATAAATATGAATCTTTCCCTGATTTATTGTGTCAACTACTTGAGATCGAATATCTATACCAAGGACCTCAAATCCTTTCGTGGCGAGTAAACTCGCAGTAGGAAGTCCAATATATCCAAGACCAACAACACACAGACCTTTTGCATAGAAGCTGCCTTTCAAAAAAGTAAAAACAATAACTCTTGTTTATCTTTAGAAATCAGGCATTTCAATCATTTTAAGAAAGCTTCAGCTAAATTCCAAGTCCATTCGAGACTTTTTTGATAAACTTCCGCATGGATTCAACTTCACGGAATCTGAATGAAACCACTAGAATGAATTCTCTACATTTGATAAGAAGACCTTATCTATAGTAAAAGGATAAGCCTATGAAAACTGTCATCATCGGAGCCGGGGTTGCCGGAAGCGTAATAGCTGATCATTTAACTAACGAAGGCCATTCGGTCACTGTTCTAGAAAAAGACAAACATCCTGACAACTTTCCTGAAAGCCGGGGGGTTTCCTCGCGTACCTAGTGAGATGTGTAGTGACGAGTCGTCCCTACACTATTTTTGGATACAAAGGCAAACAAGTCAGAGACAACATTCACTCTCATGACCTCGTTCAATCCTTCTGGCATTTTCATCAAAACCCTCGCTGCGGTGAAGTGTACAACATGGGGGGAAGTCGTCACTCCAATTGCTCTGTTCTTGAAACAATTCAAATTACAGAGAAATTTGCAGGTAGAAAATTAAAATTTACTCTGTCTGATGATAATCGAATTGGTGATCATATTTGGTGGATTTATGATGTTCGTAAATTCCAGAAACACTACCCTAACTGGAACTATCAGTTTGATTTGAAGAAAATTATTTCTCAGATTGTCGATGCAACCATTGAGAGAGAGAAAGTAAAATTCGGAATAACGCTCAAAAAGTCAGTTTTTGTCTCATTTTCTCGATTCCATTTTCATTTTTTCTGCTTAACTTCCCACTTCAATGGGGCGTCGCAGAAGAAATTAATACACTAAAAGGGTAACTTTGGAAATGCACTTAGCATTGCAACCCAAGGTGTGCCTGTTCTTTTTAGACATCTAGGAACACTTTTGCGCTATGGAACAAGTCTTGGATTCACTCCACCGATCGATCTTAGTCAAATAGATTCTCTACTCCTTCATTTTTTTCTGTTCTCTTTACTTCTTATTGTACGCATCGAGTCAAATTCTAAAATACGAATAAATGACTAAAAAACTTATTTCGATTCTTTCATTTTGCTCTAAGAAAGGTTACAAATGGAGACAATATTTGTTTCATTACTGTTGACAGAAGGAATTTTCATGAAGATCAGTGTTGAAGACTTTTTCAATTCTCAATCAGTGACCTGGGGAGACCAATACCAATCGCAAAAAGCGTTTAAAAGCAGAAAAACAATAGCTCTTCATTTTGCAAGTCGTTTCCAAGACGGTTCGAAAATTTTAGACTTTGGTTGTGGATCCGGAGAAATTGCTGAATTTCTTTCTCATAAAAACCTCCAAGTCACTGGATGTGACGCTAATCAAAAAATGCTCGATCTAGCTAAAAAAAGAGAAAACCAAAATTTCACCTGTTTTCAATCCAGTCTCCCCCCATTTCCTCTAGAACCTCGACAATTCGACGGCATTTATTCGTTGAGCGTATTTGAATATCTGGATGATCCGAATATTTTTTTCAGAGAATTCTCGAGAATTCTTAAACCAGGAGGAACTTTTCTTTTCACGGTTCCAGATATGAGAGATGAATTTAGAATCAGAGAGACCAAACAAGCAAAATTGGCGCGAAACCCGGTTGTTAGAGTTTTTCTAAAATTCTTTCAGTTTTTAGAAAAGTACCTTTTTACATTTGGGATTAGTCTTTCCAAATTCAGAGAATTTCCACTCATAGGTAGAGCATTTGTTCAATACGAAGTCTTCAAATTTCTCAATATTTCAAAAAACCGATTTTCTCCCTCAAAGTGGAAACAACTTGGCGAAGATTGTGGGTTTGATGTCGAATCTATTCCAAATTCAAATGGTCCTCTCCTGACTTTGGTTTTCATCAATAAAGTAGGTTCCTGAAAACAGCTCTCATACAACCTTACCTACTTCCCTGCATCGGCTATTAGCAACTTGCGCATGTAGTCAACTATAAAAAAGCAAGAGAAATTGAACGTAAAAATCGATAAGATTTACGATCTCACCCGACGGCCAACCTCTTTGCGAGCCTCCCGTCGCATACCGTAGACCTCAGCCGCCCCTAGTATATTAATCTCTCCTCCTCGAGATTCATTTTCCTCTGGTTAAGAAGAAATTTTCTCCAACTTCTTTGTCGGTCAAATGCCTATGAGAGCCTCTGGCTTAAACTCACGGATGAGATCCTAAAAGAGACCAGATTAACCTTCGATACATCCACTCTCTCATCATCGTAGTTGTACTTTTAGGATATTTTTCCTTGTCGAACCACTTCAAAATAAAGTTCAGCATAATTTCAAAACCTAAAATAACGCACCTTCATAACACCAAACGCTTTGATTGATTAAAACGTGAAAAAATAAGACTCAAAATCCAAAATAACCACATTCCAAAAAAGTAATCCGTCAACTGATTAATGAAATGTAAATATTCAATGGAAGGCATTGCTAATACCCCCATAGCCAATCCCATTGATAACTGAACGCACAGAAAAATAAAAGAAGAACCAATAAAACTAAAAAAAGATGAGAAATAAAAAATAGAAAAAAACATCAAAGAAAAATAAATTAAAAATTTAAAAAACGACCCAAATAAAAGATCAAAGCAATACATAAATTTATTAAAATAAATTTGAGTAACAACAAAAGGAGCTTCCTTTATTTTCTCTAAATAAAGCTGCCTCACAATAGAAAAATAACGCTCTGATAAATAAACTGCATTTGGATCCACTCGGTTTACATGTTGAGCAACAAGTAAATCATCCCATTTAATTCCCCAAGGATTTTTTGAATAACCTAACCCAGCATACAAAGTATGAGAAAATCCGTGACCTGAGACGGCATTTACCTGCTCTAAAGAAGGTGTTTGAATCTTTCTAAAAGTATTAAAAAAAACATTATACTTTAATGAAATACCCAAAAAAAGACACATCGTCAAAAAACCAAAAATCACCTTTTTATTTCTTCTATTTATCCAAGTAACAACCATCCCTCCTAAGAAACTCACCACCCAAGGAATAATTGCAACAGACTCTCTTAGCAAAACAGCAAGCCCTAAACCAAAAAAACTAAAAAACAATAAAGATAGTCTATTTAACCGAGGGAAAGATAAAAAATAAACTGTAGCTAATAAAAATATTTGCCCAAAAAAGAAAACCCCGTCCAACGAAGCTTCGACACCATAGCCAAAAGAGATTCCTTGAAATAAATTTCCTAGTACAAAAGCTAATCCAGATAAAGCAAACCATCCATATCCAATACAAATTAAAAATGCGGTAAAAGTCCCCACAGAAAACAAAGATAAAAATAAATTAATGTAATAAAAAACTTTAATCGTAGCGACTTTTTTGAAAAGAATACTATAGAGATTACCTAAAAAAGTATGCCCACGATCTTCTGCTAAAGACACACCTTCAATTGGAACAAATTTTCCATCGTCTCCACAAACAACTAATATTTTTCCTGTTTTTAAAGCACATTCAGAAGATCGAACCCAAGCTGAATACTTACCAACAGGCTGAACAAAAGATTCTTTTCTTTCAATTGCTGTAACTGATAAAAATATTTTTATTACAAACAAAGTAACTAGAATAAAAAACTGAATCCATTTGCCATATTTTAACAAGTACTTGTCATAAAAAGAAACAACGTTTGAGATCATCAAATACTACTTTCTTTCAAAAACTTTTTTCAAATATCGTCCATACTCAGAAGATAGCAAAGATTCGTTAAATTTCTCAATTGCACTACGATCCAAAAATCCCTGATTTAAACCAATTTCTTCTAAACAAGCGATCTTTAATCCTTGTCTTTTTTCAATAGTCTGCACAAACATAGAGGCATTAATAAGTGCATCAGGAGTTCCTGTATCAAGCCAAGCGACTCCC
The DNA here is from genome assembly GCA_002722705.1 of Pseudobdellovibrionaceae bacterium. Classification (GTDB taxonomy): domain Bacteria; phylum Bdellovibrionota; class UBA1018; order UBA1018; family UBA6935; genus UBA6935. Next base: position 20,221 of record PBMP01000015.1, on the reverse strand, counting down.
CTCCCAAGCTTGATCGCTCTTAGTTGTCCTTTTTTAAGATACATTTGATTTAAATCAGTAATCTCTAGCTCTCCTCTCACTGAAGGTTTCAGTTGTTTCGTCATGGACACTACATGAGAGTCGTAAAAATAAAGCCCAGTTGCAGCCCAATGAGAAACAGGATCCTTGGGTTTCTCAACTAAAGCAATAGGTTGTCCCGAAGAGTCAAACTCGATCACTCCAAAAGCTTCGGGATTATCAACATGGTACCCAAAAACAGTGGCGCCCGCCGTAGCCTCGGTCACTGTTTTTTTAAGTAAAGGCATAAGTTCATGGCCAAAAAAGAAATTGTCACCAAGAATTAATGCAACTGGTTGATCTTTTATAAATGACTCTCCAATCGTAAACGCCTGCGGTATCCCCTCTGGTTTTTCTTGAACTGCATATTCCAAAGAAATTCCAAACTGACTTCCATCTTTTAATAATCTCTGAATTTGGATTATATCTTCTGGAGTACTTATAATCAGTAACTCTTTAATTCCTGCCATCATTAAAACAGAAATAGGATAGTAAATAACCGGTTTGTCATATATCGGGAGAAGTTGTTTACTTACACCCATCGTAGTTGGATATAAACGGGTACCTTTTCCTCCTGCAAGCACTATTCCTTTCATCTATTCTTTTACTCCCAAATATGTTTTTTTTATCCAGTTTTCATTTGAAAGATACCATTCAATTGTATCTTTTAAACCACTCTCGAACGTAAACCGAGGTGCATATCCAAGTTCAGATTTAGATTTGGATAAATCAATAGCATATCTCCAATCGTGTCCTTTTCGGTCTTCTACAAATTCTATTAAACTTTTATGACTAAAATCTGATATTTTTTTATCCATAAAATCACATATTTTATAAACTAAATCTAAATTCTGAAGCTCGCACTCACCACCAAAGCAATAAGTATGACCAGGAACACCATGCTTTAGCGCCAGTGAAACACCGTAGCAATGATCTTTTACATGAATCCAGTCCCTCACATTCTTTCCTGTTCCATAAACAGGAAGCTTTTTTTTATCTTTTGCATTTAGAATCATCAAAGGAATAAGTTTTTCAGGAAATTGCCTAGGTCCATAGTTATTTGTACAGTGAGTAATCAAAGTTGGTAATCCATAAGTATGATACCAAGCTCTCACAAAATGATCGGCTGCTGCTTTTGATGCAGAATAAGGTGAATTCGGACGATACGGGGATTTTTCATTAAATTTACCTGAATCACCTAAAGTTCCATAAACTTCGTCGGTAGATATCTGAAGATATCGGAAGTCTTTTTTTCTATCTTCCTCTAAGAAAGAAAAATGCTCCATTGAAAATTTCAAAAGTTCAAAAGTACCAATAACATTAGAAGACAAAAATTCATTCGGGGCATGAATAGATCGATCTACGTGAGACTCTGCAGCAAAATTAACAATGTGATCAAACGAATATTTAGAAAATAATGAATTTAAAACTTTAGAATCAGAGAGATCCCCTTGAACAAAATCAAACGATTTTTCTACATGATCTAAGTTTTCAATAAATCCAGAGTAAGTCAATAAATCTAAGACAACAACACGTTTATAAGACTGAACCGCATCTTCAACAAAATGACTTCCAATGAATCCCGCACCACCACAAATCAATACAGTCTTTTCTGTTAGATTCACAAGATACTCCTTTTAACCACACCTGAAATAAAACAAATGTCTTCTCGAGAATAACTCGAATGAATAGGAAAACAACCAACCTTAGATGAAATTGATTCAGACATTGAGAGTGTTCCAAAAACTGAAAAACGTTCAAATGCTGGCATAGAAGAAACCAATGGATGAAAATATCTCTTAACCTGAATTCCATTCTCCTCTGCAGTGCGAATAACTTTTATCAATTCTGATTCAGAACGAAAAAGAATAGGAACATAACTTCCATTCACCTTCGATAAGTCCTCTAATAATATCTGTACTCCGTCTAATTCCTCAAATTCATCTTGATACCACTGAACAACATTTTTTCTTTTTCTCCTAATCTCTGGAAAACGCCTTAAATTTAAAACTCCTAAAGTCGCATTCAATTCACTCATTTTAGCGTTAGTTCCAACAAACTTCGTTCCTAAACCAAAATTTGAACAAGATCGAACTCTAGAAATTAATTCAGGATCATGAGACACCACTGCTCCACCTTCACCCGCCCCCATTATTTTCGTTGCGTGAAAACTATAAATTCGAGCATCTCCACGGGGATCAGATATGCCCCCAAAACTATGAGCACAATCATAAATAACTTTAACTCGTCCTCGCATTTCTTCAAAAACATCTACATGAGCAGACCTCCCATAAACATCTACAGGAATAACAGCGACGATGTCAGAATCGTTTTCAAGACACTTCAAAACCAAAGAAGGATCTAAACACAAGCTAGAATCAATATCTACAAATACTGGTGTTAGGCCGGCCTGTACAACCGAACAAGCGGTAGCCAAAAAGGTAAAACTTGGAAGAATTACCTTTCCTTTTTTTAAATTCAAAGCAGTTAGAACAAGTTGAAGACCAAGCGTTGCATTCGCTACAGTAGTAATGTGTGATGGATCCACAGAAAAAAAGGATGAGAGTTCATTTTCAAACTCAGTAACAATTGGTCCAAAATTAGACCACCAACCAGATTCAAAACAAGAATCAAGCTTTTCATACAAATCTTTTCTTTCAGGAACTTCCGGTAATCCTACAATATATTTATTCACATTTTTTCTCACAAACTACAAAAAGAGAACCACCCCAAGGTAATGATATCCCCAAACGAATGAAAGCCTCGTCGATTTTCATCACTAGATCAAAAAGACGGTCCATCCAAAGAGGAAATTGCACTTTTTGATCTAGTGCTGCAGTTTCATCTAACTCTGTATTAGAAAACAATTTTTCTTTTAATCGATTCACAACCATTAAAGGAAAAAGTAAAAACACAAATGACGTTTTAAATTTAATTTGAAATCCAGCTTTTTCTAAACGCTCTTTTAATAAAGGGTAAGAGTATCGCCTTTGATGGCAAACAAGATCATCTAACGAACTCCACATCCATTGATATTGCGGAACTGACAATAACAACGTTCCTCCTGGTTTCAAGGATCTATAAAAAGAATGTAAAACCTTCTGATCATTTTCGATATGTTCAAGAACATCAAATGACCCAATACATTCGAAACGTTCCTCAAAATTTAGTTCTGTTAAATCAATTTGAAATAAATGAACATGAGGTATTTTTTTTCGAGCAATTCTAAGACCATCTAAGAAGAGTTCTGAACCATAAAATTTAACTCGATCAAAACCCTGCAATGCTTTTAATACCTCCCCTGTTCCGCATCCTGCATCATAGAAATGAATATTTGTATATTTAGAAAAAACATATCTCTTAAAGAGTTGAGAGATAAGACGATTTCTTGAACGAACCCAAAAACTAGAAGCTTCGATTTCTTCAGTAAGAGAATGTCCCCCTTGAAGATAAGAAGAATAGTTTTCTAATTTATCAGGAGAATAACACTCAAACTGATCAATCATTTGAGGGTTCATTTTTGGTGAACCTTTTTTACAACAAAATTTGGTTTCCCTCGAAGTTCATCATAAATACGCCAAATGTATTCTCCAATCACTCCAAGCATTAACATAATAATACCACCAATAATCAAATTCACCATCATCAGAGGAGCCCAGCCTTCAAATGGAGTTTGATTAACAATACGACTATAGATAACCGTAACCGAATACATGAAGCCAGACAAAGCAACAAAAGCTCCAAATGCAGAAATTGCTCTAATCGAAAGATAGGAAGAATCTAAAAATGCATCTAAAAAATTTTTCAGCCGTTTACCAAAAGTATATTGAGACTTTCCATGTTCCCTCTCTTTTCTCTCATAAGGAATATAGTGAGCGGGATAACCAAACCACAATAAATCTCCTTGTAAAAAACGATTTCGAATATCAATGGAATTAAATTGATCTAAAACTTCTCGATCCATCATTAATAAATCAAAACCACCAGGTGGGATTTCCGGTATGGCCAAGCGTAAAAGTTTATAAGCGAGTCTTGAGGTCAATTGACGGCTTAATTGATCCCTTCTACTTTTTCTAAAGGCAATCACAACCAAATTGTCTTTTTCCCAAGAACGAATCATATCTCCTACAACTTCAACAGGATCTTGAAGGTCCGCTGAAATATTAACGACTGCATCTCCTGATACATTTTTAAATCCGGCCAAAATCGCAGACATTTGACCAAAATTTCGGGTCAATTCAACAACCTTTACATTAGAATCCTTTTGTGAAATTTCAATGAGTTCCTCCAGAGTCCCATCTTTCGAACCATCGTCCACAAATACTATTTCGTACTTCAAATGAGAAAAAGACTCCTTGAATAGATTTTTAATTTTCTCATGTGTTAATGTCACTGCTTTTTTATTTCGAAAAACAGGTATCGCAAACGAAACAGTTTTCATTTTTCCTCCAAAGAGAGTCCCATGACACAAACATCAACCCATCGATCTTTTTTACGAACATGAGATTTCAAAACACCTTCATCTAAAAAACCAACCTTTTGATAAAGTTTACGAGCTCTCTCATTAGAGCGAAGTACATAAAGATATAGACGCTTTAATCCTAAAAAATCGACACTCATTCTTTTTATTAATTCCATCACTTCAGTCCCAATGCCTTTACTCCGCTCTTTAGAGTTTCCTAGCATAATATGGAATTCTGCATTTTTTGAAAAAGAATCAATATTTCTGAGGTATACATTCCCAATCAAGGTATTGGTATCATTCAAACAAATACCAAAAGTTTGTTCACGCTCACTTCCTTTTATTCTGTCAGTCAACCAAACCTTCACTTGATCCATATGAGGAGAGTGACATTGACCAACCAAATACTCATACAATTCAGAATCGTTGTGCCACTGATGAATTATGGGTGCGTCATCTATCGTCAGTCTTCTCAAATAGATCGTTTCACCCTCTAAATTCATACTTACACCCGTAATGTCTACTACTCTGGATTTTCACAAAGAAAAAACAGCGACGCACACAAATCTGGATACAACATTCCAAATTCATAACACCCATCAAAGTATTCTTTTCCAAGTAAATTATGCTTCATCATCTGATCAAACTGAAAATTCGCTAATGGTTTAAAGAAAATACCACTCTTATTCATAATCTTAAAACCAGACTTTCTTACATCCCTTTCTAAAGTATCATGCGAATAAGTCACCCGATGACCATGCTCATATTCGGCTGGAGTGACTGCACAATTATGAGAAATCAATCCCATCTTAACCGCAATCTGCCTTGAAGGAGCATTTGCATTAGGTACGACTAAAAAAAATCTGCCCTTAGGAGCAAGCCATTTCCGCACTTGAGACAGAGTTTCTACTGGATCATCACAATGTTCCAATGCATGAATCAAAAAGATATCATCAAATTTTTCTTCAAACTGATGGTTTTCAAATCGACCTTGATGAAAATGAACTTCTTTTGAAGAATTTTTTTCAGCCTTTTTTAACAGTTCGCTTGAACCATCAAGAACTGAAAACTTTTTATAAAGCGGATAGAGTCGTTTGGTGAAATTGCCTTCAAAACACCCCATCTCCAAACCTGAATTTCCAGAAATGAAAGGCCTAAATGACCTCAACATATAGTCTCTCAGAATATCATCAAAGTCATACGCATATTGTCGCGAATTATCTTGAAACTCTAGATTCAAATCTCTCATCTATCACCCTTGGTTCGATCGATAATATCTAGACTCCTTTGGCTGATACCATTGGTTCAAATCGGCAGGAGTTCTTGAATAAAAACCAATAACTTGCTGCAGTCGGGGAGTCAATCCCGAAACAAAAGACTCTCCTAAATAACGGACATAATCAAACTGAGGCTTAAAATAAGGGGGGGTAAACGTCAGAGTAAGAGCCCGCCTTCTTTCCCCTGTTAAATTCATTCCTGTACTATGCCAAACCCTTGAATCAAAAATTAAGTAGGATCCAGCCTTTCCTACCGCTCGATCTGAAGTTTTGAAAAAATCTTCCTCGTCTAATCGATCCTCTTTAAGGTGTGAACCAGAAGCAAGATGAGTAGCACCATTATCCATAGTAAAATCATCAAGCATAACAAGTAAGTTAATCATAAACCTCCGATTAGGGACATAAGACCGAATATCTCTGTGCATTCGATGAACATATGCACTATCTTTTTCAGAATTTAAAACCCCTCCATAGGAGTTCAAAATAAAAGGGCCCTCAAAAAAATTTTCAAAAAATTCATAAAAAGGCATCTGATCCAAGAGGTCTAAAAAGGCACTGTCCCGCTCTAAAAGATGATGTCCAGTTCCTACGGTAATTTCATCAATTCCTACTTTTTCCTGAATTTTGCGACGAACCTCTACTTGTTCATCTAATTCATTTCTTAAACGTCCTAAAAATAACTCATCAAGCATTGGTTTCGTCAAAAACCAGCCCTTCTCAAGAAATTCCTGCCGATAATCTTCCATTATTTTTCTCCTTGCAACGCCGAGTAAACCTGTGTTCCTAGCCATCGAGCACCATCTGAATCTAAACGATGATCACAGGGTATGGTCATTATATGTTCACTCAAAAAAAGCTCAATATGACTCAAATCATGATTTTTGTCGTCGATTTTCCAATGAATTGCTGGGTAAATATTTTTTTTATACAACTCATTACAAACAAAGTTACGATTCTGAACGAGAATAGGAACGCCTAAGGGACCATTAATTTCTTCACCAAGCTTTATAGGAATCGCCCACTCCCCAAGAATATCATTTAAAATATTAAAATTACGGATCCTATCAGTGGCATAAGCAGGAAACCCCTTACTTTTACGGAGAAGATCTAAAGAATATTGAGATATTTGAAAGTGTCCACAAGGAACTCTTTCTTCTGCTTGCTTAAACAATGAAAACCAGTCAGATTGATTTCCATCTGTATCAAAAGCGGTTCTCCCCCTTTGAGCTTTGAGCATTAAATCTGACGCCTCTGTATTTTCAAGATAATCGACTTTTCTTAAAAATGAATTCACCTCTTCCATAAAAGACACTAAAATCCCACCATCAGGAATTCCAAAAAACTTTCGAGGACTATAAATAAGAAAATCTTCATTAAAAGACTCTTGATTCAAACCGAAATAAAAGTTTTGAGCCAAATCCCTTACAATAACAGCTCCTCTAGATTTAAGGCTCTGAATGAGGTTAAGTGAAATTCCAAGACCAAAGTAATCAACTAAAAAAACCACATCTCCTGCATCTAATTTTTGTTCAAACAGCGAATCTTCCAATTCTAAATTTTTATTAACTGAGTAGAAATCTGTCCTTACCTGAGATTTTTTTGCTGCATATCTCACCTCAGAACACACATACCTTGGCAGCCAAACTTTTTTATCAATCAAAGCAAAATATGAGAATAATGTAAAAATTGAGGATCTCGCGCTAGCTGAAAAAATTGAAAATTCCCTTTCCCACACAGGAGAAGTCTTTGAGCTGGAAACAACAGCTGGTTCGACACCAAAAACCCCTCCAACAAAAGGAACTGGTTTACTTTTTTCATGCATAATCTCATCATAGCAAATTTTTAAAAACGAATATATATTTTACTGCAATGAAAACAGCAATCATGCAACCGTATTTATTTCCTTATATTGGATATTTCCAATTAGCACACCATTCTGAACAATTTGTATTCCATGATGACGTCCAATTTATTAAAGGTGGTTGGATAAATAGAAACCGATACCTTATCAATAATGAACCCCAATTTTTTACGATTAATTTAAATAAAGCACCGTCTGACTACAAGATAAATCAACGTATCTTTTCAGAAGCTTGCACAAAAAACAAAACTAAAATTTTAGGACAGTTTATTTCAAATTATAAAAAAGCTCCTTTTAAAGATGAAGGAATTAATTTCTTGGAAAAGGCTTTTCGCCTAATCTTACCGGAAAAAAATCTCGCTGATACATTAATTGAAATAAATAAACTTCTTTTTAAAGAGCTAAAAATTTTTACTCATGTTTCTACTACCAGTTCTTTACATTTAGAAGACTCCTTAAAAGGACAAGAAAGAGTTATTAAAATTTGTAAAATAAAAAATACAACGGAATATACAAACCCTATCGGTGGCATTGAACTTTACTCTACAAAAGAATTTTCTAAAAACAATTTAAAACTTCAATTTATAGAGTCTGCACCTGAAATACAAAATTCTCTTCCTCACAATCATCAATACTTATCCATCATTGATACAATCGCATGGATTGGGTTAGAGCAAACTAGAAAATTACTATCTTTGTACCAACTTAAAACGCACCTCTAAAAAATCTAAAATAACTTTTTTCTTTAGGCAGTATATAATAGATTGGGAATTGGATTTTTTTCAACTCATTATATGAATATAAACTTTCTAAACATTTAAAATCTCCAAAGAAATAAAGTTCTCTCTTACTTCTTCTAAAGTACGGAAAATATATTTCTGTACCCGATACAAAAGATTCAAGTTCAAATTTTTCACTTCTAAGAACATCATTTGAAACAGAATAATAAATAGGTTCTATTGAAAACTTACGTTTTACACACTCTTTAGTGTCTTTAAGCTTTATTTTTAAATAATAAGGAGTTCCTTCAGTTAAATTAAGATTCAAACGACTTTTTCCTATCGATAAATTTTCAATTTTAAATTCAACTGGCTTTTTACTCATTAAATCAAACCTATGAATGATTTGATTTAAATTATGATTTTGAACAGAAAAGACAAGAGTTGAAAAAATAAAAAAAACACTCCCATAAATCAGTACAATTTTCTTTGCTCGCCTAGTTAAACTCTGAGAAATAATTTTATCCGAAAATAAAAACTCAAAAAAATACCAAAGAAAGAAAGAAAGAATAAGATATGAAAAAACTTCAAGATGAAAATAGTGACGAAAATTAAATTGAATTGATGGATATCCAGTAAAATATAAAATAATAGTACTTAAAAAAAGAACTTTTTTTGGAGAAAAAACCTTCAACGCAAAATATAAAGAAAACCCAAAAAAAAGAAGTCCATGCGGTTTTAAAAATAATCCAAAAATAATAAGAACCAAAAACCATAAACTTTCTTTTGAAAATTTCTTTTTTTTCCAACACCAAATAAAAGAAACTATGAATGTGTATAAAAAAAGGAAAATTGAATTAAAAACATTGTTTTCTATAATAATTCGCCAAAATGACCTAATGGCTCTCCAATAGAAATCTGCTGGAAAAAAGTGGAATAAATTCCGATAATACAAACCACTCCAATAATCATACTCTGCAGAGCAAAATCCAATATTATTAACTCCATTTTGAACAAATCCCACCCAATGAACCAAATCGTCCACCCATGAATCATTATAAATTGGACCGAAACGGTAAAATGACTGAGAGAAAGAAAGCTCTGAAAGAAAAGGAGAGGTTAATCCTAAAAGTGCTACATGCCAATGACAACCTCCAGAATCTCCGACATAGCTAATAGCTGGATATGCAAGAAGAAAAAATCCAACGAGCATCAATGCATTAAGAAAAAACTTCTTCCAAAATGAAACATTTAAAAACAAAAATGTAACAAACAAAAAAACTGGAACATTAATTAAAAAGTCTTGTCTAAAACCATAGCCAAGTCCAATAATCACACCATAAAGTAAAGAGATTAACAATCGAAGCTCACTTCTCTTAGAGGAGAAAAAAAACAATTTTAGTAATAAAAATAATGAAAAAAGAGTAAAAGGTGCCTTCGAAAAATCTCTTAAATGCTCGAGAAAGTAAGGCTGCACATAAAATAAAGAAAATAAAAAAGAATATGGCGCATTAAAAAAAAGAGAAAAAATTAGATAGACTGAAAGACCATAAAATAAAAACAAAAAACCAAATAACGGTGTCAATCCTAGCCAGGACACACCAAAAATCTTCCAAGACAACCCTACCGAATACATTAAATAAATCCAAGGGTCTTGATATTTTGGATTCGAATCCAATTTCAATGGCTTCTCTAAAGCGCTACAATCAAAAGAAACTCTATCTCTACTCTTCAGAAAAGATTGAATTTTTTCCTTATTTTTTTTATTTTGAGTCAAACGAAACCCATGACCACATCCAATAAGAACTGCTGGCTCAAAATACTCTTGATACCAATGACCTTTCGAAAAAAAACTCTGGTAGTATTGAACTCCTTGGAAAAGAAAAATAATTCCTAGGACTAAAGGATAAATCCACTCAAATCTTTTATTCAAAAGGCTTTTTTTTAACCTCTCTAATAATTGAAAAATATAGTCCTTTTTATAGATCATGACTATATTCATACATCAAATAACCGTAATTCATAAACACGAATTGTCCAAATTCGAAAATTTTGAACAATTCAAAGTCAATTAAATTTAAAACAGAAATCAAAATAAACTTCAGTCAATATTCTTACAAATATATTTAGGGAAACTAGATCTAAATGAAAGCCTTAATAAATATTCACATAAAAGCCCAAGTAAAAATGAATTCATACCACCAGAAAAAGTAATAACAATCATTAAACTGGACCATCCAGATATAGTCTTCCCAGAGTAATATGAAGCAACAACAAAAATAAATTGCAAAAAGGTTGCAATGATTGAAAGCAATCCAACCAAAAGCCCTGCCCTCAAGGGAAGATCTGAGTATCTTACCATCCCGCCTAACGCCATCTGAAGCATTTTTCGAAAAGTAAATCTTGAACGCCTGAGCTCCACAACAGACTGTTCATAAGTGATCACAGGAGAGTTTGGTGCCAACCAAATCGCGAAAACCCGCGTTGATCCTGAATTAGGTAAAAAATCTGAAACATCTCTCAAAAGAGATGAATCCCATAATTTGAAATCAGCCATTCCAGGTTTAATTTTTAATCCAGAAGCCAAGGCAAGAGAACGATAATAAAGACTACTAGACCATTTTTTTAAAAAAGAAAGTCTTTGATTTATTTTTCGTTGAGTATGAACAACGACAGATCCTTCTTTCCACTTTTGAATAAGCTGCGGAATAATCTCTGGAGGTTGCTCTCCATCCGCATCTATTGAAATCACAAAATCAGTGTTTGGTGACAAATACTCAAAACCAGCAAGTAAAGCTCCTTGATAACCAAAATTTTTAATTAAAGAAATACCTTCAACCTGAATATGTTCGTAACGAGAAGAATAAGATCTAACTACATCTATCGTACCATCACTTGAACCATCATCTACTACACACACCTTAAAAGAACTTTTCCCTCCTTCAATAGATTCAGAAACTTTAGACAACACATCAAGAAGCCTGTCTAAAAAAGCGGAAATACCGACTTGTTCATTGAATGCAGGAACAACAATCCCCCCAATAAAAGATCGATTACTGATGATCATTTTTTTTCTCCGCAATCACCATTTGAATATCATACAAGTTCATATAGATTGGAATTTTATATAAAATTTTAAATCGACATAACCAAGACCTCAAAATTGGACACAAAGCAAATAAATATTCACTCAAGGGGCGGTACATCCCGTACGCCTTTTGAAATATGACCTCGTAATCATATTTTTTAAAAAATAGTACAAAAGAACGTCTCGAAGGATAGTTTAAATGGCTCGGTGGATGAAACTGTCTCCATTTTTTCTTTTTTCTTTTTGGTATTACAGCACTAACATCAACTGTAGTTAATGCAACAGCCTGACATTCAGGAGAAGAATTTAAATATTGAGTCACTGTATCTACTGAAGAATCTAAATGCTCCCATACATCCCAAGCACAAATAAAAGTAGGATTAAATTTTCTAATCTCCTCAAAAAGTTCAGAACTTTCAGGAGTCAATACTCTATGCCCCTTTTTCTCAGCGATTTGACGAGCGTATTGAGAAATCTCAATACCCATTGTTTGTATACTTTTATCTTTTTTCTTTAATTCATCTAAAAATAATCCTGTGGCAGAGCCGATTTCTAGTATTCGAGCATCTTTTGAAAAAAAATTGTATTGATCTAAAAGAGAAATTTTTCTACGAAAATTCAAACGTTGAACAGCATCAGAAGCTTGGTAATTAATATACTCTTTTCCGTTAAAATAAGTTTCATCATAAACTTGATTAGATAGTTCTGCTAAAGAAAGACTTGACGAAGCCATCCATCCCTCACATTCCAAACAAACGAAAACACCTTCGAGTCCAGGAACTTTTAAGGAAGTCTCAATTTTAGAGCCACAGTTTTGACAGACTTTCTTCATATGACTTGGACATTACTCTAATCTCCGTACAGTGTCTATATATCGGTTTACAAATTATAGGATAACGAATACCAAAATCACTCTAGTTTTACCGCTCCTTCTCGATTATAACGAAGCAATGAAACATATGTTCATTATTGATCATAGCGAATCTGAAATTTGCAAAGAAAGATGCATCGCGCAATTAAAGAGACTATTTCCAGATTCCGAAATCAAACTTGTTCCTTGGAAAAAAATTCTCAATCCCAAAGAAATTCTCAACTACCTTAAAACCCCTTGGGACCTAACCGTTCTATGTACTTACGATTCAAAAAAAACAAGAATACTCCCTTGGTTTCTTGCCCTCTCCTCCCTTCATTTCAAAAGCAAGACTCAACTTTATAGTTGGAAAAGAGATGAATGGATAACTTCGTCGCGATTTACTCGGCTTATTAAATCAATTACTAAAATACTTTCAGATATTTTTCATCTCTCTCAACAAATCATTAAAAGACTATTTTTACTTCAATCGTTTAAAAAGAGAACACTATCTACTGAAAGTATCAACTCCCCTTTCTTTAAAATTCTTTTTCTCCGAGCAGACGCATATGTTGGAATGAAAATAGGTGGATCTGTTGGTCATCTGGCTGGAGTGATCAACTCAATGACGAAAAAAGGTCATCAGGTGGATCTGTTTTCTTCTGATTGCCTCGAAGAGGTCGATTACTCAAAAAACATTACTCTTCATGAATCTCAAGTTTTCCCAGGGTGGAATATCCCCTTGGGAGGTGGAAGTATAAGTACGGATGAGAAAGTAACAAAAAATGCGCTACAAAAATTTGAAATAAAAAAAAATGCCTCACTTATTTACCACAGGTATCATCTCGGCTCATTAGGAGCTATTTTATTAAAAAAGAAATTTAAAATTCCTCTTATTCTTGAATATAACGGCAGCGAAGCATGGATTCGTATGAACTGGGGAACTGGTAAAAGTATTTTTGACCGACTTTTTGTTTCTTTAGAAAATACTACGTTAAAGCATGCCGATGTAATTGTGGTTGTAAGTGATATTCTTAAAGATCAACTCATAGAACGTGGTTTCGATTCAAGTAAAATTATATCCGTCCCAAATGGAGTCGACGAAAATAAATTTGACCCTACGACACTAGAAAAAAAATCCATTTCTCTAAAAAAATCACTCGGACTTGAAGGGAAAAAAGTAATTGGATTTGTGGGAACTTTCGGTCAGTGGCATGGAACCACCTTTTACGCAAACGTAATTAACCAAATAGTAGAAAACTCTCCAGATAGCATTCATTTTCTTATGATAGGAGATGGGGATTTACGATTAGAATTCGAAAATACACTCACTGAAAAAGGCCGCTCATTCATAACACTGACTGGAAGACTTCCACAACAAAGTACCCCTGCATACATGAATCTCTGTGATGCTTTTGTATCCCCTCACATTCCAAATCCGGATGGAACACGTTTTTTTGGAAGTCCAACTAAGCTTTTTGAATATATGGCCTTAGAAAAACCTATTTTTGCTTCTAATTTAGAACAGCTTGGTGAAATTATCGAAGACAGAAAAACTGGAGTTCTCCTTGAACCAAACCATATTGATGAATGGGTCAACGAAATTCTAAACTGGTTAAATCATCCAAATGAGTACTCTCTTCTCGGAAAACAAGCACGACAAGTACTGACCGAAAAATACACTTGGATGGCGCACTGGAATAAAATCGAAGAAAAAATCAAAGAGAGATGTTAGATTTTTTTAATCGAATAACAAAAAAAATTAAAAAAGCCGTGGTACAAATTGAACTCAATAAGAAACTCTGTGCTGCTCCCAAAGCTCCTCTCTGAGGAATCCAGAGGTAATTCAAACCAACATTCAAAATTAAAGCAAAAAAAGTTCCAATAGCAATGGGTTTAGTTTTTTCATTAAAAACCATCATTTGAAATAATACTTGTCCAAAAATTGTAGCGATCCAACCCATCAATAAAAATAAAAGAACATCAGAACTCTCAATGTAAGATGTCCCTAAAGTCAGCTCAATCACCAAGTTTCTCAAAATAATCATTCCAATCACAATCAATACAGAAAGTGCTGCACTCCAAAAAAATTGCTGAATTCTGCGCCTAGATTCTGTCTTCTCTAAACTTCCCATCAGTCTTGGCCCTAAAATGATTCCAAAAAGAGACGGAAGAAGCATCGTCATTCGAGATAATCTAAAATGGGCACTATATCGACCAACTTCCTCTAACGTACTCATTTCTGTTAGCATAAATAAGTCTGACCGCGATAAAAGAACTTGAAACAATGCAGCTAATGATAGTCCAATCGCTATTTTTAAAAATCGATTCACTTCTAAAGAATTTGGCCACGAAAGTTTTCTCAATTCAGGATTCAATTGAAACCATGCAAAAATTGTTGAAAGAAGTGGCGGGATCCAAATAATACTAATTACTCTTAACGGAGAAAGACGGTCGATCCCGAATAAAAAAAACACTAAAAAAAGATTTCCAACTCCAATGATTGCATTCGAAAACGTAACAGCTTTAAATTTCTGTAAGCAAACTAAAAGAGAATTTACATAGGTTTGAAGAAGTAAAAACCCACCTCCCAACAACGAAAGTAGAATCATCTGAGTTGAGATTTTTTTAAAAAAATCTAAATCAAAAAAAAGATCGCTAAAAAAAACTCCAAAAATAAATACAGAAAAAATTAAAAGCCTAGACAAAAGAAGAGAAGTCATTAATCCTGAAAATGCGCTCACCTCCCCTTTTTTATAATACTCAGAACCTAAACGAATCGCCGTTCCATTGAGTCCCAGATCAGAAAGCTCAAGAATAAGAGACACAAAACTTAGACCGACTGCCAATATCCCATAAGGTGCCGCGCCTAACTTCCGAACCAAAAAAATAACCATCAAAAAGGACGACAATCGAGTTAAAGCCTCCCCCAAAAAGACCCAACTCAAATCTTTTATAATTATCTTTGATGTCCAATAACTGAATATTTTTCTCATGAGAATGTTTTTACTTTAACAAAAACCTTTGATTTCACCACCGTTTTTACAATACAGTCGAAAGAACATGAAACCTTCAGTTGCCATTGCCTACCGCGTCTATCCAGGAATCTCTAAAAAGCCGCTCTATTATCCAGACAATAAGCTCAAACTTGTCACACTGGGACTCAAAAGCTTAAAACAAGGACTAAAAGGAGTAAATTTTCATTTCTATGCAATTTTAGATCAGTGTCCAGAGTCCTACGAGTCAGTCATTCTCAAAGAAATGGGAGAAGACAACACAACAATCCTGCAGGCCTCTCCATCTGGAAATGAAGCTACCTTTACTCAACAAATTGAGATTTTACTCAATCAAGACTTTAGTTCCTCTGTCTACTTTGCAGAAGATGATTATCTTTATCTCCCTGAAAGCTTTAAAAAAATGCTCGATTTTCAAAAAAAATTCGAAAAAATCGACTTTATTACCCCTTATAACCACCCCGATTATCTTGACTACGACTTTCAAAAAATTAAAAGAGAAAAAATAGACTACGAAAATATCCAATGGATGACAGTGGCCTCCACTTGTCTCACCTTTTTAACAAGCAAAGATGTTTTAAAAAGAACACAGCAACAACTGAAGACGTATACTCAAGGAAACCCCGACGCTGGAATGTGGTTAACACTTACTCACGAGCACCTTTTTAATCCTTTGAAGTGGATTAAATTTAAAAAGAAAGACTGGGACTCTTTTACTTTTATAGCAAAAGCATGGCAAATGAGTCCAATTCAGATTCTTTTTCAAAAAAAACATCTACTCTGGGCACCCAGCCCTACTCTCGCAACTCACCTGGAAAGTACTCGAATTGCTTCAGAAGTCCCTTGGGATCAATATGCGAAGAAGTGGATGCAGGAAGTTGAGAAAGAAATTCAATGAAATCACCTAAAGTTATTCTCATAATGCTCAACTGGAATGGACATGAAGAAACATTGAATTGTTTGAAGTCTTTAGAACAAAATACCTATCCGAATACAGATCTCATTCTTATTGACAATGGCTCAACGATAGAGAATTTTCAAAAATTACAAAAAAGACTTCCTAAAGGTATTATTCCTCACCGAATTGAAAAAAACCAAGGGTTTGCAGGAGGAATGAACTTCGGACTCCACATTGCTGAAAAAGAAAAGCCTGATTACGTCATCCTTCTGAATAATGACACTGAAGTCCCTCCAAACATGATTGCTACAATGACAGAAATTATGGAAGAACATCCAAAACTTTCTGTTTTGGGTCCAGAGATGTATTCACTTCCTAAAAAAGAAAATGAAACACCCTTAAGTACTGGATCAATCAATTTATGGACTGGAACGACTCCTTTTGAGAAAAAGCATGCAGTTTCTCCATTTGAATCCTGTGACTTTGTTCATGGTTGTTGCTTCATGGTTCGATGGACTACATTTAAGGATATTGGATTCTTAGACGAAGACTATTATGCTTATTACGAAGAAACAGATTTTTGTGTAAAAGTTAAAAAATCAGGAAAAAAACTTGGAGTCACTCCACTTACTCAAATCTATCATGAAGAAAGTGTCAGTACAAAACGTGTAAGCGGTCTCCTTGAATATCTTATGCTCAGAAATAGAATTCTTTTCTTAGAAAAAAATGCTTCTTTTTTTCAAAAAATATTTGGGATTTCTTACTCAGTTTTTATCTATGGAAGCAAAAGAGCTTTAAGAGCTATTCTTTATCGACAATTCAATATTTTACCTATTTTATTGAAAGGGTGTATTGATGGGTTCTTTAAAAAACCCGTTTGGTCCGGTTTTTTTAAAGAATAATTTTTAAATACGAAAACTATAAAAATTTAATTCACCCAACATTTTCAAAAGTACCTCACCGTATTTCAATGTCTTCTTTTAAAGATTTTCGTGAAAAAATTCATACATGAAAATCATTTAAACTCTGTAAGCTTTTTTGTATTTTCTAGTAAATTCTGAGAAAGTCTCATATTCACTTAAGAGGAACTAATAACAGGAATATCTGAACGTTTTTCTGATACTTTAGTCATATTTTTAATTTGAGCTAAACTTAGTTTTTCAATTTTACTTTTTCTTTCTTTTATAAAACATTAATTATAACTAAACTCTATATAACTCGTATCTATACAAGAAATATTTTTAGTAATTAAAAATCAATGTTGAAAAAATTCATATAAACTTGTTAAATAGGTTGCAGTTGATAAAGAGGATAAATGAGAGAAAACCCAGTATTGAATGACATTTTGCAATCTATTTCACTCGGAAAGGTAGAACTTTCGCGTTTTACTTTTCTTGAGCCCATTTCTATCGCACATCTATCAGTAGCCTCAAAACAAAATAATTCTATCATTGATCATTCTGAAAATAGAGGAAATGCCGCTACATTCTTATCTAGACTTAATTTTTTTGACTATATTGAGATTCCAGATATTCACGGTCAAAATATTTACAGTAGCAATAATCTCAATACAATTGAGGTAAATGAAGCCTCAAATTGCAACGAGACAGTATATGAGCGCATACAAATGATACTCGCCAATAGTCCTCAAAAAAATGAAGAAACTATTGATAGACTGGTTGCAGAATTAATAACAAATATAGAAATGTATGCCAAATATGGCGTTGTTGTTGGTCAGGTTATTTCTAGAGTCCTACATTTAGCTTTTGTTGACCGGGGACCAGGAATTGCAACCCACCTTAAAAAATCTAACTCTAAATATTCTTCTTTTTCTGATGGATCTCTCATCCTAGAATCTTTGAAAAAAGGGGTAACCTCTGGTCAAGGAAAAGGATTCGGTCTATGGCAAACACACGAGGTCCTCAGTAGAAACAATGGGTTGTTGAAAATACGTTCCGGAAATCAAATTGTTGATTGCTTGACGGGCAAATGCTATAAGGCTGAGTACCCGTGGTTTGGCACTTCTATTGAATTGCGTTATAATCTAGACAACCCAGTATGCTTTAACGAAATACTTGGAAATCAAAATAACGAGGTTGGTAATGAATTTGGATTTTAAAAACTTTGGTCAAGTTCTCGGTGGGCGTAAGCTGGCTGAAGAAATACGATTGAAGATTGAAAATTCTTTGGAGCCTGTAGTTCTTGATTTTTCAGGTATCCGTACAGTTTCTCATTCATTTGCTGATGAATTAATTGGGAAATTAGCTGAAAATCTCGGACCTGTTGCCTTTAAACAAAAAATTAAAATTATTAATCTTAGTGAGAGTAACAGAAGAGTGTTTACCTTCGTTATATCTGAGCGATCCTCTAAATCAGTAGCTTAAATTAGAGTGATAAACCATTCAATAATAGGACTGATTCTCTTGCAAATCTAAATCAAGGTTAGTCGGATGATCAGAAGTAAGTACTGACGTTGCTCGAGACATTGCTTGAACAATAAACCAGACCCAAAAATTTCTCCGAAAGCCGTAATGACTAAGCTTGTATTTTGACAATGAGAATCTATTTCAGACTCAGAAATAAAACCTGTAGTTTCAACTTCAGACTCAAGACCTAAATCAGAAATTAATTTTTTACATAAATCAAAATAACCCGGGTTTTTTAAAGAATAAATGATCTTTTCCAAACTTATTGAATCACAAGTACGTTAAAGGTTTCATCTGTAGTTACATCTGCTCCATCGGCATTTCGAATTCCAAATCCCATAGATGGTACATTTGAAGCCGCAAAATTTTCATTCACTAAACTCAATTTATTCGTACTGTCTAGAGAGAAAAAATGATGGCCAATAGAATTTGAATTTCTACTACTAAAAATAATAATTGGATCATCATCAGCGACGGGAGTTACTTTCACTGAGATTTCAGAGCTCGAAGGAACATATACATTATACTTTTCTCCGACAACAGGAGCTGAACCATCTTCTTTTTGAATATACCATTCATTTGTCACATTATACCTTACACTGGTATTTGCTAGTACAAATGGACTTCCAATTTCGTATACTGGAGAAACAAAAATATTTGCATTACTATTCCCACTTAAACCCTCTTTTACAAGACTAGCACCAGGAATATTTGCAGAAGACACTTGATGTTCAAACGACAGGCCTTGATTCCCAGGAATCAAAACATTAAATCGAACACCATCATCAAAACTTGTTCCATCAATATTAACAATAACCCATTGAAGTAAAGAAGGGCTAAAATGCACCGCTATAGGATGATCATTCTGAGGTGACAAAGTCCCCATTAAATCTAATTCATCAATTCTTTGGCTTACAATAATTTTAACACTTGGATTTGCTAACTCTGGATAAAGTACCGTATCAAGAACAGTAATATTCGCTGTTGTATTTGAGGCAGTCGTTAGATGTGTAAAAGCTTTTGTTGCCACCACCGCATTTTCTAAATTTTGATTACTGGAATCCGAACTTGATCCCCCACATGCAGTTAAAATAAATAAAATTGAAGTTACTGAAATTTTTTTTATGGCATTCTTCATGACCCACTCCTCACATAGAGATCAGGCCTTCTTTCACCTAATCATTCTCTCTCTACACATACATTTTTAAAAAAAATGCACTCACAGGGAAATGAGATCGCAAATAACGTACCAAAAAAATAATTCTTATCTTATTGTTATTTTGATTTTCTGACTAATATCTGAATAGTAAGTATTCGTATGTCTAACGTTTATGCAAAAATAAAGGTTCCCGTAAATATAGTTGATAAGATCGCGTCATGGAGTCTTTCCCGTCTGACGAGCTCCTGTTAAGATCACAACCGGAAAAAAACGTGCTGCCTCTTTTATTTTGTCTGATATTTTTCTCTTATATTTCATGTAGTGTCAGTAATAAGTAGAAGTGTCCGGTAGGTTTCTTAAGGCAAATGTCCGGTTTGTAGATAAAGAGCTAATTCCCCCTAGGGGGAATG